>NZ_JAQCSY010000004.1:0-189366 GCF_027686195.1 Coprococcus sp. AF102-57 | reverse complement strand
ATTATCCATAAATATATTGTAGTAGAATAGTAGTAAGATAGAAAAGTACAAATGAGAATCGAACATTTGTACTTTTTTCTTGCTTTCATCTATATACTTTCAAAAAAATGTTTGATATAATAGGGACTGTTACAAGAACAAACAGTAAAAATATGACAGAACCGGAGCCTAGTATCATCAGGCATTTCCGAGTGCTGTTTTATCCGCAAATATGAATTTTGTGACTTTTATTCGTAACGAGACAAAAATGACCTCTATTCGAGACAAAAATGGGCATTTCGTTACGAATCTGATTACGAATTTTTGGCTGATAGTGGTCATAGTAAAAGTCACAAATGGAGGAATTTACCATGAATGAGTTCAAATTGAAAGCCCCATACGAGCCAACCGGAGACCAGCCACAGGCGATTGCAGAGCTTGTGAAAGGGTTCAAGGAAGGCAATCAATGCCAGACTTTACTAGGGGTTACGGGTTCTGGAAAGACTTTTACGATGGCAAATGTGATTCAGCAATTACAGAAGCCGACACTTGTCATCGCTCATAATAAGACGTTAGCGGCTCAGTTATACGGAGAGTTCAAGGAGATGTTCCCCGATAACGCAGTGGAATATTTTGTATCCTACTACGACTACTACCAGCCGGAAGCTTATGTTCCGTCATCCGACACTTACATTGCCAAGGACTCTGCCATCAACGATGAGATCGACAAGCTCCGCCACTCTGCGACAGCAGCGCTTTCTGAGCGGAATGATGTCATCATTGTGGCAAGTGTGTCCTGCATTTACGGACTGGGTTCGCCGATTGATTACAAGGAAATGGTGATTTCACTTAGACCGGGCATGATCAAAGACAGGGATGAAGTTCTGAAGAAGTTGGTTGAGATCCAGTATGACCGCAATGATATGGATTTCAAGCGTGGAACGTTCCGGGTGCGAGGAGATGTGGTTGAGATTTTCCCGGCGTATTCGGAAAAAATTGCATACAGAGTTGAATTTTTCGGTGATGAGATAGACAGAATAACAGAGATTGATACATTGACCGGTGAAGTGTTGAATGTGATTGGGCATGTGGCAATTTTCCCGGCATCTCATTATGTAGTGTCCAAGGAGAATATGGAGCGTGCCATCGGGGAGATTGAAGAAGAACTGGAGCAGCAGATCCGTTATTTTAAAGGGGAAGATAAGCTTCTGGAAGCACAGCGTATTTCTGAGAGAACGAATTTTGATATAGAAATGATGCGAGAGACAGGATTTTGTTCCGGAATTGAAAACTATTCGAGGCATCTGACCGGGCAGAAAGCAGGGGAGCCGCCATGTACATTGATTGACTATTTTCCGGATGATTTTCTGATCATGATCGACGAGTCGCATAAGACGATTCCACAGATTGGAGCCATGTATCACGGCGATCAGTCGAGAAAGACAACACTGGTAGATTATGGATTCCGTCTGCCATCGGCAAAGGATAACAGACCGCTCAGCTTTGGGGAATTTGAAAGTAAGATTGACCAGGTACTGTTTGTATCGGCGACACCGGGAGAGTACGAGGAGTCTCATGAACTGCTGCGGGCAGAGCAGGTAATCCGACCGACAGGTCTTCTGGATCCGGAAGTAGAAGTGCGCCCGATCGAAGGACAGATTGATGATCTGATCAGTGAGGTAAATAAAGAAACAGCGAAGAAGAATAAGGTACTGATCACAACACTGACAAAGCGTATGGCAGAAGATCTGACCGATTATATGCGGGAGCTTGGCATTCGTGTGAAATATTTACATTCGGATATTGATACTCTGGAAAGGACAGAGATCATCCGGGATATGCGCCTAGATGTATTTGATGTACTGGTTGGAATCAACCTGCTTCGAGAAGGCCTGGATATTCCGGAGATCACACTGGTAGCGATTCTGGATGCGGACAAAGAAGGTTTCCTGCGTTCGGAAACTTCACTGATCCAGACCATTGGTCGTGCGGCGAGAAATGCAGAGGGGCATGTTATCATGTATGCGGATAACATGACGGATTCGATGCGGATGGCGATTGATGAGACGATGCGCCGTCGTGAGATTCAGATGAAATACAATGAAGAACATGGAATCACGCCACAGACGATCAAGAAGTCGGTGCGTGATCTGATCAGTATTTCAAAGAAGGTTGCAGCAGAAGAGATGAGGCTGGAAAAAGATCCGGAATCCATGAGTGTGGCAGAGCTGGAGAAGCTGATCAAGAAGCTGGAAAAGCAGATGAAGAAAGCGGCAGCAGAGCTGAATTTCGAGGCGGCAGCAGAGCTGCGTGATAAGCTGATCGAGCTGAAAAAGCATTTGAATGAGATGGAGTAAAGCGAAGAGATAGAAGAGGAAGAACAGATGGCTGAAAAAAAGAAAGAACTGATAAAGATCAGAGGTGCGAACGAGCACAATCTGAAGAATCTTGATGTAGATATTCCGAGGAACAAACTGGTAGTACTGACCGGTCTCAGTGGTTCCGGCAAATCATCCCTTGCATTTGATACAATTTATGCAGAGGGACAAAGACGATATATGGAATCTCTGTCTTCTTACGCAAGACAGTTTCTTGGGCAGATGGAGAAGCCGAATGTAGAAAGTATTGAAGGACTTTCACCGGCGATTTCCATTGACCAGAAGTCTACGAACCGCAACCCGAGATCCACAGTCGGAACTGTGACGGAGATTTACGATTATTTTCGATTGCTGTATGCGAGAATCGGGATTCCGCATTGTCCGAAGTGTGGAAGAGAGATCAAGAAGCAGACGGCAGATGAGATGACCGATCAGATCATGGCACTTCCGGAAGGGACAAAGATCCAGCTGATGGCACCGGTTGTGCGGGGGAGAAAGGGAACCCATGTCAAGCTTCTGGACAGAGCAAAGAAAAGCGGTTATGTCCGTGTAAGGATTGACGGAAATATGTATGAGCTTTCCGAAGGAATCACATTGGACAAGAATATCAAACATAATATTGAGATTGTTGTAGACCGTCTGGTTGTCAGGCCGGGGATTGAAAAAAGACTTGCAGATTCCATAGAAAGTGTATTAAGTCTTGCGGAGGGGCTTCTGGTTGTGGATGTGATCGGAGGGGAACCGCTGAATTTCAGCCAGAATTTTGCCTGCCCGGACTGCGGAATCAGTATTGATGAGATCGAGCCGAGAAGCTTTTCATTTAACAATCCATTTGGTGCCTGCCCGGTATGTTTCGGACTCGGATATAAAATGGAGTTTGATGAAGACCTGATGATTCCGAACAAATTACTCAGTATCAATGAAGGAGCAATCGTGGTGACAGGATGGCAGTCCTGTACCGATAAGAGCAGTTTTACTCACGCGATTCTGGAAGCACTCTGCAAGGAATATCATTTTGACCTGGATACGCCGTTTGAACAGTATCCGAAAGAAATCCAGGATGTTTTACTTCGTGGGACTAATGGAAAAGAAGTCAAGGTCTATTATAAAGGACAACGCGGGGAAGGGATCTATGACGTTGCATTTGATGGGCTGATCCGAAATGTGGAGCGAAGATACCGTGAAACGGGATCGGAGACTATGAAAGCAGAATATGAGAGTTTTATGCAGATCACACCTTGCCGAGAATGTGGCGGACAGCGACTGAAAAAGGGTGCACTTGCGGTAACGGTCGGAGATAAAAATATTTCAGACGTAACAGCAATGTCGATTGAACGGCTTCAGCGGTTTATCAGCAGTCTGGAACTGTCAAAGACGCAGCAGATGATCGGCGGACAGATATTAAAAGAGATCAAAGCGCGCCTGCAGTTTCTTCTGGATGTGGGTCTGGAATATCTGACACTTGCCCGTGCAACAGGAACTCTTTCCGGTGGAGAAGCACAGAGAATCCGGCTTGCGACGCAGATCGGTTCCGGTCTTGTGGGTGTGGCTTATATTCTGGATGAGCCAAGTATCGGCCTGCACCAGAGAGATAATGACAAACTTCTCGCAACACTCAAGCATCTCCGTGATCTTGGAAATACACTGATCGTGGTTGAGCATGATGAAGATACCATGTTTGCGGCAGACCAGGTAATCGATATCGGACCGGGAGCCGGAGAACATGGTGGAGAACTGGTTGCCCAGGGAACGGCACAGGAGATCATGAAAGTAGAACGGTCGATCACAGGTGCATATTTAAGCGGAAAGATCAAGATCCCGGTTCCGAAAACCCGCGCAGTTCCGACCGGCTGGATCAAAGTTGTAGGTGCAGCAGAGAACAACCTGAAAAATATTGACGTGAAGTTCCCACTTGGCGTGATGACCTGTGTAACCGGCGTATCTGGTTCCGGCAAGAGTTCATTGGTGAATGAAATCCTTTACAAGAGTATGGCGAAAAAGCTAAACCGTGCCCGTGTGATTCCTGGAAAGCATAAGCGGATTGAAGGACTGGAAATGCTGGACAAAGTGATCGACATTGACCAGTCTCCAATCGGAAGGACGCCAAGATCCAATCCGGCGACATATACCGGAGTATTCGACCTGATCCGGGATCTGTTTGCGGCAACCGCGGATGCGAAGGCGAAAGGCTATAAAAAAGGAAGATTCAGCTTTAACGTCAAGGGCGGACGCTGTGAAGCGTGTAGCGGAGATGGAATCATCAAGATCGAGATGCATTTCCTTCCGGATGTATATGTGCCGTGTGAGGTATGCGGCGGAAAACGCTACAACCGTGAGACACTGGAGGTAAAATATAAAGGAAAAAGCATTTATGATGTTCTGAATATGACAGTAGAAGAGGCGCTTCATTTCTTTGAAAATGTACCGAGTATCCGTAGAAAAATGGAGACACTTTACGATGTAGGACTTTCTTATATTCGTCTTGGCCAGCCGTCTACAACCCTTTCCGGCGGTGAAGCACAGCGGATCAAGCTTGCAACTGAACTGAGCCGGAGAAGCACTGGGAAGACAGTGTACATTCTGGACGAACCAACAACCGGACTTCATTTTGCAGATGTGCACAAGTTGACGGAAATCCTGCGCAGACTCGCGGCAGATGGCAATACGGTTATCGTGATCGAACATAACCTGGATGTGATCAAGACAGCAGATTATATTATCGATATCGGACCGGAAGGCGGTGACAAGGGGGGCACAGTTGTTGCGTGCGGTACACCGGAAGAAGTGGCAGAAAACCCGAATTCATATACAGGAAAATACATCAAAATGATGCTGGACAGAAAATGATACAGAAATCTTAAAAAATCCTGAACTTGAAAAAAAGACTTTCTATTTATTAAAGATTTGATTATAATAAGGTGAGTATGTGAAAGGGGAATCGTGATGTCAATAGATTTAGGAATTGATTTAGGAACAGCAAGTATCCTCGTTTATGTGAAAGGAAAGGGAGTTGTACTGAAAGAACCTTCAGTCGTTGCCTTTGACAGAGATACCAATATGATAAAAGCAATCGGTGAAGAAGCAAGGCTGATGCTTGGAAGGACACCGGGGAACATTGTTGCAGTAAGACCTCTCAGACAGGGCGTTATTTCCGATTACATTGTCACAGAAAAAATGATCAAATATTTTGTTCAGAAAGCACTGGGAAAGCGTACATTTAAGAAGCCGAATATCAGTATCTGTGTGCCAAGTGGTGTTACAGAGGTTGAAAAAAAGGCGGTAGAAGAGGCTGCTTTTGCAGCCGGTGCGCGGGAAGTACATTTGATTGAGGAACCGGTTGCAGCGGCAATCGGAGCCGGAATAGATATTTCAAAACCATGCGGCAACATGATCGTGGATATCGGTGGTGGTACATCCGACATTGCGGTGATTTCCCTTGGAGGAACTGTTGTGAATACATCATTAAAAGTTGCAGGTGATGATTTTGATGAAGCAATCGTCCGTTATGTCCGGAAAAAGCACACTCTGCTGATCGGAGACAGGACAGCAGAAGATATCAAGATCAAGATCGGAACGACATATCCTCTTGTAGAAGATGAATCAATGGAAGTAAGGGGGCGGAACCTGGTAACAGGATTGCCAAAGACGGTCACGGTAACGGCTTCTGAGACCGAAGAAGCACTGCATGAGACTACAAGTCAGATCGTCGAAGCGGTCATTGGGGTTCTGGAGAGAACACCGCCGGAACTTTCCGCGGATATTCTGGATCGTGGAATTGTACTGACAGGTGGAGGTGCGCTGCTTCGCGGGCTGGAAGAACTGATCGAAGAAAGGACAGGCATTAATACGATGACAGCGGAAGACCCGATGAAGGTTGTTGCAATCGGTACCGGTCAGTATGTGGAGTTTATGAACGGAAAAAAAGATTTCTAGTGATAAGCACATGAGAAGGCTGTTTCTGTAGAGAGACAGCCTTTTTAAAAAGGAAAAAAGTATGGAAACAGTAAAAGGTTACGTAGAACACATTGTATTTCGCAATGAAGACAATGGATATACCGTATTTAATTTGAATAATGATGATGGCGATCTGACCTGTGTCGGAAACTTTAACTATTTATCAGAGGGAGAGCTGATTGAGGTGAACGGAGAATATGTGGTTCACAGTGTATACGGAACACAGCTCCGAGTGCTGAATTATGAGATCAAAGCACCGGAAGATCTGCTTTCGATTGAACGCTATCTGGGATCAGGGGCAATCAAAGGGGTTGGTGCATCTCTTGCCGGCAGGATTGTGAAAAAATTCAGGGAAGACACCTTCCGTATCATCGAAGAAGAACCAGAAAGACTTGCGGAGGTGCGTGGGATCAGCGAACGTATGGCAAGAGAGATCGCTGTACAGGTAGAAGAGAAAAAAGATATGCGGAAGGCAATGATCTATCTTCAGAAATTTGGGATTTCGACGACACTTGCAGCAAAGATTTATCAGTTTTACGGTCCGAAGACCTATCAGGTACTGGAAGGAAATCCATACCAGCTTGCAGATCAGATTCAGGGGATCGGATTTAAGATCGCTGATGAAATCGCAACGAAGATCGGCATCCATTCAGACTCGGATTTCCGTATCCGGAGTGGTATTTTTTATACCTTACAGCAGAGTGTTGCCGAAGGGCATGTCTATCTGACAAAGGACGTGTTGCTTCGCCGGGCATCTGCACTTTTGGAAGTGGAGATCAAGGATATTGAGAAATACCTGATGGATCTGTCGATGGAAAAGAAAATCGTACTCAAAGAATCTGAAGAAGGTTTGCGGGTATACGTGTCCCACTTCTATTATCTGGAACTCAATACTGCGAAAATGCTGCATGATCTGAATCTGGAATATGAAGAAGCCAATGTAGTGATCGAAAAAAAGATCCATCAGATTGAAAAAGAAGCCGAAATGCAGCTTGACGAGAAGCAGGAAAATGCGGTCATGGCGGCTGTGCGGAATGGAATTATGATTCTAACAGGAGGTCCCGGAACCGGAAAAACGACAACAATCAATGCCATGATCGAATATTTTCACGGTGAGAATATGGAAATTATGTTGGCGGCACCAACCGGGCGTGCCGCAAAAAGAATGACAGAGGCAACCGGATGGGAAGCGCAGACGATCCACCGGCTTCTGGAGGTGAACGGTAATCCGGAGGTGGATGAGAACCCGAACCGGAACGGATTTGCAAGAAATGCAGACAATCCACTGGAAACCGACGTGATCATCATCGATGAGATGTCTATGGTAGACCTGCCTCTGATGAATGCACTTCTTACCGCAATTGTACCGGGGACAAGGCTGATCCTGGTAGGGGACTGTAACCAGCTCCCATCAGTAGGCCCGGGAAGTATTTTGAAGGATCTCATCGCATCGGAATGTTTTCCAGTCGTCATGCTGACCCGGATTTTCCGACAGGCACAGGAGAGTGATATTGTGGTAAATGCACATAAGATCAACCGGGGAGAACCGGTCCTTTTGGATAATAAAAGCCGGGATTTCTTCTTTTTGAAAAGACAGGATCCGAATGTGATCATCAGTGTTCTGCTGACACTGATCCAGAAGAAGCTTCCTAAATATGTCAATGCAAAACCATATGATATCCAGGTACTCACACCGATGCGGAAAGGACTGCTGGGAGTGGAAAGGCTGAACAGTATTTTGCAGGAGTATCTGAATCCACCGGAGCCGGGAAAAGCGGAAAAAGAATATGGCGATCACAAATTCCGCGTGGGCGACAAGGTGATGCAGATCAAGAATAACTATCAGCTTGAATGGGAGATCACAACCAAGTATGGACTGACGGTGGATAAAGGAATGGGAATTTTCAATGGCGATATGGGAATTGTCACCGAGATCAATACATATACTGAAACACTGGAAGTCGAATACGATGAAAAAAGGAAGGTAAAGTATCCGTTTGAATTGCTGGAAGAACTGGAGCTCGCCTATGCGATCACCATTCACAAGTCGCAGGGAAGCGAATATCCGGCGGTTGTCATCCCGCTTCTGAGCGGACCAAGACAGCTGTTTCACAGAAATCTTCTTTATACGGCGATCACAAGAGCCAGAAAATGTGTGACAATTGTCGGGAGTGACCAGACCTTCCATGAGATGATCCGGAATACCAATGAACACAACCGGAACACCAGTCTGGCAGAACGGATCCGGGAATTCTGCGGATAGTTACACTGAAAATGTAGAAAATCAAATCCGAAAAGCGGATGGAAAACTTAAAAAAGGTCAAAGAAACAATTCTGGAACTAATTTATCCCTCGAAATGTCCGTTTTGTGGAGAAATTGTAAGTGCAGGAAAGAAACATTCTACGGAACACAATGGAATCTGCAAGGCGTGTCGTGAAAAACTTCCTTATATTGGTGAAGTAAGATGCATGTGCTGTGGAAAGCCCTTGACAGATCCGGAAGAAGAATATTGTTATGACTGCACCAGGCAGAAGCATCTTTTTGTTGATGGAAGAAGCCTCTGGGTACATAAAGATGCAGTGGAAAATGCAGTTTATGCAATGAAATATCAGAACCGGAGGATTTACGGACAGACGTTCGGAAAAGAAATGGAAGAGCATTTTCTTTCTTATCTATGGGAAAGAAAGATCACATTGATTGTGCCGGTTCCGTTGCATTCACGGCGAAAAAGAAAGCGGGGATTTAATCAGGCAGAAATTGTAGCAAAAGTATTATCAGAAAATACCGGAATTGCCATGGATGCAGGTGCTGTTAAGAGAATTAAGGCGACTAGTCCTCAGAAAGAGCTGGGCGATAAAGGGAGAAAACGAAACATCAGGGGAGCATTTGCAGTGCAGAAAAATGTAAAAGGAGAAAATATCGTTTTGATCGACGACATTTATACGACAGGAAGTACCTTAGACGAAGCGGCGAGAGTGCTGAAAAAGGCAGGAGCCGAAAATGTATACTTTTTGACGGTAAGTATTGGACAAGGAATCTGATATTTGTTATACTGAAAGTAATGCATATACGAATAAAACGTATGAGGTGACAAAATGTTAAATGAAAGCAAAGTTAAGCTGATGACAAGGATGGCGATGTACGAAAGCAAACAGGGAGAGGAAGATTTTAAGATCAGTTCTTATTATAAGAAAGATTACCGGAGCTTTCACACCATTGCTACGATCATATGGGTCACGGTCGGCTATGCTGTTGCAGTGGGAATCGGAGTTATTGCTTTTCTGGATGAACTGATGAAAAATCTGAATATGCAGTTTCTTGTGATGCTTGCGGCAGCTGTGATAATTGGATATCTGGTACTTGTTATTTTTTATGGAATCGTTGCTTCCCATTTTTACGGAACCAAACATGAAAAAGCAAGAAAGCGTGTGAAACAATTCAATCACGATCTTACAAGACTGAACAGAATGTATGAAAGGGAGAAACGATAATGAATGATCTGATAGTATGGAGAGATAAATTACAGGAATTATACGCGATAAAATCAATCTATATTGATAAAGCTGTGCAGTTTGTTCTGGCACTGGTCACATTTCTTATGATCAACCAGAATATTGGACTGATGAAAGCGGTGGCGACACCGGTTGTAGCGGTGGCACTGGCAGTGATCTGCACCTTTCTTCCACCGGTTGTAACGGCGTATGTGGCGGCAGGACTTGTAATTGTGCATCTGTTCAAACTGT
Organism: Coprococcus sp. AF102-57; assembly: GCF_027686195.1. NCBI lineage: Bacteria > Bacillati > Bacillota > Clostridia > Lachnospirales > Lachnospiraceae > Coprococcus > Coprococcus sp. AF102-57. The sequence goes on along the minus strand of NZ_JAQCSY010000004.1, from coordinate 179,311 downwards.
CTATAGGAGTGGCAGCGGCAGCGGCACTGATCTTTGTGGTAATGTTTATCTTTTACTGCAGATTTACTCCGAAAAAGGCACTTCTTCTTCTGGTCACACCGGTAGCATTTATGCTTCATGTTCCGTATGTGGTGCCGGTTGCCTGTGCGCTTGTACTTGGACCGATTTCAGCAGTACCGGTTGTATTTGGAACGATCATTTACTATATGATCGAATGTGTGAGAACTTCGGCAACAGCGATCACCAGTGCGGATGGAATTACTAGGCAGATTTCGCTGTTTGTGAAGACGGTATTCCAGGATAAGACTCTGTGGATCACTGTGATCGCATTTATTATCTCTATTTTTGTGGTATATACAGTGCGCCGGCTTTCGGTAGATCATGCGTGGAAAATCGCAGCAGCATCCGGTGCGGTTGTGAATATTGTTGTAATTGTGATCGGAGATATTGTATTCGATATACATACTTCTTATAATATGCTGATCATTGGAAATATTGCAGCAGTCGTGATTGGTTTTATCATGGAATTTTTCCTGTTCTCGGTGGATTATTCCAGAACAGAACGTCTCCAGTTTGAGGATGATGAATATTATTATTATGTAAAAGCCATCCCTAAGATTTCGATGACAGCTCCGGAGAAGACGGTTAAACATATCAATGAGCGGAAAGAAACAGGTGAGATTGCGGGAACAGAACCGGAGAGAAGACAGAGGTCGAAGAGTGGGCAGACGGAGAAACCGGCAGTACGCAAAACAAAAACGGCTTCTAAGGTAAAACGGCCAAAGAGTCCGGCAGTTCAGCGACCGACAAGAGTTGGGGGCAATACAGATGAAATCCTTCTTGCAAAGAGCCTGAAGGAAGAACTGGATATTCAGAGCATTGTGGAAAATGAACTGAATAGCGATAACAAATAGGGAAATATTATAAAAAACAGGGGTATAAATAACGGATAGAAAAGGGGGTACACTGTTGAACACAGTATTAACACAGGTTTTAAAAAGATTTGTATCAGAATCGTGGTACTTCCCGCAGATCCGGGTAGTAGATGCTGTTGAGATACTGATTATTACATTTTTATTCTATCAGATTATTCTCTGGATAAAGAATACAAAAGCCTGGATGCTGCTGAGGGGGATTCTGGTTGTTGCATTGTTTATTCTGGTGGCTGCAGTTTTTAAAATGTATACGATTTTGTGGATTGCACAGAATTCACTTCCGGTCATGGCAACCGCAGTCGTGATCATTTTCCAGCCTGAGCTCAGAAGAGCATTGGAAAAACTGGGGGAAAAACAATTTGTTCCCAATATGGTAACACTGGATAAAAGAGGAAAAGATAATGTACGTTTCAGCCAGAAAACGATCGATGGAATCGTAGAAGCATCCTTTGCGATGGGAGCAGTGAAGACAGGAGCGCTTATCGTCGTAGAGCAGGCAATCATGTTGACAGAATACGAGAGTACCGGAATCGCGCTGGACTGTATTGTATCACCGCAGGTATTGATCAATATTTTTGAACACAACACACCACTTCATGATGGCGCGATCATTGTCCGTGGAGACAGGATCGTATCAGCGACCTGCTATCTTCCATTGTCAGACAATATGGGAATCAGTAAGGAGCTGGGGACCAGACATCGTGCAGCAGTCGGAATGAGTGAGGTGAGTGATGCTCTGATCGTCACCGTATCAGAAGAGACCGGGTATGTATCTGTAGCGATGGGCGGACAGCTTGTGCGCAATGTTACACCGGAATATCTGAAAAAACGTCTGGAATCTATCAGTAAGAAGAGTGTGGAGATTGGACGTTTGAAAAAAATATGGAAAGGATGGAGATCGCATGAAAAGGGCGTTGACTAAAAACTGGGGTCTTAAGTTGTTGGCATTTGTATTCTCTGTCCTTTTATGGATAATTGTTATGAATATTGAAGATCCGGTGGACGAACGGACATTTTCCGGAATCCAGGTGACAGTGACACATCCGGAAATCGTAACAAATCCGGGCAATACATATCAGATTCTGGATGACAGCAGGACGGTATCCGTAACAGTAAAGGCAAAACGTTCTATTTTAAATAAAATTAAAACTGATGATATCAGGGCAACAGCGGATATGAAGAATCTGGATGTCAGAACCAGATCCCTGATCCCAATCGATATATCGATCCCTTCTTATGCAGGAAGGTTTGAGGCGACTGCCAACCCGATCAATTTGCGAGTAAGCATTGAACTTGGAAAATCAGAGACTTTCCCGATCACAGCAACCAGTTCGGGAACACCGAGAGACGGATATCAGGTGGGTGAGCTGAAAGCAAATCCGGAGAAGATTAAGATCAGCGGGCCAGAATCAGTAATCGATTCAATCGACAAGGTGGTAGCACTTGTTGATGTTTCAGGACAGTCTAAAGATGAGGAAAAAGAAGCAGAGCTGATTCTTTATGATAACAATGGAAAGATCATAGATTCGACACAGATTGAGAATAACCTGGGAGACGAAGGACTGAAGGTAAAAATCACCATGCTTCAGACAAAGAGTATTCCGGTAGAATTTGATACTTCACTGATCGGTACTGCGAGCGGATATCATTTCAGCGGAATCAGTATCCAGCCGGAAAGCATTCAGATCGTAGGCACAGAGGAGCAGCTGGAAACAGTGGATTCAATTGAAATTCCGGCAGAAGAGCTGGCAGAAGATGGTCTGGACCAGACAATAGAGAAGACAGTAGATATCGCCAATTATCTTCCGTACTGGGCAAAGACAGACCAGGACAGCGCAGGAGGCGTACCGATCGTTATAAAGATCCAGGTAGAGAAATTCGGAACTAAGACAGTCGAATTCCCATACAATTCCATTGCGCTACTGAATGCACCAAAGGATTACAAGGTGTCATATGCAGAACAGGGCAATCTGGAAATTGTTGTGCGTGGTTCTAAAGAGGATCTGGATGATTTTACTCTTGAAAAAGGAAACGTGTCAATCAATCTGAACGATTGCAAGACAGCGGGAACCTATAATGTTCCGATCCAGGTTACACTTCCTGACGGAATTGAACTTGAAGATACGATCAATGTACAGATCACATTGACAAAGAGCAGTGGAGGAGAAAATGATCAGTAAAAAGGTAACGATCAAAAATCCGACGGGATTGCATTTGAGACCGGCAGGACTTTTCTGCAAGATGGCACTGGAATATGAAAGTAAGATCACTTTTCATTACCGGGATACGGAAGGAAACGCGAAAAGTGTTCTGAGCGTGCTTGGTGCATGCATTAAGTCCGGAGATACGATTGAGATCGTGTGTGAGGGAAAAGATGAAGAGAAGGCACTTGAAGCGATGGTAGAATTAGTGGAAAGTGGGATTGGAGAGTAAGAGATAAATGAAAAAAGAGGGATTTTATTCATCGGGAGAATTTGCCCGTATGGCACATGTCACCGTGCGTACCATCAGATATTATGACAGCCATGATATATTAAAACCGTCTTTTGTAAATGAATCAGGAGCTCGTTTTTATACAGATGAGGATTTCACAAGACTTCAGCAGATACTTCTGCTGAAGTTTTTGGGTTTTTCGCTGAATGATATCAAAAATATGACTATCGGAGATATGGATTATCATTTTTTGTCAGATTCGCTGGAAGTACAATTAAAACTGGTTCGTGATAAGATCGAACAATTGCAACTGGTTGAAAAGGCAATTGAAGATACTTCTGGTGAGATCAGAGAGTATCATACGGTAAACTGGAACAAAATGCTGGAACTGATTCATCTTACAGGAATGGAAAATGCGGTAAAGAAGCAGTATCAAAATGCCACCAATATTGCTTCCCGAATCCGCCTGCACCGATTATATTCGGTAAATAAAGAGGGATGGTTCCCCTGGATCTATCGAAATCTTGAATTGAAAAATGGACTGAAGGTTTTAGAAATCGGTTGTGGAAACGGAATGCTTTGGAAAGAAAATATACAGAAAATACCAGACAGCATCAGCATAACACTTTCTGACCTGTCCGAGGGTATGTTAAGAGATGCCAGAAGAAACATCGGTCAAAAGGATAAGAGATTTGAATTTAAAATCCTAGATGCAGAAAAGATTCCCTTTATGGAAGAAACCTTTGATCTGGTGATCGCCAATCATATGCTGTTTTATTGTGAAGATCTGAGTCAGACCTGCAGGGAAGTGGCAAGAGTATTAAAGAAATCCGGAAGATTCATATGCAGTACCTATGGAAAAAAACATATGAAAGAAGTAAGTGAGCTGGCAAAAGGATTTGACAATCGGATTGTACTGTCAGCTGACAATCTGTATGAGAAATTTGGGAAAGAAAACGGAAAAGAAATCTTGAAACCATATTTTCATGAAATTTCGTGGCAGGAATATAAAGATAAGCTGGAAATTCAGGATGCAGAACCGTTGATCGCATATATCCTTTCCTGCCATGGCAATCAGAATCAATACATCTTGAGCAGATACCAGGAGTTCAGAGATTATGTAAAACAAAAAGCTGGCAAAGGATACGATGTGACAAAAGAAGCAGGCATTTTTGTCTGCAGGAAATAAACAGTGCAAAAATGTCTGCTTCTATCTTGAGAACAGGATAAATAATATTAGGATAAATCCGGTCAAGAGGCTAGACTTCTGAAATCAGGATTTCCAAAGAAAGTATGGAATGTGAAATCAGAGAATCTGCCTTGATCAGAGAATCTGAATTCCAGATTTCATAGTAAAAGTCTGAGAAAATTTCATTCAAAAAGAACTTATTTGTGACACAGATACCATAGTCCGGTGTATTTCGCTTGAGACGCAGGGAACAAAATGTGTCTGCAAAAATAACACTAGGTCTTGGTATGTGCTGATAATCTGACAGAACACCGTCCGGAAGTACTCGGATATCAAAATTGTGATTATTGTGGTATAACCGATCAATATAATTCATAAGGACAAGCCTCTGTTTTGGAGTAAGCTGAACACGGCATCCGTAAAAATCCATTTCGCCGGAAATCGCAAAGTCATTAAAGACCGAAGCATAGAATAATATTTTAATCGGCGCAGAGGATAATAATTGTTTTGTCAGAGAATGTAAGTGTCTTAAGGTGTTTGGGTCTGCTTGATCCAAAACCGGTTCGAAGGTTTCTAAGAGCTCTTCATGTAAATCGTCCGGAAGAAAATGCTCCGTAAAATGAGCGAGAAGACAGGCTGGATTTTGAGCAAAGAGAGCATGCTCGTACTCGTGACTGCGAATCATGGCTTCAATACTTGTTTTGCGGATCAAGAGAGACTCTTTGTTACAAAGAGACTTTAATTTATGATAAAGCTCCGAGGAAAGAGTTTCATCTTCTATGGTAGTGACTGATAAACAATGGTTTTGGTCCATCAGCATTCCGGAAATAGAGTAAATATCTTTTACGGAAAAGATAAGCTTCTTTTCTGCCTGGGTGCCATAATAAAGATTGAAATCAATATTGGCAAGATTTGAAAGAAGATCGATTAAAAACACTGCAATTTTCGAATTGCTTAAATCTGTGTGTTCCAGATCCAGCATAAGGGAAAAATGAACACCCGGAAGAACCAATTTTCGATCATTGTGAAGACCATTCATTTCTGCGATCAACATCTGATAATTGGTGTCAATATTTAAAATATCTACCATGGCATGGCAGTTGACGGAATCTACTTTACGAAGAGACGGATGTTTCATTTTGAAAATAAACTGATCCAAAGTCAGTTCTGGATAATAGAAAATCTTGGAAGCTACTTCAGAACCTGTCGAGGTCTGCAGTTCTTTGACATAGTTATATTCAGATTCCAGATGTTCATAGACAGCGGCTTGAAGATCGGTAATATCTCTCACCTGATATTCTTTCAGAAACACGGGAATTGTTTCAGGTGTCAGAGACTGGACGATGCATTCGCTGATTGCCTGAAGGATTAGCTCATGGTTTTTGTCAGAAGGAAGTAGTTTTCCACTGATCCACTTACTGATATAAGACTCGTCGTACTGCAGAGATTTGGCGAGCGCATAGTTTTTTAAATTAGCCATAGATGTCAGATGCTTTAAAAGTACACTGAACCGGTTTTTATCTTTCATATTTTTTCTTGCGTGATGAACAGACATCACGCGTTCCCTCCTCATTTTATTCTGCTATTTATGTAACACCAAATCCCCATATCTTTTGTGACAAAAGATATGGGGATTCTTTTTTTAATTTATACATAGTATAACTTATATTAGTTGTTTTCTGCAAGAATAGCTTCTGTTAATTCTTTACGGTTTGTTTTGAAGTGGAAATATGGTCTTTCTTCGATGACACGGATGTCTACCGGATATTCGTAATCTTCTAATGCTTCTTTAAGACCGGCTTTTACTTCGTCAAGAGTCTTGCTTCCGTCAAGAATGATGAAGAGATAAGGAACGAAGAATCCTTCGTGTTCCTTATCCGGTACGATACAGAAGAAACCATCCTGTACGCCAGGAACGCGAACGGCTTTTGTTTCCATTCTCATCATATATAATTCTCCGCCGCCGAAACGTTCAGAATGTCCACGTCCAAGAATGTAAACCATACCAGTTTCCTTGATGTAAGCAATATCGCCTGTGTGGAGCCAGCACTTTCCGTCGTCATGAGTGATTAGAGTACGTTCTGTCATTTCTTCACCCATCCATCCTGCGTAGTGGAGCATGATAGATGGACCTGTCATACATAATTCACCGATTTCACCGTAGTTAAGTTCGTTGTTATCTTTATCAAAGATACCAAGAACAGTTGCCGGCATCGGCATACCAACACAACCATCTACCAGAGGGAACATCGGGTTTGGAAGTGTGAAGTTAGAACATCCTTCGCTCTGTCCGTATCCTGCACTTAAAGTAGCTTTTACGCCATGTTTGTGGAAGAATGCTTCTACTTCCTGGGTTTTTCTTTCATTCATGGCTTCTGCGCCGGTTCCGAGTGTTCTCAGATGAGACATGTCATAATCTTCCGGAATTCTGTCACTCTTCATCAGGATTTCGCAGAGGAATGGAACCAATGCCCAGAAATTCGGTTTCTGTTCCATAAATGCAATGTCCACATCAGAGATCGGGCAGAATGGATCTAATACAACGATCAGCCCTGCTGACAGCGGGAACAGTGTCATAGATACAGTAACTGCGATGAGTGCAGGTGGTAAAATCGGTAACCACCATTTTTCCTGTACCGGTGACGGCGGGATAAAGATGGACATCTGGAATGCAACGGCTACCATATTTGAAGAAGAATGGATAACCAGTTTGGAAATTCCTGTAGATCCACTTGTGTAAGCCCCGAATACAGCTCTGTTAGGATTTCTTTCAGCTCTGTAGTCTTCTGTATAGTTTTCGCCTAATGCCATGAATTCGTCCCATGTAAGAACGCCTTCTGTAGAATCCGTAGGATTTACATATCTGGAAGCGATTTCTTTTTCTACATAATCCGGAACAGAAGCTTTGTCAGCGTAGCAATAAGGAGACACTTTGATCATACGTGTCATCGGAGTTGTCTCACGGAAAAGCTGTTCATCTTCTTTTGAAGTATAATCCATTACAAAAGCAGTGTTGGATTTAGACTTTCTGATCGCGAAACATAATTCTTCCGGAATATCATCTCTACAGATAATAGCTGTTCCGATTCTCTCGGCAGCAAGTAAGATGATATAGTGTGCCGGTGTGCTTGGTAAGAACATTGGAAGACGATTCCCATCTCCAAAGCCTAAAACCTTTAATGATTTGGCAGCTTTGTCTACTTCTTCCCAAAGTGTCTTCCATGTGATTTTATTTCCATAATATTCAAATGCAATTTTTGAATCATCCGGATTTTTCATTTTCAGAAAATGTGAGGAGCGATTCTATGGAACGATTTGTCTTAAAAAAGGTGCTGGCTTGGAAGAATTCTTCCTACCGCAAGCTTTAAATCTTAAAGGGTGTACGTCGAGTGGGTAAGACTAGGATTGTGAAAGAGTTCGGCAGACGCTATTATGAAAATACAGCTTACTTTAATCAATCCGAACTGTCGGAGCTGTTACCTTCCTGATCTCGTTCCGCAATCGGTATTACACCTACGTCCACGCTGTAGCCATGCATACGAAGTTCGTTATAAATTATATTCTCCATAGAGTGAGTCTGTTCAAACTGACGGAAATTGATTCTGGCATTGCGAAGCCCAAGATCGGAAAAGTAATATTTCTTTGGTGTTTCAATATATGCTTTTCCTTTAATGTCATATCTTTGCGCTGATTCAATTAGGAAAGAATGTTAAGAAGATCTTCCAGTCACAAATACATCCATATTATCTTTACGAAGGTAGTCATTCAGAACAGCTTCAAAATAAAAATCTTTGTGAATCTCCATCTTAAAACCTCCTTGCGAAAGATTTTTGCAACATGTTGCATTTTCTATTCTGTGTGTCCAGCGAAGCTGGATCACACTTGCCGGTGTAAGTCCGGTCACGGTAATCGCCAGTGAGCCGTGTAGCTAAACTCGGTGCGCTGTAGTAATACAGGGTGCTAAGCGAGTGGATAAAGTAATCTTGATAAAAGGTGCAAGCAATCATACAGACCGTAACATTAAGTGAATTCTGCCGTATCGTTAAAAAGGTCTCTGAAAAGAGAAGAAAGGGGAGTTGAGCCTTGGGAATATGGGCGAAAACCATGGAATGTGCGAAGAAACTGGAAAGCAGCACAAAAGAACCCCTCGGTATATAGGAAACGGTATGTATGAAAAGTGTGGTTCGGAACTGGAGAGACCCTACCCATCACCGAAAGGTAAAAAGAAAGCGTATAAGCTTGGCGAAATCGTATTTCTGACGGGAGGGAGTCGGAGAGGAACATAGTACCGATAATGACAGTGCAAGAAAACGCAGTCTATGGGAAGGTTCCTTGCTTCATTCATGTTTGTAGAGAGGGTAAGAGTGAGAGAATGTCATGCAGACTAATAACTCCAAAGAAAAAGTTCGACAACTTCAAAACAAACTATATCTGACAGCCAAGAAGTGTGACAGCCGAAGATTTCATGCACTTTACGATAAGGTATATCGGGATGATGTACTTTTTGAGGCATGGAAAAGGGTAAAAGCTAACAAAGGTTCCAGTGGTGTGGATGGTATCAAAATCGAGGATGTTGAAGCGATGGGAATTGAAAAATACCTGTCAGAAATCAAATCAGAACTGATGAATGGAAAGTATAAACCATCTCCAGTAAAGCGGGTTATGATACCAAAACCAGACGGAAGTGAAAGACCTCTTGGAATACCAACGGTCAAGGACAGAATCGTGCAAATGGCTACAAAGATAGCAATAGAGCCAGTATTCGAAGCTGACTTTAGAGAATGTTCCTATGGATTCCGACCGAAAAGAAGTGCAAAACAAGCACTGGAAGTAGTAAGGAAAGCGTGTAACAACAAGGGCTATTATGTAGTAGACGCAGATATTGAAAAGTTCTTTGACAATGTAAACCAAGAAAAGCTGATGAAACTGGTAGAGCAGAGAATATCAGACCGTAGGATATTGAAGCTGATAAAACAATGGTTAGTATCAGGAGTATTATACGGAAATGTACTGGCAATCTCTGAATTGGGAACAAGCCAAGGTTCAGTCATATCTCCGTTACTGGCAAACATTTATCTAAACACACTGGACAGATTGTGGGAAAAGCATGGACTTACTCACGGAATTCTTGTAAGGTACGCAGATGATACGGTAATCATTTGCAAGAATAAGAAAAGCGCAAATCACGCACTGAGCTTATTGCAGTATATCATGGCAAAACTGGATTTAAAGTTACATCCAGTGAAAACAAAAATCGTCAGCATGTGGGACGGAAAAGAGGGGTTTGACTTTCTCGGAATGCACCACAGAAGAATGACAACGGAAACACGCAAAGGACAACTGTACAAGGAAACGTACCAGTACCCCAGCAGAAAAGCTATGAAGAAAATGAAAGCCGAAATCAAGAGGAATGTAAACAGTCGAAGCCTGCTAGTTGCAAAGGAAGAAGATTTAATAAAGAATCTGAATCCGAAAATCATAGGATGGAAGAATTATTATTCTACCAAAACAAATGAGAAATGGATGCAGGCATTGGACTGGTACATTATTTGTACTTTCACAAGATGGTACAACAAGAAACACCAAAGCCGAAATCATATGTCGAAAGTGGGATTTGTTAGGAATAGCATTTACGAAAAAGGATTAAAGAAAATGGCTAGAGCATGACGTAATGCTGTAGAAAGAAGAATGTCGGAAAGCCGTGTGAGGGAGAACCTCATGCACGGTTTGATGAGGGGAAAGAGGGCGGATGCCCTCTAACCTACTCTACACAATTATATTATATGTATTAATCTAGATCCTTAAATATATCATAAAAAAAGACTTGAAGGTAACGTAACGTCATCTTTTATAATAGTAATTGTAAATAATAGAACTAAATTGCTGCATACAGACAAGATCGTGTACAGAGAGGAGAATTTTAGATGAAAGGAATCATTCTTGCTGGTGGATCAGGAACAAGACTTTATCCATTAACCATGGTAACATCGAAACAGCTACTTCCGATTTATGACAAACCAATGATTTATTATCCAATGTCAGTGCTTATGAATGCGGGGATTAGAGATATTCTGATTATTTCGACACCTGCAGATACACCGAGATTTCAGGATCTGTTAGGAGATGGACACCAGTTTGGCGTAAATCTTCAGTATGCTGTACAGCCAAGTCCGGATGGACTGGCACAGGCATTTATCATAGGAGCAGACTTTATTGGTGATGAGCCGGTGGCAATGGTTTTAGGAGATAATATTTTTGCCGGACATGGCTTGAAGAAGAGATTAAAAGCCGCAGTAGAAAATGCAGAAACAGGGAAAGGGGCAACCGTTTTCGGATATTATGTAGATGATCCGGAACGTTTTGGAATTGTAGAGTTTGATAAGAATGGAAAAGCTGTCTCTATTGAAGAGAAGCCGGAACATCCAAAGAGTAATTATTGTGTAACAGGTCTTTATTTTTACGATAACCGTGTTGTTGAATACGCAAAGAACTTAAAACCAAGTGCAAGAGGAGAACTGGAAATCACGGATCTGAACCGCATTTATCTGGAAGATAACAGCTTGAATGTGGAACTTCTTGGACAGGGATTTACCTGGCTTGACACAGGAACCCATGAATCACTGGTAGATGCAACGAATTTTGTAAAGACAGTAGAGCAGCATCAGCATAGAAAAATCGCGTGTCTCGAGGAAATCGCATATCTGAACGGATGGATTTCAAAGGAAGAAGTTCTTGAGGTTTATGAAGTTTTAAAGAAAAATCAGTATGGACAGTACCTGAAAGATGTATTAGATGGAAAATATCAGGAACATTTGTATTAAGAAAGGTGAGGAAATAAGAATGACGATAATTGTAACCGGAGGAGCCGGATTTATAGGAAGTAACTTTGTATTTCATATGCTGGAAAAATATTCTGACTATAGAATTGTGTGTGTAGATAAGCTGACATATGCAGGAAACTTATCTACTTTGGCACCGGTCATGGATAATCCGAACTTCCGTTTCTGTAAGATTGATATCTGCGACAGAGAGGCAATTTATCAATTGTTTGAAGAAGAACATCCGGACATGGTTGTAAACTTCGCAGCAGAATCCCATGTAGACCGTTCCATCGAGAATCCGGAAGTATTCCTGGATACCAATATCAAGGGAACTGCTGTTATGATGGACGCCTGCCGTAAATATGGAATCCAGAGATATCATCAGGTAAGTACAGATGAAGTATATGGTGATCTTCCGCTGGACAGACCGGACCTTTTCTTTACAGAAGAAACACCGATCCACACAAGCTCTCCGTACAGCAGTTCCAAGGCAGGAGCAGACCTTCTGGTTCTTGCTTATCACAGAACCTATGGACTTCCTGTAACCATTAGCCGTTGCTCCAACAACTATGGCCCATATCATTTCCCGGAAAAACTGATTCCGCTGATGATCGCCAATGCATTAGCTGATAAGCCGCTTCCGGTTTATGGAGAAGGCTTAAATGTACGTGACTGGTTATATGTTGAGGATCATTGCCGTGCCATAGACCTTATCATTCATAAAGGACGTGTCGGAGAAGTGTACAATGTCGGCGGACATAATGAAATGAAGAATATCGACATCGTAAAGATCATCTGCAAAGAACTTGGAAAACCGGAAAGTCTGATCACACATGTAACCGACCGTAAAGGACATGATATGCGTTACGCCATCGATCCAACTAAGATCCACAATGAACTTGGATGGCTTCCGGAAACCAAATTTGAAGATGGAATTAAAAAGACCATTCAGTGGTACTTAGATAACAAGGAATGGTGGGAGACAATCATTTCCGGCGAATATCAGAATTACTATGAAAAAATGTATGGCAACAGATAAGAATAGTAGGAGCGATAGTCGAATGAAAGTATTTGTAACAGGTGTGGCAGGTCAGCTTGGCCATGATGTCATGAATGAATTGAAAAAAAGAGGCTATGAGGGCATCGGTTCCGATCTTGCACCGAAATATGCAGGAGTGCAGGACGGAAGTGCTGTTACCACAATGCCATATGTTCCTTTAGATATTACAGATAAAGAAGCAGTAGAAAAAGTTCTCACAGAATGCAGACCGGATGTTGTGATCCACTGTGCTGCATGGACTGCGGTAGATCTTGCAGAAGATGAGGATAAGATGGCAAAGGTTCGTGCTATCAATGCCGGAGGGACAGAAAATATTGCAAAGGTTTGCAAAAAGCTTGACTGCAAGATGGTTTACATTTCCACAGACTATGTATTTGACGGACAGGGAACAGAACCATGGCAGCCGGATTGCACTGCTTATAAGCCCCTGAATGTTTACGGACAGACAAAGCTGGAAGGTGAGCAGGCGGTCAGCAGCAATCTTGAACGCTACTTTATCGTTCGTATTGCATGGGTATTTGGAGTAAATGGAAAGAATTTCATTAAGACGATGCTGAATGTAGCAAAAACACATGATACGTTGAAAGTTGTAAATGACCAGATCGGTACCCCGACATATACCTATGATCTGGCACGTTTGCTGGTGGATATGATCGAAACCGACAAATATGGTTATTATCATGCGACAAACGAAGGCAGCTATATCAGCTGGTATGATTTTACTAAGGAAATATTCCGACAGGCCGTAGAGATGGGAAGGACAGAATATGCCGAGGATGTTGTGAAAGTGCTTCCGGTTACAACGGAAGAATACGGAGTTTCCAAGGCAAAACGACCGTTCAACAGCAGATTAGATAAGAAGAAGCTGGTGGAAAATGGTTTTGTACCTCTCCCGACATGGCAGGATGCTTTGAAGAGATATTTGAAAGAAATTGAGTTCTAGGTAAGGAGCGGAAAAATGGGACAGATTAAAGTAGAAAAAAATGCAGGTGGAATCGAAGGACTTTGCGTGATCGAACCAACCGTACACGGTGATGCGCGCGGATATTTTATGGAGACCTACAATCAGAAAGATATGGAAGAAGCAGGACTTACAATGACCTTTGTACAGGATAATCAGTCTTCTTCTACCAAAGGAGTACTCAGAGGTCTGCATTTTCAGAAACAGTTTCCTCAGGGAAAACTGGTCCGTGTTGTAAAAGGAAGCGTTTTTGATGTCGCTGTGGACTTGAGAAGCGGATCCGAAACCTATGGGAAATGGTTTGGAGTAGAACTGACAGAAGAAAATAAAAAACAGTTCTATATTCCGGAAGGATTCGCTCACGGATTCCTGGTGTTATCTGACCTGGCAGAATTCTGCTACAAGTGTACAGATTTTTATCATCCGGGAGATGAAGGCGGACTTGCATGGAATGATCCGGAAATCGGCATCGAATGGCCGGAGCTGACGGGAGAATATCATGGTACAGCAAGCGGCGAAGGTTATGCATTGACAGATGGAACCAAACTGAATTTAAGTGAAAAAGATGTATTATGGAAAGGTTTGAAAGATACCTTCCGATTTGAATAACAGGAATACTTATCCTCGGCACGAGTTGTGCCGGGGATTTTCATTTTATAAGAAAAATCTTAAAAAAAAGGAAAAATGTTTTAATTGAACCTTGTATGTGTTATAATCAGAGGTAAATGTTAAAATTTTGCTATATACAAATGGAGGAATTATTATGAATAAAGCTACATTAGTTGTTATGGCAGCTGGGATTGGAAGCAGATTTGGCGGTGGCATTAAGCAGTTAGAGCCGGTAGGACCAAAGGGCGAGATCATTATGGACTATTCCATTTATGATGCAATACAGGCAGGTTTTGATAAAGTTGTTTTCGTTATCAGAAAAGACTTGGAGGAAGATTTCCGTAGAATTATCGGAGACCGTATCGAGAAAAAAATCAAAGTCGAGTATGCTTTCCAGGAGGTGGATGATATACCGGCAGAATATAAAGAAAAGTTTGCCGGAAGAACGAAACCTTGGGGAACCGGTCAGGCCATTTTATGCTGTAAGGATGTAGTAAAAGAACCATTCCTTGTAATAAATGCGGATGATTATTATGGAAAAGAAGCTTATGCAGAAGCTTTTCGTGAACTGACGAAGGAAGAAGAAAAGTCAGACAAGATGCAGATCAGCATGGTAGGCTTTGTTCTTAAGAATACATTGAGTGAGAATGGCGGTGTGACACGAGGAGTCTGCAAGGTGGATGAGAACCAGATGCTGACCAAGATCGTGGAAACCTCCAATATCGTGAAAACAGAAACAGGTGCCGCAGTTTTAGCTGATGGAAAGGAAGAAATCATTAATGCGGATACTCCGGTTTCTATGAATATGTGGGGACTTACACCAGAATTTTTTGGTATTTTAGAGAGTGGTTTTGCTAAATTCCTTGACAAACAAGAAGCAGGCAATCTGAAAGGAGAATATTTGCTTCCGACCATTATCGGAGATCTTCTGGAAAAAGATCAGGTTTCGGTAAAAGTGTTAAAATCCCATGACAAGTGGTTTGGGGTTACCTATAAAGAAGACAAAGACCTTGTCGTAAGAGAAGTAAAAGCTCTGATAGAAAAAGGGCTATATCCAGAGAATTAAGGAAGAGGAAAAGAATAAATGGGTGATGTATTATATATAGTAGTTCCTTGCTACAACGAAGAAGCGGTTCTTCCGGAAACGCAAAAAGAACTGGGCAATAAGCTGGAAACAATGATTACAGCTGGTGCTGTTTCCGAAAAGAGCAGAATTATTTTTGTAGACGACGGATCAAAAGACAAAACATGGGAACTCATCGAAAAATATCACAGTGAGAATCCGAGAATTGGCGGTGTCAAGCTGGCACACAACAGAGGTCATCAGTTCGCAGTTCTGGCCGGTCTTATGACAGTAAAAGATCTGTGTGATATGGCGATTACCATGGATGCGGATCTACAGGATGACATCGATGTAGTAGACAAATTTGTTGAAAAATACAAAGAAGGCTGTGAAGTTGTATATGGAGTCAGAAATTCCCGTGCAACGGATACGTTCTTCAAAAAAACGACTGCAGAAGGATTTTACAAGATCATGCAGGCGATGGGAGTAGACATCGTATTTAACCATGCAGACTATCGACTGATGAGTAAAACCGTATTAGATGCCTTATCTGAATATAAAGAAGTAAATCTGTTTCTGCGTGGAATCGTTCCGCTGATCGGATACAAAAGCGATACCGTAGAATATGCAAGAAAAGAACGTTTTGCTGGAGAATCCAAATATCCGCTGAAAAAAATGCTTGCCTTTGCTATTGATGGAATTACTTCATTCAGTATTAAACCAATCCGTCTGATCACAACTCTCGGTGTAGGGGCCTTATGCGCCAGTGCGCTGATGATCATCTGGTTTATTATCGGAGCAGTCAGAGGAAACACAGTTTCGGGCTGGGCAACCATCGTTATTTCCATCTGGCTTTTTGGAGGACTCATCTTATTAGGTCTGGGCGTTGTCGGAGAGTATATTGGAAAGATTTATATGGAAGCAAAAGGAAGACCACGCTTCAGAGTAGAAAAATTCTTAGGGTAGAAGTAGAATGCAGAAATTAAAAGAATTATGGGATAAAATCGGAGTTCAGTTTATTAAATTTGGCATGGTAGGAGTAAGTAATACGGTTGTTTCACTGGCAACTTATTATTTGTTTACATTTTTTGGTGTGCATTATCTCATCGCGAATGCACTTGGATTTGTGACAGGAACGCTGAATGCATATTATTGGAACAGCAAATTCGTATTTAAAGAAGAAGCAAAAGAGAGTGGCAATAAAAAAGAATCCCTGGTAAAAACCTATATTTCTTATGGATTCAGCTTCATCCTCAGTACTCTTTTACTTTATTTACAGGTTAACATCCTGGGAATATCACAGGCTGTGGCACCGATTATCAATATTATGATCACAACGCCGATTAATTTTTTGATGAATAAATTTTGGACATTTGCTAAGAAGGGATAAATGGAATGGAATATCAAAATACAGATCACACATTTGCAGTGTGCGCATACAAGGAATCGCCGTACCTGGAAAGCTGCATCAAATCGCTTGTAAACCAGAAGGTAAAAAGTAATATTATCGTTTGTACGTCGACACCTTGTGAGTTTATCGAGAATATGGCAAAAAAATATGACCTTCCCTATTATGTAAGGGAAGGAAAGAGCGATATTTGTGATGACTGGAATTTTTCTGTTGCATGTACAAAAACGAATTATGTGACAGTTGCGCATCAGGATGATGTGTATAATGAACATTATGTGGAAGAACTTTTGAAACATATTCCGGATGAAAAGATGTCGATCTTTATCGCAGATTATCTGCCACTGAAAGGCGGAAAAGTCGGAAAGCGAGATATAAACAGTAAGCTCCGGAAGTTTTTGAGACAGCCTATGAGATGTAAAAAACTTGCTGCCTCAAAGTGGTGGAGAAGAAGGATTCTATCTCTGGGGAACAGCATCTGCTGTCCGGGAGTTACCTATAATAAAAGTGTGGTAGGACTTCCAATCTTTACTTCCAAGATGAAGTTCTGTATTGACTGGGATACTTTTTTGAAATGTGCAGAGATTAAAAATTCACATTTTGCTTATTGTGATACACCTATCATTTATTATCGAATTCATGACGGGGCAACAAGCAAGGAATTTATCGTCGATCACAGAAGAATCAAAGAAGATACCGATATGTTTAATAAATTCTGGCCTTCTTTTTTAACAAAGATCATTATGGTTTTTTACAAAAAGGCTTATGATACTTACAATTAGGAACAGACAGTTTAGAATGGCGGAGTAAGTAAATGAAAATAAATAGAATATTTGCAGTGCTGATGGCAGTAATTTTTATAGGAAGTCAGCCAATGGCAGTTCTGGCAGAAGATGTGCCAAATGAAACAGAAAATGTATCAAACGAAACAGCAGAGAGTGAAGAACTGAGGGATCAGAGCGGATTTGTGGAGAACAGTTTCCGTTATTCCAACGGACAGCCGATCCAAAAGAGGTCAGCCGGTGCGTATGCCATCAGTGATACATCGAATGCCTATAAAAAAATCAATGGCGTTTGCTATAATTCACAGGGAGAACCGGTTGAGAGGGCAATCGGAAAGGTCATCGACGTAAGTGAACACAACCAGGATATTGACTGGGAAAAAGTAAAGAACTCAGATGTCGATTTTGCAATTCTCCGTGTTGGATATGGAAATGATGTTTCTTATCAAGATGATAAAAAATGGCAGTATAATGTATCTGAGTGTACAAGATTAGGAATTCCTTTCGGAGTTTATATCTATTCTTACGCTGAGAATACAACGGAAGCTGAAAGTGAAGCGGATCACGTACTGCGACTGATCAAGGGATACAATCTGGCATATCCGGTGTATTATGATCTGGAGGATAACAGCCAGGTCAGCCTTGGAAATGACACGATCCAGAAGTTTGCTGAAACCTTTTGCAATAAGATCAGCAATGCAGGATATCAGGTAGGTGTGTATGCGAATCTGAATTGGTGGAACAATTACCTGACAGGCAGTGTCTATAACAACTGGCATCGCTGGGTGGCACAGTATAATTATCAATGTGATTATAACGGGAATTATGATATGTGGCAGTGCACCAGCAAGGCACAGGTGGATGGAATCAGTACAGATGTGGATGTCAGCTTTTACTATGGTGATCTGTTAAGTGATGCAGATGTGAATACACCGGTTGTAGAAGTAGGTGATACCGACCTTATCAGCTATTGTGCAAATATTCAAAATGATGGCTGGACAGACTGGAAGAAGAACGGGCATGCCCTTGGAACAATTGGAAAGAGCCTGCGTCTGGAGGCACTGAAAATCCAGACAAACAGCGAAAATCTGGGAGTAAGTTATACCGGACTTGTGGCTGGGTATGGATGGACTGATGAAGTTCAAACCGGCGCAATGCTTGGCACAGAAGGTCAGAGCAGAGCTCTGGAGGCTATTAAACTTAATCTGACCGGAGATGATGCAGAGAATTACGATATTTATTACCGGGTACATAGCAGTAATTTTGGCTGGCTTGGCTGGGCGAAAAATGGAGAGAAAGCTGGAACAGAAGAGTATGGCTATGCGATAGAGGCAGTACAGATTGCTGTTTTGCCAAAGGGAAGCGCTGCTCCTGGAGAAACGGCAGATGCGTATCGTTTTAACGAAGAGTGGAATAACCCGTCAGTTAAATATACTGCCCATGTGCAAAATGTCGGTTGGCAGCCGACTTGCTGCAATCAGGAAACAGCAGGAACGATCGGGAAAAACCAGCGTCTGGAAGCTTTGCAAATAAGTTTGTCTGGTCGTGGATTTTCAGGAGACATTCATTATAGTACCCATGTGGAAGATATTGGATGGCAATCAGAAGTTTCAAATGGAGAAACGGCAGGGACAACCGGACAGAATAAGAGGATTGAAGCAATAAAAATCTGGCTGACCGGTGAGATAGAAAAGGAATATGATGTGTATTACCGCGTCCATGTCCAGAACTTTGGCTGGCTTGACTGGGCGAAGAATGGAGAAATTGCAGGAACGGTTAACTATGGTTATCGGATGGAAGCAATAAAGATTGCTCTGGTTCGTAAAGACGGAGAAGGGCTGACACCGGTAGGAACTTCCTCAAAAACCTTTGATACCCAGGCTGTTTACAGTGCCCATGTTCAAAATATTGGCTGGCAGGATGAGGTCTATAATGGAGAGACGATTGGAACCGTTGGTCAGGGACTCCGCATGGAGGCTTTGAAACTGGATTTATATAAGCCATTGTATTTGGGAGATGTTACCTATAGCGCCCATGTTCAGAATATTGGCTGGCAGGACTGGAAAAAAGATGGCGAGATATCCGGTACAGTCGGAGAAAAACTCCAAATGGAAGCGGTTAAGATAAAACTGACCGGTGAGATGGCGGATCATTACGATATTTATTATCGTGCACAGGTTGAAGAACTTGGCTGGCTGGAGTGGGTAAAAGATGGAAAAGAAGCCGGGACTACAGGCAAGGGATACAGACTGGAATCCTTGGAGATTAAACTTGTGCCGAAGACAGAAGGATAAAAAGAAGCATAAGGAATAGAAGAGACGCTGAAGTGATTTGCCATGAACTTCAGCGTTTTTCTGCCTTGAAAGTTATAAAAATGTTGCTACTCTAAGAATGTGGGTGCTATACTAAGACTGAAACAGTGGGGGATCTGATGAATAAGTAAGGAGAATACTATGGGAAAGAAATCAAAGCAAATGGCTGCACTTTTTATGGCAGGTGCTGTGATAACAGGAATGACAGAAATGCCGCTTCGTGTATATGCCGAAGAAGAACCTCAGAAGGTCGAAGAAAAGCTGATAGAAACAGACGAATATGGAAACGTGTATGAAATAGAACCGGAAATAGGATTAGTTGAAGAAGACAAAAGTATTCGAATGGCAAGAGATTCTTCTGCCCAAATCGTTAACTTTAACACAAAAGGTGCTGTGGTTACAGAATACACAGAAGCAGAAACCGGCGCCCAGGGATATACCTGCGGTGCGTACGGTGCGGACGCTGCTTATCTTGGAACCAGCGATGGAAAAGTGCGGTTTATGCTTTCAGGCGTGATCGGAGAAATCGATCCGGATGAAGTACAGGTCGTAGATATTTCCCAGGCTGAATCCCTTAGTTGTTATCAGGTCTCATCCGGAAGACTCTATCATAATATCGTTGGAAACGTAACGAATAATGATTATAATGCCCGTCTGGACAATGGACCGGCACCGGAGTATCTTGCAGAGGGCACCGATTATTATAGTTATGACGGACATTATTTTTACACCTACGATAATTTTGAAAATATGCTGGAAGATTATCAAAACGGTGACCGTTCACATTCTGTGAATCCGTCTGCTCCATATTATAATTATTTTCAGTATCTGCCGCTTCGCAGTCAGAGCAATTATAGTGCAGATGAATTGAATTCTATCATCAATGCAAAGACTGATTCAGACTCTAAAATGTGGGATACCGGTGCACAGTTTGCGAAAAATCAGGATACATACGGTGTAAATGCCCTGATGATGGCAGGAACAGCAGCCCTTGAGAGCGGATGGGGAAAGAGTAGTATTGCAAAGGAAAAGAATAATCTTTTCGGTTTAAATGCTGTAGATACCTCTCCTGGAGAGAGTGCCAATAGCTACAAGGATGTCTCTACCTGTCTCAAGGATTTTGCGGAAACTTATATGTCGAAGCAATATTTAAGACCGGGATGTGGAACCTATAAAGGAGCCTATCTGGGTAATAAAGGAAGTGGAATTAACGTCCACTATGCATCCGATCCGTTTTGGGGTGAGAAGATCGCCAATTTGATGTGGAGCCTCGACAGGACAAATGGATCAAAGGATTATGGAAAATATTCCATTGGAATAAAGGATTTGATAAACAGTGAACATACCACGCTGAATGTCAGAAAAGAAAGCAATACTTCTTCTGATGTGCTGTATAAGACAGCTGCTCAGTCACAGTATGCATTTTTACTTTTGGATAATGGTGAAGCAGCGAATGGATTTTACCGGGTTCAGAGCGATGGTGTCCTTACAGAGGGAAGAAACGGAGTAGACAGCAGTACCGGTAACTATAATTTTCATGATATGTATGGATATGCCAGTACAGATTACATTTCACTTATTCAGAAAGGAAATGGATCTTCTTCAAATGTGAAGCCGCCTGAAAATAACAAGCCGGATACAGGGGAAGAGGTAGAGCCGGTAGCAGTACCGGATGAAGTGAAGGATGCCTTATCTGTTTCGGCACACGTAACAAATCTTGGATGGTTAGATGAAACCGGAAATGGTGAAAAGGCAGGTACTGTAGGCCTTGGATACGCAATGCAGGCCATGAAAATGCAGATATCAGGAATTGATGGTCTGGGTATCGAATATCGTGCCCATGTGGCGGATGATGGCTGGCAGGATTATGTTGCAGACGGTGAACAGGCAGGAACAACCGGGCAGAGCAAAGCAATACAGGCAGTTCAGATTCGTCTGACAGGCGAAAAGAAAGACGAATACCAGATCTTATATCGTGCCCATGTGGCAAATGATGGATGGCAGAATTATGTCACAACAGATGAGATTGCAGGAACAACCGGAGAATCGAAGGATTTACAGGCAATCCAGATCGTATTGCTGAAAAAAGAAAAGGATGTAGATGTTGAGAATAAAGACCTCCTTTCTTACAGTACTTCTGTGCAGGATCTTGGCTGGACCGGTCAGGTGAAAAATGGAGAACAAAGTGGTACAGTAGGTTTGTCGAAAGCAATCCAAAGTATAAAGATTAATGCCAATCTTGCAGACCTTAATGTGGAATATTCAACTTATGTGCCAAATGCAGGCTGGCAGGAATGTTCTGCAGATGGAAAGGAATCGACAGCAAATGACGATCCAAAAAGAATCGAAGCTATTAAAATCAGATTAAAAGGAACGCAGGCAGAGAATTACGATATTTACTATCGTGTTTATACAAGCAATTATGGCTGGCTTGGCTGGGCAAAGAATGATGAGGAGTCAGGAACTAAAGGTTATGACTGCCAGGCAGAAGCCATCCAGATCGTTGCAGGCAAAAAAGGAATGGATGCTCCCGGAAGTACAGAAAATGCATTTGTGGAGAAGGATCCGACCGTTTCTTATACTGCATATGTCAATGGTGAAGGATGGATGAGTCCGGTTGAAAATGGAGAAACCAGCGGTACAACAGGAAAGTCCTTGGCTTTAGGTGGAATCAAAGTTAATTTGCGTGATAAAGGCTACGCAGGAACCATTCTATATATGTCACATATACAGGATATTGGCTGGGACAGCTGGAAAGAAGAAGGTGAAGTAAGCGGCACCGCAAATGGCCAGAAGAGGCTAGAAGCTGTAAAAATCAGACTGACAGAAGAAATGGAAGAAAGATATGATATCTATTACCGTGTCCATGCGCAGAATTTCGGCTGGATGGGATGGACCAAGAATGGAGAGTCTGCCGGAACCGAAGGCTATGGTTACCGTGTAGAAGCCATTCAGATTGAAATTGTAAAAAAAGGTGCACAGGCTCCGGGAACAACGGAACAGTGCTTCAGCAAAAAATGGACCTCCATCGTCTATTCTGCTCATGTACAGGATATTGGCTGGCAGAATAATGTAAAAGACGGGGCTCTTGCCGGAACTACCGGGGAAAGTAAACGAGTAGAAGCAATCAAAATATCCCTGTCAGGTCAAAAAGCAGAGGGAAGTGTGGAATATAGTGCCCATGTACAGGATATCGGCTGGCAGAAGTCTGTAAAAGACGGAGCCCTTGCCGGAACCACTGGAAAAGGAAAACGAGTAGAAGCGATCAAGATTAATCTTACCGGAACGCTTTCTGAATCATGTGATGTGTATTACCGTGTCCACGCACAGGATTATGGCTGGCTCGGATGGACAAAAAATGGTAATCCTGCAGGTACAGAAGGACTTTCAAAAAGAATAGAAGCAATTGAGATCAAAGTTGTTACAAAGGGAGATACTGCTCCGGAAATGGGCAAAGAAGCATTTGTCAAAAAATAAAAATACAGGAATCAATGGAAAGGTAGGAATATGATAAAGTTTTTGAGAGATAAGAGCAGTCATATTATATTCATATGTGTTCTGCTTATACAGATCATTTTTATGATTTTTTATTGTGATATGAAAAAAGGATATTTTGTGGATGAGTTATGGTCCTATGGACTTTCTAACAGTTATTACCACGCACAGATCTGGGAAGATGGAGCATTAGATAATCCGGAAATCAGTCCGGATATGTTTAAGGAATATATGACAGTCAATGAGGGAGAAGCCTTCAAATTTGGATCTGTTATCTATAATCAGACCCATGATTCCCATCCACCTCTTTTTTATATGGTTTTGCATGCGATCAGTTCATGCTTTCCGGGACAATTCAGTAAATGGTTTGGTCTCATTCCTAACTTGTTGTATTATGCAGTAACAATTATATTTTTGTATAAAATAGGGAAATTAATCAAAAAAGATAACTATTTTGCTTTCTTTCCGGTTTTGTTTTTTGGATTTAGTATTGCAGCGGTAAATATGGTGACATATATTCGAATGTATATGTTATTAACCATGTGGTGTACCATTTTCGCATATGAACATTTGGAAATGATGGCATCAAGAAAAATCAAAATGAAAAATTTGATTAGTATTTTGCTTGCTACTTTTGGCGGTGTATTTACACATTACTATTTTGTGATTTTTGCATTTCCTATGGTGATCTTTCAGATGATCTGGATGATCATGCGAAAAGACTTTAAAATGACCGGAAAATATGTAGTGAGCGGAGGCGTTGGCGGAGTTTGTGCTGTTGCGTTATACCCTGCAATTCTTAAGAATCTGACAGGTACAGGAGTGAGCCATAGCCAGAAAACACTTCAGAATATGCATAATTTTTCAGATTGGACGTCACGAATCAGAAAATTCTGGGTTATAGTCAGTGAAGAGATGTTCGGCGGTGTCTTCATGCTGCTCCTGATTGTCTGCTGCCTTGGAATTCTTGCATATCTTATCACACAGGTTTTGTGGGAAATGAAGCTGCAATATCATGCAGATCACTATGAAATTGCAGTGAATAATAAAGAACACACAAAAACTGTTTATGTAAAAGTAAAAAGAGAAACATATTTGATCTGTGATATAATACTTACTTGTGCTTTTGTATTTGTTATTTCGGCAAAAATCTCGCCATGGCAGGTGAACAGGTATATCATGAATTTGTTTCCTTTTCTGTCTCTGCTGTTTTGCTACCTGCTTTATTTTATCTATAAGTTATGGATAAAAAATAAAGCAAAGATTCAGATTGCAATGGTTATTTCAATGATGCTGATAGGAGGCTTGACGTATTATGTAAATGATCCTTGTTATTTATATCCGGAAGGAGAGAATAATATTGCAATCAGTAAAGAATATACAGATACAACATGCTTGTATGTTTATACAACGTCTTATATAATGATTAACGAAGGGTTAGAATTACAGAATTACCAACGTTTATATCAAATGTATTACAAAGATCTGGATATAAAAGTACCGGACGTTTCAATAGAAAATTCCAAATTAGTTGTATATTTGGATCGAATACTTGATAAAAAATATGATGATCTCGGTGAAAAGGTAACCATGGATCCTGAAAAATGCTTAGAAAAGATACAAAAATTAACCGGACTTAAAAATTCAAAGGAATTGTATCAGGATGAAAAGGCATATGTATATGAGTTATATAACTAAGCGGAGATTGGTTAGAGAACGGTAATATTTTGTGACAGTATTATGTTGTACAAATGGAGGTCGCTTATGAAAAAAACATGGGGATTGCAAAATTCCAGAAGTCGGATGATCGCACTGTTTATTGTAGATATCTTAAGTGTGATCCTGGATTCTTATCTGGCAATTATTTTGCGTTTTAAATTGGATAATATCTGGGTACCGGCAGAGTATATGTACAGTGTCGAGAGCTATATGGTCATCAATGTTATCACAACGGTAGTCATTTTTTTGGTACTTAATCTGTATAACCGGGTATGGTCTTATGCCAGCATAAATGAGATGCTTGCCATTCTTGGTGCAACAATGCTGTCAACGGTCTTTCAGGCTTTCGGTTTCAGTTTGTTGTATCTGCAGGTTCCGAGAAGTTATTATTTCTTCTATTTTATTTTGTTAAGTATCACAACGATCATCACTCGATTTTCTTATCGCATTTTGCATACTATGGAAAATGGATTGAAGAAATCAACCAGGCATAGCCGTAACACCATTGTGATCGGTGCCGGCGAAGCCGGAAATATGATCATCAAAGAATTAAAAAGCAGTAAATACCTGAATCAGAAGGTTGTCTGCGTGATTGATGATAATCCTTCCAAAAAAGGAAAATACATTCATGGAATCCGCATTGTCGGAGGAAGAGATAAGATTCAGGAAGCAGCAAAGAAGTATGATGCAGAAGAAATTATCCTTGCAATTCCTTCGGCAGGAACAAAAAATACCAGAGATATCTTAAGAATCTGTAATCTTACAGATTGTAAACTTAAGATATTACCGGGAATGTATCAGCTGATCAATGACGATGTAGGAGTGTCAAACCTGCGGGAAGTATCCATCGAAGACCTTCTCGGAAGAGATACTATTGAAATTGATATGGAAAGCGTTGGGCAGTATGTGAGAAATAAAAGAGTATTGGTTACGGGAGGCGGCGGCTCCATCGGAAGTGAATTATGCCGTCAGATCGCTTCCCACAATCCAAAGCTTCTTATCATTTTTGATATCTATGAGAACAATGCCTATGACATTCAGCAGGAACTGGTTCGTAAGTATCCAAATCTGAAGCTGGAAGTACTGATAGGTTCTGTTCGAAATACAAGTCGAATTGAAAGCGTCATGGAGCATTATCGACCGGATGTTGTTTTTCATGCGGCAGCCCATAAACACGTGCCACTTATGGAAGACAGCCCGAATGAAGCCATTAAAAACAATGTGTTTGGTACTTATAAGACAGCAAGAGCTGCGGACAAGTACGGGGTAAAGAAATTTGTACTGATCTCTACGGATAAAGCAGTAAACCCTACCAATATCATGGGTGCATCGAAACGTATGTGTGAAATGATCGTACAGACCTTCAGCAAATATTCCAGAACAGAATACGTGATCGTACGATTCGGGAATGTGTTGGGAAGTAATGGAAGCGTTATTCCGCTGTTTAAAAAACAGATGGAGGCAGGAGGTCCTGTGACAGTTACGCATCCGGATATTATCCGTTATTTTATGACGATACCGGAAGCAGTTTCACTGGTACTTCAGGCGGGAGCTTATGCCCATGGCGGAGAAATCTTTGTGCTGGATATGGGAGAGCCTGTGAAGATTGCTGATTTGGCAAAGAATCTGATCCGACTTTCCGGATATACACTTGGTGTGAATATGGAGATCAAGTATACCGGTCTTAGACCGGGGGAAAAGCTGTATGAGGAATTGCTGACAAAAGAAGAGGGACTACAGAAAACAGCGAACAACCTGATTTTTATCGGCAAACCTCTTGAGTTCGATGAAGTACATTTCCTCAGCCAGCTGCAAGAGCTGGAAAAGGCAGCAATGGAAGAAAGTCCGGATATTAAAGAAAAAGTTGCAGATATGATTTCTACTTATCATATCAGACCGGAAGATAAAAAAAGAGACAGTGAGGCTTTTCAGGAACTGGTCAGTTTAGGGAGGATCAGTCATGAAGGACCCATTGTAGATGAAAAACACAGTGGTATATAAAGTGGGCAGATTTGACAAAGATGCGAGCATTTGATATAATCTTTCTATCTAAAGAAAAGTGTAGTATAATATTTTAGTAATCAGAATAAAAGTTGGTGATTCAGATAGAACTAAATATCTGTAAAACCAACTTTTTTTGAGAAAAATAGTATTAAATCAGGTTAGGAGAACAATGGACGAGAAAATATTAACAGTAACTGTCCCAAGTTACAATGTGCAGGCATATCTGGAAGACTGTCTGGAATCCTTTGTGAATTCTGAAGTCATGGATGATATTGAAGTTTTGATCGTGAATGATGGTTCCAGCGATGATACTGCAACAATTGCGGAAAGATATGTTTCAAAGTATGAAAATACGTTCCGGTTGATCAATAAAGAAAACGGCGGACATGGTTCCACCATCAACACGGGAGCTCGTGAGGCAAGAGGAAAATATTTTAAAGTTGTTGATGGAGATGACTGGGTAGACACCAGAAGCTTCATCCGACTGGTGAAACTTTTAAAAGAAATTGATGCTGATATCGTTGCATCGAATTATACCTGGATCAACCATACGACACGGCTGCCGGAAAAGAGGCAGGAATATCCGTTTGAAAAAATCGAGTATAACAAGCTCTACCAGTTTGAGGAGATTGTTGGTAAGACCATCATAGATATGCATGCCACGACTGTGAAGACGGAGCTTTTCAGGAAAGCAAATGAACAGATTGATGAACACACTTTTTATGTAGATGTAGAGTTTATTGCATTTCCGATTCCTTACGTGAAGACAGTATATTTTATGGAAGACCCTGTTTACCAATATCGTCTGGGACTTCCGGGACAAAGTATGTCCATTGAAAAGATGCAGAAGAATCTGAAGAATCATCTGCGGGTTCTTATGCGGCTCAATCAGTACTGCAAAAAAGTCGAGAAGACGGCTCCAAAGGCAAATCTGGAGTATATCAGGGAATTGACAGCAACAATCCTTACCAGTCAGATGAAAATTTATATCAGCTTTCCTCTGAAGAATGGTATGCGAAAAGAAGCAATGAAATTAGATGCATATTTTTATCATAAAAACAGAGAAGTGTATGACAGAGTAAAGAATCCGGCAGTGTTGTTTTTACGGAAAACAAGATATGCTGCATTCCCGTTAGCTGTACTTGCATTTAAAGGCCGAAGAGATTCATATTAAATTGGAGAAGAATAATGAGCGTAACAAGAGATAGGATAAATACATTTTTTAGATATAAAGATTTATTAAGAGAACTGGTAGTCAGAGACGTGAAATTAAAATACAGAAGAAGTTTTCTGGGATATGTGTGGAGTATTTTGAATCCGCTGCTGATCATGCTTGTAATGACACTGGTATTTTCCCAAATGTTCCAGCGCGGAATCGAAAACTTTCCGGTTTACCTGCTGACAGGTCAGGCATTATTTGATTTTATGAATAATGCAACCCATATGTCTATGTATTCTGTGTTGGATAATGGAGCTTTGATCAAGAAAATATATGTACCTAAATATATTTTTACCTTATCAAAAGTAACAAGTTCCCTGATCGACCTTATTTTTTCAATGGGAGCATTGATTCTGGTTATGCTGATCACCAGAGCACCGTTTTCACCATATATCCTGCTTTTTCCATTGGTAGTGATTCCGCTGTATATCTTTGTATGCGGATTGGGCTTTTTCCTTTCTGCTGCGAATGTTTTCTTTCGAGATATTCAGTATATCTACAATGCCATCACAGTAGCATGGATGTATGTAACCCCAATGTTTTACCCGATCGAGCTGCTTCCGGACTGGCTCAGAAAGCTGGTAGAATACTGTAATCCAATGTTTTATTATATCCAGTTCTTCAGAGATCTTGTTTTATACAGACATTTTACAACTCCAAGAATCTTTATTGGTTGCTGGGTAATGGCTTTTATCATGCTGTCAATTGGACTTGGTGTATTTAAGAAAACACAGGATAACTTCATTTTATATATCTAGGAGAAGGGCGAATGAGCGAAGAATATATTGTAGATGTTGATAACCTGACGATTCGGTTCAACATGGCATCTGAAAAGGTAGATAACCTGAAAGAATATGTGATCAAACTGATCAAACACGAATTGATGTTCCAGGAATTTCTTGCGTTAAAAGATGTCAATTTAAAAGTAAAAAGAGGAGAGGCGTGGGGACTGATCGGAACAAACGGATCCGGAAAGTCAACGCTTTTAAAAGCCTGCTGTGGAATTTTAAAACCATACAAAGGTTCAGTTACTACAAAAGGGACCATTGCACCGTTGATTGAATTGGGTGCCGGGTTTGATATGAATATGACGGCTAGAGAAAATGTGTTTTTGAATGGAACTGTACTTGGACATTCAAGAAAATTTATGGAAGAGCATTTTGATGAAATTATTGAATTCGCAGAATTGCAGGATTTCTTGGATGTTCCGATTAAGAATTTTTCCTCTGGTATGCAGGCAAGACTTGGATTTGCAATAGCTACCATGGTGAGACCGGATATTCTCGTGGTTGATGAAATCTTATCCGTTGGTGATTACCAGTTCCAGCAGAAATGTTATGAGAGAATGGGGCAGATGTTGAGTGGAGGAACAACTCTGTTATATGTTTCTCATGATATAAATTCTGTCAGACAGTTATGTGATCATGCTATTTGGATTGACAAAGGAAATGTTCGAATGAGTGGTCTGGTAGAAGAAGTAACAACTGAATATATGCATATGAATCAGTAAGTGGTGAAAAGCATGATATTACAAAAAATTGTATGGAATCAACAGTCTGTTGAGGAACCAGAATTATACTATAAATTAAAAAACGGAATTAAGTCAGAGAGTGGAATATTGCTTAATGCAGGTGGTGAAGCAGATTTCTTGACATATATGAATATTTTTTCTGCTGAAAAATGGAGAAAGTATACAGGTATTCAATCGGTTTGTGTGTCTGTTAATTTTAAAGGAAAAATAAAGGTTGTCATATATGCCTTATCCTGCAAGAATAAAAAAGTATGTTCGAAGATAATTATGCAATTTCCAATGGAAAGCAAAGGCGAAGATTCCGTGAATACTCCAATATTTGCTTTACCGGAGAGTGGAGTAGTAGGTGTATCCATAATCGCTGAGGAGGATACAGCCCTCTATGCAGCAAGTTATATGACTGATGAAGAGAGGGAAAAGAAGGAAGTTAAAATAGGAATAGGCATTTGTACTTTCAAACGTGAGAAGTATGTTGAGCGAAATATGAAAGTATTAAAAGAAAATTTGCTTAACAATGAGAATGCCTTATCTTATGGACATTTGTCGGTATGCATATCCGATAATGGCGGTACATTAGTAAGAGAAAAAATCGAGGATGAACATATTCGCATTGTTAAGAATAAAAACCTTGGTGGAGTGGGTGGATTTACCAGAACTATGTTCGAACATATGCGAGATGATAGTATTACACATGTTTTATTGATGGATGACGATGCAGTGATTTCTCCTGAAGCGATAGAACGAACTTATACATTATTGACCCTGCTTAAAGAGAAATATAGAATGGCAGTAATCGGAGGCTCATTATTAAGAGAAGATTTGCCAACTCTGCAGTATGAATGTGGTGCCTGCTGGAATGATGGTGATATTGTTGCGAATAACCATAATTTTGACATGACACAATTAAAAAATGTTGTGATAAATGAGCAGATTCAAAAAGCAGAGTATACAGGCTGGTGGTATTCGTGTATTCCGGTTACGTTTATTAAGGAAATGCATTATCCTTTGCCGTTTTTTATCCATAGAGATGATATAGAATATGGATTGAGGGCAAAGGGGCAGTTTATTTTCTTAAATGGAATAACGATCTGGCATGAAGCTTTTGAAAATAAATTACCTGGTTTCCTGGAGTATTATGATGTCAGAAATCTGGCAATTACGAATGCAATCCATAATCCGCAGTTTGCTGCAAAGGATTTTAAAAAGATGCTTTTCGTGCAGGTCAGCAGTAATATCGGAAAATACAGATATAAATATGTGGATCTGAATTTGAAAGGTGCGGTTGATTTTTTAAGAGGTTTTAAGTGGTTTTATAATTCGGATACCTTAGGTGTGCATGATGGATTAAAAAAATATAATTATCAGTCTATGTCGGCAGAAGAATTTATAGGACATAATGGAATCAGGTCGGAAGATATGGATCCATGTGGTAGACCGGAGGCTGAACCACCGTGTAAATTAAAACGAATATTGATCATGTTGTCAATGAATGGTCATTTCCTGCCTGCATATAAAAACAGAGCGACAAAAGTAGCCAGACCAAATCCGAATATTTATGACTTGTTCCGCTGCAATGAGGTTGTGTATGCTGATGCAGCAGGAAATGCAATTTGTGTGAAGCGGAGCAGGATAGAACTACTAAAAGCATATATAAAAATGTTGAAAGTATTTCGATTAATAGATTTGCATTATGACAAGGTTTGTGAAGAATATAGAAAAAATCATTCGAAACTTGAAAGCAAGGATTTTTGGAGCAGTTATTTAGAGTTAAAAGAAGTACAAAATAAGGAGATGTAAACAATGGAGTTAAAATTACAAAGTATTCTATTTCCAGATAAAGAAGAATATACAGATAATGCCGATCTTTTTTATAAGGGTGGATTAGGAATCCGTGATGCTGAAGAAAAATGTTTTGTATTTTCAAAATATAGTGCATGTGATTTTGGGGCATATTTAAATGCCTTTTCTATGAAAAAATGGAAAAAACATACAAAAATCGGCAGAACGATGTTAAAGCTTGTAATTAAAGGTGACTTTGAACTGGTTCTGTCCGGATATCATAGAATTGAAAATTCGGCAAAAAGAAACGTTTTGTTAAAGAAAGAATACCATTGTGATCAAAAAGCAGAAATTATTGTTGATATTCCATCAAATAAGGACACATTGGTTGCATTTGAACTGCGTATGTATTCAGAGTGCTGTGTATATGGTGGCGGTTATTACGCTGAGGTAAATGAAAGTGATTTCAATGAAGTGAGACTTTCAATCGCAACGACAACATTTAAAAAAGAAGACTTTATTCGTAAAAATGTTAAAATGATCAAGGATGAAATTTTAACTCAGGATGATATCATTGGAAAAAATGTTTATCTTCACATCGTTGATAATGATGAGGGTCGAGTATTGTCGGCGGAAGAATTTGAAGGTCCGCATATTTATTATCACAGAAATAAAAATGTAGGCGGTTCAGGTGGATTTACACGAGGAATGATCGAATCTATTCGCCAGAAACCAAAGGCGACTCATGTATTATTGATGGATGATGATGTTGTTGTTTTATCAGAAAGTATAAAAAGAACATATTTATTATTGTTACTGGCAAAAGAAAAATATAAAGATTATATTATCAGTGGTGCCATGCTTTGTTATGAAGAGATGGATGTTTTCCATGAAGATGTGGGATTTTTAGGAGTAGATGGAGGACAGAATTCTTCAAAAGGTCATGGAAAAATTGTAGAGATGGCTGAAATGCTTCAAAAAGAGGAAGCAAAAACGAAAAAGGCTGATTCCTATGCTGGCTGGTGGTATTGTTGTGTACCGGTAACAATGATCGAGAAAAACGGATTTGCATTACCATTGTTTATCCGTGTTGATGATACGGAATTCAGTTTCCGTAATAATGCTAAATTTATTACCATGAACGGTATTTGCGTATGGCATATGGGCTTTACTTTAAAGTTCAATTATTTCATGGAATATTATCAAGTATTCCGTAACTTTTTGATTGAAGAGGCATGTAATCCGTCCAGAAACAGAAGAGAACGTATCTGGAAACGTTTTAATGGTATGTTTTTAACGGAAATACTGCGCTTTAATTATGATGCTGCAGAAATCATTGTTGATGCAATCAGAGATTATTTAAAAGGACCTGCTTTTATTGAAGCGGAAAAATGTCAGGAACGATTAAAAACAATGTCCGCAAAAAATGCAAATATGGCAGATCTTGCAGAATTTGATGAATATGGGGTGGATATTGATTCTATTTATCAAACAGATCACAGAAGTCTGAAGGATACCATTTTTTATCGTCTGACTTTTAATGGACAGTTTTTATGGCCAAAAAAATGGTTACGGAAAGGGCCGGCGGCGGTTGCTCATGACTGGTTCTATAATCCACAGAGACAATGCCTTGTAGATAGTGTCATTGCGATTAATCCAAATGCATATACTGCAGAAATTAGATATCTGGATAAGAAAAAATTCAGACAGGTCATGAAATACTATCTTGAAACAGTGAAGCGTTATAAAAAAATTCACAAAGAAGTAGATAAAGCGTATTATAACAGAAGAAAATATTTGACATCTTATAAGTTCTGGAAAGAGTATTTAGAATTAGAAAAGTATCAATAAAGATCTAAAATTTATGAAGAAAGAAGTTTTTTTATGAAAAACATGCATATCGCTTTCTCTCCTCCGGATATCACAGAGGAGGAGATAGCAGAAGTTGTGGATACTTTAAGAAGTGGCTGGATCACCACCGGACCAAAGACGAAGCTCTTTGAAAAGAAGCTGGCCGAGTATATGGGAACTAACCGGGTTGTTTGCCTGAATTCAGCCACAGCCTGTCTGGAGATGACTTTGCGTCTTCTGGGAATCGGACCTGGAGATGAAGTGATCACGACAGCCTATACCTATAGTGCCTCAGCAAGTGTTGTCTCACATGTGGGCGCAAAACTGGTTTTGATTGATGTGGCGAAAGATTCCTATGAGATGGATTATGAAAAACTGGCAGACGCTATCAATGAAAAGACGAAAGTCATAATTCCGGTAGATCTTGCCGGAATTATGTGTGACTATGATAAGATATTTGAAATTGTAGAAGCAAAGAAATCACTTTTCCATCCGGCAAATGAACTTCAGGAGAAGTTTGGCAGAGTGATTGTGGTGGCAGATGCTGCACATGCATTTGGCGCAGAGCGAAAAGGAAAGAAATGTGGACAGGCTGCAGATTTCACAAGCTTTTCCTTCCATGCAGTAAAGAATCTTACCACAGCGGAAGGAGGAGCAGTCACATGGCGCCCGATTGAAGGTGTGGATGATGATGACATTTATAAAAAATATATGCTCTTTTCACTGCATGGCCAGTCCAAGGATGCGCTTGCTAAGACGCAGCTTGGCGCATGGGAGTATGATGTTGTGGCACCTTATTTCAAATGCAATATGACCGATATCATGGCTTCTATTGGATTGGTACAGTTAAAGCGCTATGATGCATTATTGGCACGTCGTCGGGAAATCATAGGAATGTATGATAAAGCACTGGAAAGTCTTCCTGTGAGTGTACTGAATCATTTTGATACAGATCATAAGTCCAGCGGACATTTGTATCTGATCCGTGTTCAGGGAAAAATGCGGGAAGAGTGTAATGAGATCATTACGAAAATGGCAGAGCATGGCGTAGCAACGAATGTGCATTACAAACCGTTACCGTTGTTATCTGCATACAAAAATATGGGATTTGATATTAAAGATTATCCAAATGCTTATGCTTTATTTGAAAATGCAATTACATTACCGCTTCATACGAAACTTACCGATGAAGAGGTAAAATACGTGACAGATGTATTAAAGGAATGCATCGGATAGGAATGCTGTATGAGAAAATGGGAAGAACTTCCGAAGTTTATGAGAACGGACGAAGTAAAAAAATATTATGATATCCTGATCAGACATGAAAAAGAATTAAAATTAAAACGTTATTTTGACATTCTGCTTTCGATGATTTTGCTTGTCATTTTATCACCGATCATGTTAGTTATAAGTATTGCAATCAAGCTGGATTCACCGGGACCGGTAATTTACAGACAGGTTCGTGTAACACAGTACGGAAAGAAATTTTACATTTTAAAATTTCGTACTATGGTACAGAATGCAGACAAGATGGGAACTCAGATCACGATCAGTCAGGATGCAAGACTGACCCGTGTTGGAAAAGTGATCAGGGGATGCAGGATTGATGAATTTCCGCAGCTTATCAATGTACTTCGCGGAGAGATGAGTTTCGTCGGAACCAGACCGGAAGTTGTGAAATATGTGAAGGGTTATACGAAGGAAATGTATGCTACGCTTCTACTTCCGGCAGGAATTACTTCAAGAGCGAGTGTCTGCTATAAAGATGAAGGCGAGATGCTGGAACATGTAGAAGATGTCGATCACGCATATATTCATGAAGTGCTTCCGGAAAAGATGAGCTATAATCTGGAAGACCTGCGCAAATACAGTCTTTGGAGAGATTTTATGACAATGTTCATGACAGTTTTTGCGGTGTTGCGATAGGGCAAATTTATAGGAGAAGCATATGTTAGTATCAATTTGTACGATTGCGCGAAATGAAGAAGGATATCTTCCACATCTGCTGGATGATATTACAAAGCAGGATTTCCCGGCCGGACAGATCGAAGTTGTGATGGTAGACAGTGGTTCAAAAGATGGAACCAGAGGAATCATGGAAAACTTTGCAGAAAAAAATTCTCAGTTTTATAACTGCACTGTTACGGAGAATCCGGGAGATAACCAGGCATCCGGCTGGAATCAGGCAATCCGGACCTCAACGGGAGATATCATTATCCGGTTGGATGCCCATGGTCGTATTCCGACAGATTTTGTATCGAAAAATGTGGAATGCATGGAAAGCGGAGAAGATGTTACCGGAGGACCAAGACCAAATCTTCCGGAAAAGGACACACCGTGGCAGCGACTTCTTTTAAGTGCAGAAAGTTCAATGTTTGGAAGTGGGATTGCCGGTTTTCGCAGGAAAAATGAAAAGAAATACGTCAAGTCCATGTTTCATGCTGCTTATCGCAGGGAAGTATTTGAAAAAGTAGGCCTTTTCAATGAGAATCTTGGAAGGACAGAAGATAATGAAATGCATTACCGCATTCGCAAGGCGGGATACCGTCTGTGTT
The DNA here is from genome assembly GCF_027686195.1 of Coprococcus sp. AF102-57. NCBI lineage: Bacteria > Bacillati > Bacillota > Clostridia > Lachnospirales > Lachnospiraceae > Coprococcus > Coprococcus sp. AF102-57. The sequence goes on along the minus strand of NZ_JAQCSY010000004.1, from coordinate 143,585 downwards.
ATGATCCACAGATCCATTCCTGGCAGTATGTGAGAAGTTCCGTTCCGGGAATGATGAAACAGAAATATGGAAATGGAGAATGGGTAGCGAGAACCTTAGGCGTGTGTCCGGGATGCCTTAGCATTTATCATTTTGTGCCATTTGCATTTGTACTTGCGATTATCGTAACAACGATTCTGGCAGCGGTGAAAAAGCCATTTCTTGCAATCACCATGTGGATCACATACTGGTGTGGTGCAATCGGTATGGCAGTGCTTGCGGTCAAAAATGAAGCTAAACATATCTGTCAGCTTTTACTTCCGGGAATCTTCTTTTTACTCCATTTGAGTTATGGAGTGGGAAGTGTTGTGGGAATGACAAAGATGATAAAAGATAAATTCACAAAGAAATAAAGAGAGGAATTAGTGTTATGAAGTACGATTATTTAGTAGTTGGATCAGGATTATACGGAGCAGTCTTTGCCTATGAAGCAAAGAAAAAAGGAAAAACCTGCCTGGTAATTGACAAACGTCCGCATATTGGTGGAAATATTTACTGTGAAAATATTGAAGGGATCAATGTTCATAAATACGGAGCACATATTTTTCACACATCCAACAAAAAGGTTTGGGATTACATCAATCAGTTCGCAGAGTTCAATAATTACATTAACTCACCGGTAGCAATTTACAAGGATGAGCTTTACAATCTGCCGTTCAACATGAATACATTCAGCAAAATGTGGAATATCAAGACACCGCAGGAAGCAAAAGATATGATCGCAAAACAGGTTGCAGAGACTGGAATCACAGAGCCGAAGAACCTGGAAGAACAGGGATTATCTCTTGTAGGAAAAGATGTATTTGAGAAATTGGTAAAAGGTTATACCGAAAAACAGTGGGGACGTGCCTGCAAAGACCTTCCGGCATTCATCATCAAACGTTTACCGGTAAGATTTACATTTGACAACAACTATTTCAATGACAGATATCAGGGAATCCCGATCGGAGGATATACAAAGATCATTGAAAAGATGCTGGACGGAATCGAAGTAAAGACAGATACCGATTACTTTGAATTTATCAAAGAAAATCCGGATATCGCAGAGAAGACACTGTTTACCGGAATGATTGATGAATATTTCGGATACAAGCTTGGAGCACTGGAATATCGTTCGGTAAGATTTGAGACAGAAGTACTTGATACAGATAACTATCAGGGAAATGCAGTTGTGAACTATACAGAAAGAGAAGTTCCTTATACACGTATTATCGAACACAAGCATTTTGAATTTGGAAAACAGGAAAAAACTGTTATCTCCAAAGAGTATTCTTCCGAATGGAAAGTAGGAATGGAACCGTATTATCCGGTAAATAACGAACAGAACAATAGGCTGTTTGAAGAATATAGAAAGCTTGCAGAGCAGGAAAAGAATGTGATCTTTGGTGGACGTCTTGGAAATTATAAGTATTATGATATGGATAAGGTAATTGAGGCGGCACTGGAGATGGTGGCTGAGGAATTATAAAAGGTTTGGATAAATCAGGATATGTTGCAAAGCATATCCTGATTTAAACTGTCTGTAAAGAGAGGAAATAAAATGAATTGGATAAAGTAAATTAACAATAAGGTAGAGGGGAAATGGATAAATTCATCTTATGAATTCAAATGTAATTTATCAGAAATATTTTTTCTTGGAATTTATGCCGTATGGCTGGTTTTGACTTACAGCTGGACAACGATGGCACATATTCCGTGGCCACCTTTTTTTATTTCTGTGTTCAGATAGGGATTGGACTGGTAGTATTGTTCCGGTATATGGTGATGAGACCAGTGGATATAAAGAAAATATTATTTGTATTTCTGATTATTGGATCATTTGTAATTGCAAGGAGATATTCTGGAGCTGATGATTGCTTGAAACGGGATTATTGATTGCAGGATATACAGGAGTTATCACGAATTTGGTTTACCATAGGAGAGATCAGGTGCGGATGTCATTTGGGTTTATTTATCCTACAGATTTTGCGGCGGGCATTGTTTTTATGATAACAGCATGGATTGTACTCCGACAGGCAAGATGCACATGGATAGAAATTGGAATGATGATAATCAGTGTGGTTCTGTTTGAAAAATATTGTGATGTACGGAATAGTGAAATTGTAATGATGATTTTGATTATATGTGTTGTTTATTTGAAAATTAGAAACAAATTAGCTGCAAAGAAAGGAAAGGGATATATACCATCACTATTACTAAAAATTTTATGTCTGGTGGCACCATATGGTTTAGCTGGATTTATGATCTTAGTATCAAGATTTTATCGACCAGATATAGAATGGATGGCAAAATTAAATACTCTTTTTTCAACGAGACTTTCTTTAGGAAAAGAAGTTTTTGACAGGTATGATGTTCAGATATGGGGACAGGGCATTCCAATGCGTGGAAATGGAGGATCAACAGAAGTGGTAGCAGACTATTTCTTTATTGATAGTTCTTATGTGAATATTTTGATGAGGTTAGGACTGGTGGTATTTATACTGGTTATGCTGATTATTTCAATTATAATGATCAAAAACTTAAATCTTCCATATATGTTAATGGCTATGGCAATTGTCTGCATTCATTCAGTAATGGAGCATCATATATTTGAAGCGTATTATGATGTGTTTTTGATGCTTCCGTTTGCGAATTTTGATGTGAAGGATATCGGAAAAAGACAGAGAAAATGTGGAAATTGAGTGGGGATAAATGTTATGAAAACAAAAAGTACCAGACTGCAATATATAGATATAGCTAAAGGGATAGCAATGATCTGTATTATATTAGGCCATTTAGGAAATGCCAGTATTAATCGAATTGTGTTTACATTTCATGTTCCTATTTTTTTCTTTATTACAGGATATTTTACGAATAAGAAGCGCGATTTGAATGGTTTTATAAAAAATAAGGCAAAAACATTGCTTGTTCCATATATAATAACCAGCATAGTCATAATCATTATTGGAACGTTAAAGGGCGTATGGTGGAAAATGCTTTTGATGAATTTCAAAACTGGTGTTATGCAGCTTTATATGGGGCAGGTGATACATATACAGAGCCATTCTGGATACCGGGAATTGGTGCAATATGGTTTTTGTGGGCAACTTTCTGGGGGAGTATTTTCTTGAGAATATCGTTCAAGTTTGATAAATATATTAGATTGTTATTTATAGTGGGTTTGTTTGCAGTAGGATATTTTTCAAGAAGAATATTTTGGTTTCCTTTTAGCATACAGGCAGGAGCATGTGCTACAATGTTCATTTATATGGGATATCTCTGGAGGGGCGCAAAGACTAAAATTAGTGAGTTGCCAAAGGAAGTGAAAATCTTTTCAGTTCTTTTTGCACTACTTACTTGGATTTCATTTATAAAAAATTTCCAATTGTTCTGGTTAGTGCATTGTGATATTGGACGAGGGATAATAGATATTTTTGGCTGTATATGTGCATGTGTGATTGTTATTTTAATCTCCAAATTATTGAGTGTAGGACGAAATATATTGGTGGAAGTTTGGCATATCTTGGAAGATATAGTTTGTTGATATTGTGTGTGCATATTGTAGAACTTGATCTTCTTCCGTGGTGGCAGATAACAGAAAAATATGTTGTGAATGGAATGTCAGCAAATATTCAGTTGATTTTGATTATTGCCGGTAAAGTGCTTTTAGATTTAGGGGGTGCATTTGTTTTATCAAAGATTACTTTGGTTAGAAAAATTTTTGGCTTTAAAAACTAAGTGTAAGTTATTAAGCAATGACAGAATAAAACATTTTTTAGAATTTGTATTGCTTGTGAATATTGCAATTTTTTTATATTTATGCTTTACTATATTATGTATGTTTGCAAATACTAAGTAAAGGAAATGAAAGGAAAATGAAAAAACCAAAGATAAAGAGTATCGGATATGGATTTTATTGTATTCTAATGATCATAATATCGGTTCTTGGATTTATTCTTTATAATCTGGGAAACTGGGTATTAGACACGTGGGGGCTGTTGTCTATCGATGAAATTATTTTTCATCTGAAAGTACCGCTTGATGGGACAAACTCAGATGTAGTACTGGATGGGATCAATGCATGTGTACCATTGGCAGTATTAGTATTATTTTTATCTATTTTCCTGATTATAGGATTAAGGAATAAGCATGGAAAATGTATGATTGCGTTATTTCTTGTAGCTGTGATTGCCTGTGGAAGTGCAGGTGAAGCAGCTTGTAAAGTATATGATGAACTGGATGTAAAAGAATATCTTGCGAGTCAGAAGAAAGAATCGCATTTTATTGAACAGAATTATGTGGATCCACGTACAACGAAGATTACATTTCCAGAACAAAAAAGAAATCTGATTTATATTTATCTGGAGTCGATGGAATCCACTTATGCGTCAAAAGAAGATGGCGGTGGAATGGATTTCAACTGTATTCCGGAATTGACGACTCTTGCAGAAGAAAATACTAATTTTTCCAATTCAGATAAATTGGGTGGTGGATATCCTGCGTATGGATGCACATGGACGATGGGAGGAATTTTCGCCCAGACATCTGGAATTCCAATAAAAAATACAGAAGATATTAGAAATGTGAATGAAGATATTAATGATACGTTAGCGCAGCAGACATCCTTTTCTTCAAAAGCAAAAAATTTAGAAGATATTTTATCAGAAGAAGGATATAATCAATATTTTATGATTGGATCAGATGCTACTTTTGGAGGAAGAAGAACATACTTTGAGAGCCATGGTAAAACAGAAATATTTGATTATACTACGGCGGTAGAAGAAGGAAAAATCCCAGAAGGTTATTGGGTATGGTGGGGGTATGAAGACAAAAAGTTATTTGAAAATGCAAAAGAAAAGTTAAGCGAAATAGGAATAAAGGATGAGCCATTTAATTTTACGATGTTGACGGTAGATACACATTTTGAAGACGGATATGTATGTGAGCAGTGCCAAAATGAATTTGGAGATAATCGATACGCAAATGTAATGGCATGTTCAAGCAGACAGGTTGATGCATTTGTTAAATGGATTCAGAAACAGCCGTTTTATGAGAACACAACAATTATAATAAGTGGGGATCATTTAACAATGGATTCTGATTTTTGTAATGATGTGAGTAACGATTATGAGAGAAGTGTATATAATGCATTTATAAATTTACCAGAAAATCTTGATACTTCTTTTGAAAAAACACATAATCGAGAATTTTCTACAATGGATATGTTTCCAACGACACTTGCAGCATTGGGAGCAGAGATTACAGGAGAGAAACTTGGTCTTGGTGTGAATTTATTTTCAGGTGTGGAGACTCTTACAGAACACTGCGGAAGAGAAAAATTAGATAAGGAACTGAAAAAGAAATCTACATTCTACGATATGCTGATTAACGATGTAGATATTAACATTTTGAAAAAGAAAAGAGCTGAAGAGGCTGAAAACCAGCAGGAGGAAAATACCGATAATCAGGACCAGCCAATGAATCAGCCAGATGCAGGTGTAGATACAAGTGGTATTGAAACGCCGGATGCATGGCAGGGGTATACGCAGGATAATTATCAGTATAATTATAATGACGGATCGAATGATTACTGGTATGACGGAGGAAATTCCTGGGACAATTCATGGAATGGAGGATATGATGATAATACTTATGTAGAACCAACACCAACGCCGGAACCAACTCCAGCTCCAACGCCGGAACCGACTCCAGTTCCAACGCCGGAACCGGATCCAGCGCCAGATCCGGAACCGGATCCAACACCAACCCCGGATCCTGGTGGAGGCGCAGAAAGCGAAGCAGGCGGAACAACTGAAAATGCAAATTAGAGAAGAACTCCGGTTTATGCCGGGGTTTTTCTTCGGATAAATAAAGCAGAACGGAGTTGTCCGTAAATTGATACAATGGGAATTTCTACAAACAAGTAGACATTTCCCCATAAAAAGTGTAAGATAGAATCTAAGAGTATTTATACTTACAATTAATATGGTTAGAAAGAGGAAAGTACATGAAGATGAAGTTTACGAAAAAAATAGCGACAATTCTTTTGTCTGTATGTCTGATCGTACCATGTTTTTCTGTGATGGCGCTAGCTGCAAATGGTGTGATATTCTTTTCTGATCTTGAGACAAGTGTCGGGGATGAATTTACGATCACAGGTACAGCAGTTGTCAGCGGAGATGTAATCGGAGACGCGACGATTCATATGACTTACGATCCTTCTTATATGCGATTTGAAGAGGGAGACGGAGTGAATGCAGACACGGATGGTAATCTGACATTTAAAGGTTCAGGTGACGGAAGTAGTGACCGGATTGAGTTTACAATGAAATTCCAGGCTCTCCAGGAAGGAAGTACAAGACTTGAACAGGGAGATGCGACGGTTACAGACAGCGCTGGATCAAGTGTGGCATGTGAAGAAGGATATGCGGATGTTACGATCGGAGCAGGAGATCCGAGCAAGATCAAGGATGTTGCGAGTGGAACAAGTGTCACGATTGATGGTCAGGAGTATACCTTATCCGGTGATTTCTCAGACAGCATGATTCCAGCTGGATTTACAGCAGGAGAGATTACTTATAATGATTCGACGTATAAAGGTGCTGTGCAGGAAAAGACAGGACTTCAGATGGCTTACCTGGTAGACGGTGATGGAAAAGGCGATTTCTGGATGTATGATTCATCTGACAGCAGCTTCTCACCGGCAGAACAGGTTGTGATTTCAGATACTTATTCTATCGTAATTTTTGATGCAGGCAGTAAAGTGTCTATGCCATCAAAGTATTCAAAAGGAAATCTGGAGATCAACGGCAAGACTTTTGAAATCTGGGATGAACCGGACCGCGATGGTTTCTATGTATTATATGCAGTAAATAATGACGGTGAAGAATCCCTCTATTTATATGACTCTGTAGAGCATACTTATCAGAGAATGGAGACTCCGAAGTCTGCGACTACACCGGATAAGAAGAGTGCAAGCAAGTTTGACGCAATTTTAGAAAAGATTTCCGATCATCTGATCTGGTTTGTAGCAGCGGCAGCAGTTATCGTTATTCTTCTGGTAATCTTCCTTCTTGTTTCCGTTGTGAAGTTACATAACCGCAACAGAGAGTTGGATGATCTGTATGATGAATATGAACTGGACGATGAGCCGCAACGTAATCCGGTAAAACCGATCCAGCCTGTTAAGGCAGAAAAGAAATCACAGTTCAAAAAGAGACAGGATGATGATTTCGAAGATGATTATGACGACTTCGATGATGATTTCGACGATGATGATTATTATGATGATGACTTCGACGATGATTATGATGACGAAGGAATAAGTGATGATACTCGCAGCGTTGATGAGTTTGATGACTATTTTGATGATGACGACTTTGATTCGTTCGATGATTATAATATCAAGAAAGAAAAGCGTAAAAAAGGTGATACTTTCGAAATGGATTTTATTGATCTGGATTAGGATTAAGGAGAAAGGCGGGGATGACGATTGTTATTCCCGCTTATTCTTTACAAAAAGTCCCATGTTTGCTACAATGTAACGAAAAGAGTAAAATTTATTTTCGCAAAAAAGACTGGAGGATATAGATAAATGTGTGGAATCGTAGGATATGTTGGATCGCAGCAGGCGGCTCCGATCTTACTGGATGGACTGTCAAAGCTGGAGTATCGTGGATATGATTCAGCAGGACTTGCTGTTCGTAATGGAACAGAAGAGACAGAAGTTATCAAGGCGAAAGGCCGTTTGAAAGTACTGTTTGAGAAGACCAATGGTGGTGCAGCCGTTCCGGGAACTTGTGGAATCGGTCACACCAGATGGGCAACACACGGGGAACCGTCAGAGAACAATGCGCATCCGCATATGAGTGACGATGGCAATGTAGTTGCTGTACACAACGGTATTATTGAAAACTATCAGGAGTTAAAGAACAAGCTGCTCCGCAAAGGATATACATTCTACTCTGAGACGGATACAGAGGTTGCTGTTAAGCTGATCGATTATTATTATAAAAAGTATGAAGGAACACCGGTAGATGCGATCAACCATTCTCTGGTCCGTATTCGTGGATCTTATGCGCTTGCTGTGATGTTCAAGGATTATCCGGAAGAAATTTATGTGGCAAGAAAAGACAGTCCGATGATTCTTGGCGTAGGAGATGGAGAGAGTTTTATTGCATCAGATGTGCCGGCTATTTTGAAATATACAAGAAATGTATACTATATTGGCAACCTGGAGATGGCAAAGGTCAGCAAAGAGGAAATTACCTTCTACAATCTGGATGGTGAAGAAATCCAGAAGGAGATGAAGACCATCGAATGGGATGCGGAAGCAGCTGAAAAAGCCGGTTATGAGCATTTTATGATGAAAGAGATCCATGAGCAGCCAAGAGCGGTTAAGGATACTCTGAATTCTGTATTAAAAGACGGAAAGTTTGATCTGACAGATATCGGATTAGCGGAAGAGGATATCCGGAGAACAAGCCAGATTTACATTGTAGCATGTGGTTCTGCTTACCATGTAGGTGTGGTGGCACAGTATGTGATCGAGGATCTGGTGAAGATTCCTGTTCGTGTGGAGCTGGCTTCTGAATTCCGTTACCGTAAGCCAATTCTGGATCCAAATGGTCTGGTGATCATTATCAGCCAGTCAGGAGAGACCGCAGACAGTCTTGCAGCGCTCCGTGAGACAAAAGCACAGGGAATCCGTACACTTGGAATTGTCAATGTAGTCGGATCTTCTATTGCAAGAGAAGCGGATAAGGTATTCTATACTCTTGCAGGACCGGAGATCTCTGTGGCAACAACGAAAGCGTACAGTACACAGCTGATGGCTTCTTACATCCTTGCAATTGAGTTTGCCAAAGTAAAAAATACAATCACTGAAGAGCAGTATGAAAATTATATTGCCGAATTACAGGCAATCCCGGAGAAGATTGAAAAGATTATTGAAGATAAAGAAAGAATCCAGTGGTTTGCAGCAAAGCAGGCAAACGCAAAGGACGCATTTTTTGTCGGACGTGGAATTGATTATGCAATCTGTATGGAAGGCAGCCTGAAGATGAAAGAGATCAGTTACGTTCATTCAGAGGCATATGCAGCGGGAGAACTCAAGCACGGAACCATTTCTCTGATAGAGGATGGAACGCTTGTGATCGGTGTGCTGACACAGCCGGAATTATATGAAAAGACGATCAGCAACATGGTAGAGTGCAAGAGCCGTGGTGCATATCTGATGGGACTTACAACTTATGGCAATTACAGCATTGAGGATACTGCTGATTTTGTGGTTTACATTCCGAAGACAGATGAGCATTTTGAGGCATCGCTTGCAGTGATTCCGCTGCAGCTGATGGGATATTATGTATCCGTTGCAAAGGGACTGGATGTAGATAAGCCGCGTAATCTGGCGAAATCTGTAACGGTTGAATAAAGTGATGCAAGAAGTTCCAGCGGAATTTCCTGTTGAATAAACGAGATGGACGACATAAAAATGTGCCGTTCATCTTTTTTTTCATATTTTATCACACTTTCATCACAATTATGGGCTAAACTCTTAACTATAGAAAAGGAAAAGAAAGGAGTCTTGAATGATGGACAATCAGTACAATTATTACAGACCAGATTCAGATGAAAATAGAGGAGCAGGCAATCAGCAGGGATTCGGAGCAGGACCACAGAAGGATCCGAGGACTTCAAAGCCGAAAAAAGGTTACATGAAAAAAGTAGCACTTGTTGTAGGAGCAGCCGTATTATTTGGGGCAGTCGGCGGTGTGACGATGCAGGGAACCAGTTATCTGACTGGTAAGCTGCTTGGAAAGAATACAAAGAGTACCGTAGGCACAACAAAGACTGTATCGAACGCAAAGCTTACAACATCTACCAGTACAGTGACATCTGATGTATCAGATATCGTTGAAAATACACTTCCATCAATTGTTTCTATTACCAATATGAGCGTACAGGAAGTACAGAATTTCTTCGGAGGAATCAGCCAGCAGGAGAGTGAAAGCGCCGGATCCGGTATTATCATCAGCCAGAATGATTCAGAACTCCTGGTTGTTACCAATAACCATGTTGTAGAAGGAAGCGATACACTTACTGTTACATTTAATGATGGTAACAGCGTGGAAGCGCAGATTAAAGGAACAGATTCCGCAAGGGATCTTGCAGTCGTAGCTGTTCCGCTTGATAAAATTTCAGACGATACAATGAATGCGATTAAGGTTGCAACACTTGGAGATTCAGATTCTCTGAAGGTTGGAGAACCTGCTATTGCAATCGGTAATGCGCTTGGCTATGGGCAGTCTGTTACAACTGGTATCGTCAGTGCAACCGGACGAACAATTGATGGATTTGACGGAGAATACATCCAGACAGATGCAGCAATCAACCCTGGTAACAGTGGTGGAGCTCTTCTGAATGCAAATGGTGAGGTAATCGGTATCAACTCTGCAAAGATCAACAGCTCGGCAGTAGAGGGTATGGGATTTGCGATTCCGATCTCAGATGCAAGTGATGTTATCCAGAATCTGATGAATAAAGAGACAAGAAGCAAGGTTTCAGATGAAGAAAGAGGATATCTTGGAATCAAGGGATACGATGTATCTGAAGAAGGTGCACAGATGTACAATATGCCGACCGGTGTTTATGTCAAAGAAGTTATGAGTGGTGGCGGAGCTGAGAAAGCCGGTCTTACAAAAGGATCGATCATTACTGGTTTTGAGGGAAGTTCCATCAGCAGTATGAGCTCTCTTCAGGAACAGCTTCAGTATTATAAAGCCGGGGAAGAGGTAACACTTACTGTACAGATCCCGGATAAGAATGGTGAATATACAGAGAAAGATATCAAGGTTACACTTGGTAAAAATTCATAAAATGATGTGAACACGCCGTTTTATGGGAGTATGAGGTGTTCGAGGATTGCGGGAATTGCATAGCAATGGAGCAATCCGGTTACATCATAAAATACTAAAGAAAGATGCCGTCAGATCAGAAATGGTCTGGCGGCATTATTGATATTGAGACCTATTTGAAATGGAAATGGACTTCAGACTATGTCGGATGCAAAAGTCAGAACCCTTTTTTTAAAATTACCATACAATAATATTGCAGATATAAGAAAGGGGAGCCAAAACGATGCAAAATTGCAGAAATAATAATCCATATATGAGACGTGCAAATTGTGGGTGTGGCAATAATAACAATAGCTGTAATAGTAATTCATGTATGGCGAACAATGATGGAAGAAATCCATCGATGGCAGTACCTGTTTACCGAGAACGATCTGGATGTAGCGACCGGGATGATGCGTTAGATGGAATGCCGATCGCAATGGCTTATGTGCCATGGCAGAGCTGGAGACACATATACGAAGCCGGAAAAGGATTCCACAGAGGAACCATATTCGAAGAGCTTGATCTTCCGTTTAAGGGGAAAGGAGGATGTAATGCATGAATGAAATGCCAAATTCCAAACCTTGTAGAAAAGATCTCCTGATGCAGATTGGTCATGCGAGCTTTGCGGTAGATGATGTGAAGCTTTATCTGGACACTCATCCTCGTGATCAGGAAGCACTGGACTATTTTTATGAATATAATAAAAAAAGGAACCAGTTGTTGAAAGAATATTCAAAATATTATGGACCACTCACAGTAGATACCGCTGTTCCTTCCTGCTCAGACAGATGGAACTGGATCAACGAGCCATGGCCGTGGCAGGAAGGAGGGTGTTAGTTTATGTGGAATTATGAAAAACGTTTACAATATCCCGTAAAAATTACCCAGACCAATCCGAAGATGGCCCAGGTAATCATCAGTCAGTTCGGTGGACCGGATGGAGAATTAGCTGCGTCCATGCGTTATTTATCACAGAGGTACACCATGCCGTACAAAGAAGTGACAGGAATTTTAACCGATATTGGCACAGAGGAACTTGCCCACATGGAAATGATATGTGCCATTGTTTACCAGCTTACCAAGGATTTATCTCCGGAGGAAATTAAGGCTTCTGGTTTTGATAAATATTATGTGGACCACACACTTGCACTTTGGCCGCAGGCAGCCAGTGGAACACCGTGGACAGCAACTTATTTTCAGTCCAAGGGTGACCCAATTACAGATTTACATGAAGATATGGCTGCGGATGGTGCAACTACATAAGTGCAACATAGAAGTGTTAAGTAGAAGTTCTATATAATCTGGTGTGCCAGACACCAGATTTTACAGAACTTAGAAATTCCAATGTATTTCAATCGGGACATTTCTTGTCCCTGGAATCCGTTTTCCTACTAATATATAATCAATTAGAGTTTCAACGGTTTCTCTGTCTAAATGTTCAAGATTTGTGTATTGCTCAATAAGCTGGCGGCGATTATCGCCTGTCTGGATTTTTCTCTCAATTACATCAAGCTGTTTTTGCGTTTCAATCACCAGCTTTTCAAGCCGTTCTCTGTCATTTGTGAAGTCTTTTGACAAATTCAGGAAATCATTTTCGGAAAGAATCCCTTTTACTTTATCAAGATAAAGTTCTCTGATTACCTTTGCGTCTTCTTCAATCTTTTTTTGATAAGTAGCAAGTTGTGTTTCTAAAGCAGTTTTTTTCTCCTTTACGTTGGAGTGAAATTCCACGTTCTGTTCCAATTCATCTTTATCAAGATATTCTTGTGATAACTTGTTCAGTTCAGAAATAACTGCCTGCTCCAACTTCTTCACAGAAATAAATGAGCCTATGCAAGCGTCCTTTGCAACATGGCGATTTGAACATTGTAAATAATGTCTTCCATCTGTCTGTTTATTAGAACGCATGGTATAGCCACAGTTCATGCAGCGAGCTTTTCTGGCAAATAGCCCTATGGTTCCTACTGTAAATGGTTTTGCTTTTTCAGCTACCATAGATTGTACTCTATCCCAAAGTTCACGGTCAATAATCGGTTCGTGTGTTCCCTCTACTCTGTACCATTCCTCTTTAGGTCTAGGCTTATTTTGTTTTGTCTTATACGAAACACTGCCATATTTTCCTTGAACCATATTTCCGATATAAATTTCATTTGTCAGCATATCGGAAATAGCAAAATATTTCCATAAGGTACTATTTTTTCTGGTAGGCTGCTTATAGCGTAAACCATGAAGCCGTTTATATTCCGTAGGGTTTGGAATCCCACGGTCATTCAGCATACGGGCAATCGCTGTTTTGCCATATCCCTGTGAAAATAAAGTAAAAACTTCTCTGACAACAGCAGCAGCTTCTTCGTCAATAATCAGGTGTCCCTTTTGCTCAGGGTCTTTTTTATAACCATAAAGAGCAAATGCACCAATATGAAATCCATTCTTCCGGCGGTCAGCCAATACGCTGCGGATGTTTTCTGACATATCCTCTAAATACCACTCATTAACCAGACCATTGATTTGTCTTGATTTTTTGTTTCCTTTATTAGCGGTATCTGCATTATCTACAATACTGATAAAACGAATCCCCCAGATAGGAAACAATCCGTGTATGTATTTTTCTACCAACTCTAACTCTCTGGTAAATCTGGATTGTGTTTTACAGAGGATAATATCAAATTTTCGGTGTTCAGCGTCATTTAACAGTTTGTTAAATTCTGGTCTTCGTCTATCTGAACCAGTATAATCATCATCACTGTATATATTGTAGACTTCCCAGCCTTGTTCCAATACATATTGAATCAGCATGGATTTTTGATTTTGAATACTGTTACTATCATCAGTTTCATGTTGTTTGTTTCTATCTTCTTCTGATAAGCGGCAATAAATAGCAACTTTTGACTTTGTGTTCATCATATTTTATCTCCCTTAAAGAGAAGATAAAACAAACATTCCACCTACACTTATTATACCGTGTCGGGAAATGTTTGTCTATCATTTTACAGGTAATACCTGCCCTTTGGATTTTTCTAATTGATTGATAAGTTCTATCCATTTTTGATTGAACTCTTTTTTTAATGCCGACTTATCTTCACACTTAAATACATTTTTGCAGGAAATTTCTGCTTCTTTTGGCATAATTCCACCTCACAGTCTTTACTATGTTTACAGACTATGCAAAAATGCTTGTTCATTATGAAAGAATCATCCTTAGCAAACCGAACAGCTTTCGCTAAAGCTCATGGGAATCTCACCCCTGCATGGTTCTCATCCAGCCGTACCCTTTGCCAGCGGTGCTACATCATCACACGGACTAAGGCTGTACGGAAGTATCATTATCACGATAGAAAGGTCATGGCGGCAGCTTTTGCGGTAAGCTGCTTATGGAACGCTGGCAGGAATCGCTATCCGGTTTCATCCCTCCTTTGGTGGGTTACGGCGTGCCAGCCCAACGGCTCTCTTTCTATCGAAACGTATTCGGCTGCTTTATGCTGCGTTGATTAGACGCTTTCTTTTTCAATGAACAATCTGGCTTTGTCAGCCTGTTAAAATGCACTGGTGATAATGCACTTTAATAGGCTGGCAAGCTCTGTCTGGGAAGCATGGGCTTGTCCATGCTTCCACAGGAGAGCGTTATTTTTACTTTGGTTCCCTGATTTCAAAAGATAAAATCTTTGCAATCAGACGTGTTTCCATCCGGCGGCGTAGGGTTTCATCTAGAACCATGTGGGTATTGCCATATTCGTCTTTCATGGGACGCATGGAACGGCTGGCAATAAAACCGCTGTAATGGCGTACAATCTGGTTGATTGCTTCAATATCACCGTCCGCAGCCCTTACAATCACAGGAAACGGAATCATAGGGTGCTTTGCTGTCATGCTTCTTCCTCCATAAATTTTTTGATAAATTCCAGTCCGGCGTGTCTTCTTCTCTGGATAGTAGAACGGTTGACTTCCAGAATTTTTGAAATTTCCGTATCGTCAAATCCAAGAAAATAATATCTCAGGATAACATCACGTTTCTTTCCATCCAGATTTTCTAATGCTTCTGCTAATAGGCTGTTTTCAATACGGACAGTAAATCCATCCATTTCAAAAGTATGGAAGTGGGATGGATAGGTGTCTTCGGAAGAAAACAAGTTGACGGTGTAATCGTCCATATCACAGAACAGGGTTTCCCGTTTACACTGTCTGGACAACGCTTTGAGATAGTCTTTGCGTTCATCCTCCATAGCGACTTTACAGATGTAATCAAACTGGTTCTCTATGGTTGTCTGAAATTCAGATGGCTTCATCATTGCTCACCCCCTTTCCAGCCTTGAAAGGGAGCGAGTTGATAGGAATTTCTGCTTCTTTCCCCCTTTTCGCTCTTAGTCCCGACAGGACAGGGGGTGCAGTTGCGTTTTGAGAAGAAAAATTTAAAAACTTTTTCTTCCAACTAAAAAAGCACGCAAACAGACGATATTTCTGCTTGTGTGCTTCGATAGTTCTTGCTATGTATTCTGAAAAACCACATTGAGGGTCAGATTTTTCTAGTGTAGGTGGATGGCTTTTTTTAACGGTTTACCGAATGTAGATATATTTAAGAAAATATTTTGCATAGCGGCTTCCTCCTGTAAGCCGCTGTCTGTATAAAGTAGTAGACTTTAAAAATCATCTATATTTCAGGCAAAAAAAGACGGCGGCTTTTGTTAAACCGTCGTCTGGAAATGATGATGTAATTTTTGACGCAGGGAAAGTATGCTGCCAAATAACGGTTTTTTTTATTTCCGTTTCGACAGCATAGTTTTATCTTTGATACGCATAATGGGAACTGTACAACTATACGATACGTTTTTCTGTACCTGTCACTATTACAACAGGAACAGTAAAATGTATAGAGGTGGTGTATTATGCGTAAAAAAGAAGATAAATATGATTTCAGGGCGTTTGGGCTTGCCATAAAAGAAGCCCGTAAAAAACAGGGCTTGACCCGTGAACAGGTGGGAGCAATGATTGAAATTGACCCACGCTATTTAACCAATATTGAGAATAAAGGGCAGCACCCCAGTTTACAGGTGCTTTACGACCTTGTATCTCTGCTGAATGTATCAGTGGATGAGTTCTTTTTGTCCTCTGATAATCCGGTAAAAAGCAGCAGACGAAGACAGCTTGAAAGTAAAATTGACAATTTTACAGACGCAGACCTTGTTATCATGGAAAGCGTTGCGGATGGTATTGTCAAATACAAGGAAATGGAAGATAAATAACTTCTATTGTCTGCAAGAATAGGACTGAAACTAAAATGAGCCGATAGTCTATAAGCTGTAATAGCTTATAAATTATCGGCTCTGCGTCTAAGCGTCTGGCTCTTTGATAATTTCTATTTTGAAGTTATTTACGCATATCAAACTTTCTTTTTTACATTTTGGACAATACAACGGAAAGTTTTTTAGCTGTGTATCTTTTCGTATTTTAATCCTTGTTTTATTGTTGCATATAGGACAAATAACCCACTCCATCATATTCATTCTGAACCTCTGCAAAAAATTTGTATTGCTTCATTAAAAAAAGCTGCAAGATTTCCACTACTAAATCTATTTATAAAAGTGGTAAATCTTTCATCTGTAATATAGAGAACTCCCAAATTAGATAAAATTTGTTTATTACATTCATAAAAGTGTTCAGAAATATATTGTTGCCATTCATGTACTATTGCTTGTACTTCTGAACTTTCCGCAGGACTATTTTCATACATAGCTAGTTTTTCAAAAATATTGCGAGCCATTGAATAAAAAGATTCTATTTCTTTCTCTTGTATTTGCTTTGAATGGGAAGAAAACATAGTCTTGTATTCTCTGAAACTTTCAGTATTTCCCCATTGTTCTAATACTTCTTCTTGAAATTGCGATTGTAACTCAAGTATTTTTGCATTTGAAAATGCAGAAAATTTAATTTCTTTATTTCCGTTGATTGTGTCTTTTACAAGTGAAATCAAAGCTTCTATTCGTTCTTTCTGAGCTTCCAAAATCAGTACATGACGCTCTAATGCTTCTGAACGAACATAATGAGGTGAATCCAGCAGTTCCTTAATTTCTTTTAGGGCGAATCCAACTTCTCTAAAAAACAAAATTTCCTGAAGCCTAGTTAAATCGTCGTCTGTATACTGACGGTATTTTGCTTCGGTTATAATAGATGGTTTTAATAAACCAATTTCATCATAATAATGTAGTGTTCGAGCAGTAATACCTGTTAATTTAGCAACTTCATGGACTGTTTTAGCTTTTTCATTCATTCCAAAAATCCTCCGTAGCATTTAAAATTTCTTTTGCAGGTAATAGAGTTGCTTCGACAATGTTTTTTCCAGTCTTTTGCAAGTAGTGTTTAATCAAGTGATAGCCACACGCATATCCGGAACAATAGGGTAATCCGACCTGAGGATAGTTTTGTAATGCTGCCATTTCATCACCATAAAGGTATGCATTCAGATTTTCTAATCCTTGAACATTTAAACCGTCCCGAATAATAGGCTTAATATATTCATTTAAGGTTTCTATATCAGTTTTTGTTACCCAAGGACCTGCTTTATCTTCACCATACAGAAATGTTGCAAAGTTTTCTGCCAATCCCTCATTGACTATCATTTCACCAAGAGTGATGTCATTCTTCCATTTAATAAATTGAAATCGTACGTTGTGATTAGTTTCATGTGCTAATACTACATGAAGATGTGATAAAGTGTATTCATTAGGTAGTAACCAAGAAAAAATATATCCTGGAATACCACCATCACCACAGTAACCATCATTTAAAATAATGTAAGGATTTTTAGCATTTGCAAGTAAAATTGTAAACGCATATTCTTTAATGGGTAGATTAACACCGTGTTCAACAAAGCAATTCAACGACTGCTGAATGGATAACTCACATTTTTCCCAGAGTGTATTATCAGAAATTAGCTTAATATTATTTTGTTGCTTTTGGTCAACAGCGGTTGGGGCGATATGTCCAAGCATTTCGCTTGCCATAATTACATCATATCCATTAGGCGTTAGAGCTTTCATAGGAACACTATAACAAGCCCACTTTTTTTCAAAAGGCTTCATAAGTTCATATCTATAAATGTCATTTTTTTTGTCTAACGGTGCATTCATAATTTTTGAATAAACTTTGTCAGAACGGATAGCGGATATTTTCATAATTCTAGTTCCTCCTTTTGGTTTTATCATATACTATGACGTAACGTTAAAGTCAATAGGCAAATTAAAAATTATCACAGATGTATGGTAAATAATTAAATGTCTTAGTAGACAAAGGAAATAGAGGTTAAACAACATAAATTAACTTGATTGTCGAAGTAGAAATTGTTGTTTGAAATATTGATGGAAAAGTAAATAAAAATTGCAATAGGCAGATGGTATTGTCAAATCTAAGGAAGTGGGGGAAATGTAAATCCTCCACTTTTGTTTATAATTGCAGTGATATTAGAATTGATACTCTGCAATATTTTTGAAATCATTGTTCAACACATAATATACCTTATTTTTAGCAACGGAATATACAAAAGAAACTCTGGTTGCCCAAAGTCCTTCCTGACGTACTGACCTAAGTACATCAAAGGCGTTGGAAATAGAGAAGTTTTCTCCATATCCTTGCAGTAAATCCTTTGCCTTTTCATATCTGTTATCCCCAGATAAAACATATGGATTAGTCAATTCTGGTTTTAGAATGGAGTAATTTGTTATTAAGGAATATTTTTCTTTTTCCAAGCGATACCCAATCCCCGGTTCAATAATGAGAACACGCCCATTTCTATCCGAAAACATAGCCTGCATAGTAGTGTCAGGTGCATAAGTAATTTTCTTTTTTTTCACTATTTCCAATGAATCGTCAAAAGAGAGATTGCCTTTTATAAAGTTTTCTGTCAAATCAGCTATTGTATAGCATGATTCATTACCGCAAAATTGTGCATTGTCATTTCCATGTACATACAACAATGTGCCAACATTCCCATTTCTATTGATTCCGTGAAAAGAGTGGTACTTATTATCGGACATTTTTATCCCTATAAAAAAATGGTCTTTTTCGGTAATTACAGTATGTTCCCATTCAGAAAGGTCAATATCAAAATTGAACCCAACAATGGTTTCTTTTCCATTATACACAAATCTTGTACACATATTTGTATTTCCTTTCGCAAACTAATTTAAATAGTATAAAAACTAACTACATTAGTAATTTTAAATATTATAAGACTGTTTGTCAATACAAGAGTTCATTTTTTCTAACCAAATTATTGACTTCATTAATTTGATTAATTAAAATGAAGTAAATGATGTGTAGAAAGAGGAAAATGAATATGCGAGTTACAAAAGCCGAAGTTATAAAAACTGCTTCTGATATGGCTGATAGAAATGGACTTCATAATGTTTCTTTGAAAGCTATTGCTGAAAATTTAGGGATTCGTACCCCCTCCTTATATAATCATATAGGAAGTTTGGATGAACTTCTTAGGGAGATAGCACATAGTGGTATGCGTACTATGAATGAAAAAATGATTCGTGCAGCAATCGGTAAGACAGGGGATTCAGCGTTAAAATTAGTGGCAGTTGAATATCTTAATTATATGATTGAACATCCCGGTGTTTATGAAATAATTCAATGGGCTAGTTGGAATGGAACAGAGGAAACAGCAATCATTTTTAATGATTATCTATCTTTACTTAAAACACTTATTTGCTCATGTGGCTTTAATCCAGATAAGACCACTGAAATTTTGAGCATGGTAACAGGTATGCTTCATGGTTATACAACTTTACAATTAAGATATGCTTTTTCTAATCCTGATAAAGTAAGAAAAGAATTATCCGAAGCAATTGACACACTACTATTGGGAGCTAATCAAAAATATAAAGACTAATGATAAATTTTAAAAAGAAATACTTTATAAGAGAAACGTGCAAATCTCAAATGAGAAATGCACGTTTTTCTATAACTATTTCACAATCTTCCAGTTTTCCCCGTTCTTTTCCAGCACAAGGTCAAACTGCGATACCTGTGTTGTCATGGTCTGGTTATCCAGATATTTTACTGCTAGGGAAGCGGTCACCTGATTTCCGTTTCGGTTGTAGACCGGATTCACCAGTTCCGAGAAAATGTATTCTTTTCCCACAGGTTTCAGCACACCCTCATTTACATAATAAGTCAGCTCCTTTGCGGTTGCCGTAGGGTACAGCTTGAAAAAGGTAGTGAGAAATTCGTTGATTTCCTCCGTGGTGATGGAATCCACCGTACCGTCACTTTGTACCGCTTTTGGGGTGTAGCCGGATTTTACAGGAACGCTGGTGATGGTTGGGTTCTGGATAATCGTCAGGTTTCCAGAGCCGTCCACATAGACCGTCACCTGATAGGCGGAACGGACGGTTTTACTGGATTCTCCCTCTGTGATACGCTGTTCCACTGTATAGGTCACTTGATAATGCTGCTCCTTTTCTTTTGTAATTTCCCATATCTGGAAATCAGTCAGGGCAGACGATACGGGGATGTCCTTTCGGACAGTATCTACATTCAGGGCTTGCAGCTCTCCGGTGAGATAGCCTTTTAAAGCATTTGTCCGGTTATCAATGGAAGCGGCGGACTGTTCCCATGAATAGTAGACTTCTGCGAAATTCTCCACAAAATTTTCTATCTTGTGGGTGTCGAGGATGGTTTCCTCAATCACTTTGGTTTCATGGACAGTATGAATGTCTATCGCCGTGAAATTCTTATAGACGGCAAACAGGAAACTCACTGCCAGCAGCACCCACAGGGCAATCACGGTTTTTTTATGAGTATTGACTTTGTAAACTTTCAACTTCTTTTCTTTCTGCTTTTTCTGGTTTTCCTCTTTTCTAATCTGAATCATATCAAGTCATCCTTTCTTATTTTTTGATTCGTCCGGCTCCGGCAAGGTGCTGTTGCCAGTAGGAGCCTGTCAGGTCTGCGTAACCAATGGGATTTCCGGCATGGTACATCCGGTTATTTCCCACATATAGCCCCACATGGGTGATGTAGGTTCCAGCGTTGTAGGTAGAATGGAAAAAGACCAAATCCCCTGCTTTTGCTTCGGACAGGGGGATGTGCTGCGTCACATTATACTGTTCCTGTGCTGTCCGTGGCAGGGCGATTCCTGCCTTGCCATAGCACCACTGCACCAGTCCTGAACAGTCAAAGGAAGTGGAGGGAGAATCGCCCCCGTACACATACGTCCAGCCCTCATACTTTAAGGCTTCCTCCATGATAGCCTGTACCGTTTCATCATCAAACTGTGCCACGGTCAGGTATTGCGATACCAAGAGGACATAGAACATATTTCCATAGGAATACCGCCAGCCCCCGTTTTTCTCTACCGCAACAGGGTTGGTGTAGGTGACTTTTTTTCCGCCGGATTTGTCCCTTGCGAAGCTCTCTGCCAGTTTAAAGGTGTACCTTTTCCCACGTCCTGCCACATAGTCTAGGAAACCGCCGCCGTAGTTGTAGGACTGAATCACACTGTTTAAGTCACAGCCCTTTGTTTCTGCCGCTGCGAGCAGTTCCGAGAAATATTTGCAGCCCTGTTTGATGGATTCCTCTGTGCTAAGGGAGTTCGGGGGAAGCCCCAGAGATTCCGAGGACTGCATAACGTCTTCCAGCGTGCCGCCGGATTCCACCTGAATGATGGCGAGCAGCACATTTAAGTATTCCTCTATGCGATATTCCCTTGCATACTTTTCCAGCATAGGCTTATGGGCGAGGACTTCCTGTGATACGCTCACGCCCCCATAGATAAGGTTTCCGCCGCTTCCGCCGTCTTCCTCATCCGAGAAGACAATTACCACCAAAAGGAGCAGGGAGAACATCATCACGAACACGCCGGAACAAGCAAAGAAAAGGTGTCTTAACTTCATGGTTTCTCCCCTTTCTTTTGTTTGGCAGCCGCTTTTACCGTTTTTGTCCACTCCTTTCTGGCGGTGGTACGCCGGATGGTAAAGTTCGATTCTTTTACCACAGGGGCAGCCCGTTTTCTTTCCGGTATCACAGGAGCCGTATCATTCTGGACAGGTCTTGCCGGATGGGGAGCAGCAGGGGTGATGGTGGGACTTGTCTTTTGTCTTTCCTCTGGTTTGTCTGGTGAAACCGGAGGGAGTATCTGGCGTTCCGTCCTTACTGGCGGTGTTTGCTCATGGTGGATGGAAGCTGCTTTTACCACCGGAACCGAAGCCCGTTCCGCCACAGTTCCCCCATAAGAAACCTGTCCCCGTTCCCTGATGGATGGGGAAGCTGGCTGCATGGCTGGTTTTCCTGCATGATGTCGGAAATCTTCTGGCTGCTTTGCAGTAACAGGGCGTTCATGGACAGGAGCCGCCCCTTTGGGTGCTTCGGAAGCTGTCTTTTGCGGCTGTTTTGCCTGTTCCAGTTCCGCCCTGCGTTCTGCAATGGTCTGTCTGCGGCTTTCTGCCTGTGCGTTTCGCTGTTCGGCTCTGGCAGTTCGGGTCTGGGTCACGCTGGAAGTAAAATCCCGTACTCCCTCTGATACCTGTGTTTTCCCGTGGTAAAGGGCGTACTTTGCATTGACAGGCAAATCCTTTGCCTGCTCCCGAAACTGTCCGGCAGTATCGGCTATCTTATCTTTGGTATCTGCCACTGCACCTACCGCAGAGCCAGCCCGTTTCCATGCGGATTCCTTTTCCGGTGCTGCCTGTCCGTCTGGTCTGCTGTGGTCTGCCTGCGTCCGTTTGGAAGAGCCGGAGCTGGAAGCAGTTCTCTGGTCTGAGCCAGCCTGTTTTCCTGCATGGTAGGCAGCCGTACCAGCCCCAAGAGCCGCCACAGAACGTCCTAACTTATGCTGTAAACGGTGCATATGGGCGTGCATGAGCATACGGGGTCTTCGCATGATACGGCTCCCCATGCTTTGGGAATCCCCACTCTGTAAGGAGAACATCCCCATCAAATCCCCCAGCTTGAAATAAATTCCAGCAAAGGTCACTATCTGCAAGAACGCCGTCAGGAAGAACGGGTATTCCCCAGACAGGTTGTAGAGCATGGTGGAAATGCTGAACGCTACCGTGATAATCAGGGTGATTCCGGCTCTGGTAAGGATGGTATTGAACAGCTTTGTAATGGCACGTTTTGACATCCCCTCAAAAGAGGGAACCATGCTAAGGAGGAAGCTCACAGGCAGGAACATGGCGTAGATAATAAAAAGTACCTGTGAGAAAATCATTATCCCCGTGAGCAGGAATACAAAAATGGAGATACCGATATTGAACATGAACAGGAAGAAGACGGTTCCCAAGCGGTTGATGGTCTTTGTGATGGTAAGGTTGGTGTTTTCCCTGTCTTCGATTTCCTCCACTACGATTTCTTCCCTGTCCTGCCCGTTGTTTTCGTCTGGACTGGTTGAGAGCAGGCGTTCCACACGGTCAGCCCCAAGGCTTTCCACATCCGAGTTGCCGTATTGCAGCAGGAGCCACGGCTGCTTGACCTGAATGGAAAACAGGCTGTCCCGTATCAAATCCACACTGTCTTTTCCTTGACTTCCCGAGTTTGGCAGCACAATCTTTGTACCAAGGGTCAGGCTGGCATTGCTGATGTCTGCGGAAAATTCATTGATTTTCCCGATATAATCAGGAGCATAGGCGATAAAGGCAGCGGACAGCACGAACACCACCACGAAATTGACAACGGCATGGATGGCTTTTGTGGTTTCCCGTTTGATAAGCCCTGTGTAGGCAACGTAAATCCCCACCACCAAAATGAGAATCAGCAGGAACCCGATATAAAATCCTTCCGAGGACAAGCCGCCTGTGGTAACGCCTGCCAAGGTCTGCATATTTTTTCCAATGGAATCCGCCGTAGAGGAAATAAAGTCCAGCGAGTAGGCTTCTTGAATCAGATACCCCGTGGCGTTGGAAAGGTACAGGCTGATTGTCCAGATAAAATTTGTGATGGCATACAGCCCGTACATCACCTGTTTTCCGATACCGTCCAGCCAGTTCCACGGGAGCCAGTCCCATCCGCTGTCCACATAAAAATCAAGCTGGTAGTTGTCCAGAGGATATTTGCTGTATTCGTTGGCAGCGTCTACCGTATCATCCACCAGTCCGGCAGCGTGGGCGGCTGTGCCGAAGACTGCCAGCAGCAGGAGGATGAGCAGGAGTGCCAGAAGCACTTTTCCTGCTATACTCCCGATTTTTTTAAAAGAGTTTTCTCCCTTTGTCCGGCAAGGGACAAGAGCTGTCCCCTGCTGGATGGGCTTTCTTATCTTCATTCCTCCACCTCTTTTCTAACAGGCGGTCTGGTGTCAAAGGCATGGAACAGGTCTTCAAAGATAGGATGGAACTGTATCACCCCCACACGCCCGTACAAATCACTGATAAGGCACTGTCCGTTTTCCAAGTCACGGAGCCGCTTCTGGTTGTTTTCATCTTCGGAATCCACCCCGAAAAAGGCGAGGGTCTTCTTGATTTCGTTGATGTCCGTGGAGCGGAATGCAAACTTCAAGCCCAGATTGTTTTTCAGCTTTTCATCCAGCAAATCGTCCGTGTTCTGGGTCACAAAGTAAACGCCTGCGTTCATGGCACGTCCGGCACGAACCAGCTTCATGGAAAGGGTCTTGCCCTGTGCCACCTGTAGGAAGCTCCATGCTTCATCCAAATCCACAATCTTAAACACGCTGCGGTCGGTGTGGATGAAGTCGAGGGCAAAGGTGCTGATTACAATGAGCATTGCCACGGAAAGCAGCTCCATTGTGGTGTATTCTTCAAACGAGATTTCCTTATCCGGCAGAACCAAATCCGCCACCTGAATGATATTGAGCTGCTTTTCAAGGCTGATGGACTGTGTGACATCCCCATCCGAAAAGAGCAGGTGTGCAAAGTCATAGTCCGTAAAGGATTCGATATGGTCGGCTATGCTGGTGCTGATGGTGGTTCCCTCCGCCCGAAGTTCCTCAATCACCTTGAAAAGTCCCCGTTCCTCACTGTTTGTCACTGCACGAATGGCTTTCCGAAGAACAGGGAACTTTTCCCCGTCACGGCTGGAAATGCCCGTTAAAAAGGTCAGGATGTCGATTGCCAGTGATTCGGAATCCTTTGGGTTCTCCATAATCACATACGGGTCGAGCAAGCCCCTGTTCTGTTCCTCCGAGGTCAGGTTTACGATATTGATTTCATGGGCGATTTCCGGCAGGGTTTCTTTCCACCGTCCCCGTTCTGCTTTCGGGTCAACAATGAGTGCCTGTGCCCCAAATAAAACGGAATAATAAACAATCATGTTGTTACTGAATGATTTTCCACCGCCGAGGGAGCCGACAAAAGCGGCAGCAAGGGCGTTGGTGACAGAGCCTTTTACTCCCTGACTGGCAAGGGCAGGCTTTAAGTACACGTTTCTTCCTGTATCAAGGCTGTACCCGATATAAATGCCCTCCGATTCCCCCAACATCTGGGTTGCCCCAAAGCCAAGACCAGCGAGGAAGTCACTGGTGACATACTGGATGTAATCGTTCAGATACCGTTTACTGGCAGGGAGAAATTCCCCATGCAGCCCCAGCATATCCCCAAAGGGGCGAACCAGCTTCACGTTCAAATCATCATAAAAATCTTTCACCTCATTGCAGCGGCGTTTCAGTTCTTCCAAGTCGGGAGCCGTCACACGCACTACATAGGACAGTTTGTACATGGATTCCTTGCTCTGGTCTAAGGTGGATTCCAGTTCATTTACGCTGTCTAAAGCGTCCACCACGTTTGTACTGGTTTCACTGTCATTCTGCCATGCGTGGTTGTCCAAATCTTTCAGCTCTTTTTTCTTGTTCCGCACCGTGGAGAGGGCTTTCCGGTTTGTGACAATCTCCACATTCATAGAGGTATCAATGGGAAAAGTAAATTGCTGCTGCTGATAGTAAAAGATTTCCGAGGATGGGAAGTCCAGTTCCCCCACAATGCTGTTGATAGTAAAGTAGGCGGCATAGACCGTCCCGTCTTCCTGTTCGATTTTCAGATACCGCTGGTTTTCCTCTATCAGACAACGGGTGGGTTTGATGAGGTCATAGTATTTCACCAGCGTTTCTTCCTGAAACCGTTTCTTCGGAAGATAATACTCATAATCTTCGTAGGCAGTTCCGGTCTGTCCGTATAAATGCTCAATCAGATAGCCAAAATCGTCCTTGTTAAGCCGCCGGACTTTGAAGCGGCGTGAGATTTTATTCTCCAACAGTTTTTCCATCTTCTGAAACCGCCAGATTTCCTCACTGCTCATGGAAACAAAATCCCCCATGAGTTTGTGGTTGACTTCATGGAGGAAATCGGAAACGGCGGTCTTTGCTTCCCTGCGAAATTGCTTCATGGTGACTTCCTGCTCATTGACAAGCAGCTTGAAGCCGATAAAAAAGCGGTAGTCCACCTGATTTTCCCCTATCATGGAAATGAGGGCTTCGGTCTGTGCGTCAATCTTTGCACAGGCAACGTCCTTTAACTTGCCCGTCACTTCCTGTTTGGAGCGTTCCTGTGCTGCCCGTATGCTGGATTCGGTGCTGATTTGCAGGGCGTGAATCTTCCCGTCCCTGTTCTGGGCGATAAGCTGCCGGAAGGAATCGTGTACCTGATATTTCTGTTCAGGGCTTAAAAAAGAATAGTTGTAGGGAAGCAGCTCATAGTAAGCGAAGCACTCCCCGTCATGGTTGAATACAAGGTTATTTTCGATATACTTAATCGGATATGCCATAAATATCACTCCTTACTGCCGTGATGGGTTGTGCCGGATATTCCTTTTCCAGCTTCACGGGCTTTCCTGCATAGGTCAGTTTCGGGCGTACCAGATATGCCAGTACGGATTTCAGGAAGCCGTAAGGCTTCTTCCCGTCAAAGGTCTTCTGGCACATGAACCAAGTGAGGGCAAAGGGTACGCCGAAGTATTTCAAAAATGCTCCGTCAATGAACGAAAGAGGAGGGAGGTTCCCCAAGAGCATAACCGCAAACACCGACATCACGAACCACGCCATCTGTGTGAACGTGATGGGGAATGGCAGTTTAAAATCATTGATGGAATAGAGTACCTTTTCCACCGACCAGATACTGGTATAGCTTCGTATTTTTTTCATGTTATCCGTCCTTTCTAAAAGATGGGGCAGCAAAAGCCACCCCTGAATCAAAAAATCCGCCTGTATTTCCTGAAAGAGATACAGACGGGTCTACCGTAAGATTTCATATACGCCGTGGTTTGTGACAACAAAGGTTCCCTCCAATTCCATGTCACGCCCATAGGCGGCATAGTCGATATAGTTTTGTAAGTGTGCCGGAAGTTCCCCAAGTTGTCCGCTTTCTTCCAGATAGCAGCGAGCCACATCCGCCATATCGTCACAGCCGGAATGGCAGATAATATCGTCTTCATGCTCACAGAGTTCTTCGATACTGCCAAAGTAGGATTGCAGCTCCGATAGTTCCTCCTGAATATATTCCGGTAAGTCCTCCACCATCTCACACAGGCGGTTGACTTCCTCAATGGGGGTATATTCGTCAATCGCAAAGGGCAGCTCATAATCATGGATGGCGTATTCCTCATACTCATCATTCAAGCCGATACGTTCCTTGACTTCCTCAAAGTCCACAGGTGGCGTGAACCATGCCCCTACCAGTTCGCCCTCATTGTATTTGCCTAAGTTGGCAATGTAAATCCGCATTTCCTCCAAGTTCCTCCACCTCCTTTTAGCGGTAATAAAAGATACCATTGTCCGTAAACAGGTAGTGTTCACTATTTTCCAGTTCCCGACCAATGGCAGCGTAGTCGATATGGTTCAACAGGTCTGGATGTACTTCTCCAAATAGCTGTACCTCCTGCACCAGATAACGGGCGAGAGCTTCCCCGTCCTGCACCGGATAGCAGCGTATCTGGTCTTTGTGGTCGATAAATTCTGTAAAGCTGGGAAACCACCGCTTTTGTACCACATCCATTTCATAATAGAGGGGCGTTCCCTGCATTTCCTGTACCATCCGGCAAAGGGCGTTGATTTCCCAGAGCCTTGTGTTGCCCTCCAATGGAAACGGCAGCTCATAGTCTTCAATTTCGATTTCTTCCTCACTCTGAACGCCAAGACGTTCCCTGATTTCTTCAAAATCCACAGGACAGGAAAACCATGCCCCAGGGTATTCCTCAAAATCCTCATGGTAAAACCGTGTGGTGTTCAGGATGTAGATTCTCATTTCCTCAATCAGTATCACGTCCTTTCTTAGAACAAAAAATGGCAACTAACTTTGTTTGTCAGTTGCCATTTTTCTAATAAAATATTCGCTTTAATTCTTCATCACTATTGATTTTTTTAATTACCCAAGGTTGTAAAAAATAATTGATTTGTGGGTCTAACATACTTACTAAATGAGTTTGTCCGGCAGGGGTTAATATTTGTAAATGTTGAAGTTCTATTACTAATCCATTGTTCATGGGTAATGGCAGGGTGTGAGTTGGTTCATGTAAAAACTCCCGAATGATTGTCACCTGTTCTGGTGTCATATTTTTCAAATATTTAATCTGAGCAGTTCCTAATTTCTTTGAAGCATACTTGTCATAAAAGAAATGAAAAATTTTAGATAGTAATAAAACTATTAGTAAGGCTGTGGAAATCACAAAAACAATGCCTATTGTAAAACCATATTTTTCCCGAAAATTTATAATATAAAACTTTTGGGCTAACTTTTGAGGCAATAATAATAATGTACCACTGGCAATAGATAAAGCTCCTAAAATGTTCGGTGGTAATTTCAAAAAATCAATAAAATCCTTCATACATTTCCTCCACTTTCAATTACTATATAAAGAAATTATACCACCATTCTTAGTTTATCTCAATTATCATACACTATCATATTACATCTTCTTTCTTTTGGGGAGTTACGCTCCCCAAGCTCCTAGTGGACTTCCGCCATGAAGCAATCAGAGCTTGCTCCATAACGGAAGTGTAACAAGGGTTTCCTATGCACCGATAATCTTATTGAACAGTTCCAGTAAGATGTCCTTTACACCGTCCGCATTGAAGACCAGCCCAACCGCTACAAGGGAAACTACCAGAAAACCGATAAGTTTGGAAAATTCCCTCTTAAATCCGAGGTACAGTCCAATTACCACGATTGCCAGCAGCACAAGGGACTGGGCGTTGGATAAAAACCAGTTGTAAAGATTCTGTCCGAAATTCATAAAAGCTCCTTTCTTTCCTGTAAGAGTTCTTAGGTTCCAAAATTGCCGCCGTTAAAGCACCACCTCCTTTGCAGCGGCGGCTTGCTGCTTCAGGATTTTTTCGTGCTTCTCCGTCAGCTTTGCATGGGTGATGATGTCATGGACAATCTGGGTGTGGTTCATCTTATCCAGACGGAGAGCCAGCTTTAATGTGGGTGCTACCTGATGGGAGAGCCAGTGCAGGGTGCGTTCAAAGGAATAGGGTTCCGGTTTGGTTGTCAGTTTCAGGCTTCCCCTGTGTTCCCCAATGAACCACGCCCATTCCTCACTGATACGCCAGTCAGAACGGGGTTTCGTATCGTCCTTGTCCACGAACCGGACATAGCGGTTGATGATTTGAAAGGCTGTCCGTTCTGGATTGTCATGTTCTAACAGGTCACGGATGGCGTAAAAGGCACGCTCATTTTTCAGCCGGATTTCAAAGCGGTTCTTTACCTCTGCGTCCGCAATGGGAATATCATGCTTTTTGTACTGCTCATAGTCCTTTTCGTAAATGCAGAAGTACACCTCACTTTGGAGGGAACCGATATACAGGGTGTTCCCCATACATTCTTTTTCCTCACGCCGTACCAGTTCGCCGCTGCGGTAGCTTTTGAAGCTGCGGAAGACCGAGATACATTCCTCATTCCGGCACTTCTCTGTCAGATGGGGAATGTTCAGGATTCCCGTTTTGTCATTGATGGCGAGGTCAAGCCGCTTCATCACGCCGTCCTCCATGAGAACATCCATGAAAAACTCATACCAGCTCCGTTCCTGTGCCAGCAGATAGCTTTCAAACTGGCGGCAGCCACGCCCTTTCAGTTCCAGCAGCACCCCTTTTTCCAGTTCCGGTGATACCAGAACGAAAATATCCCCCAGATAGTAATGCTCTGTGTAAGAGTAGAAACCGTAGTCTTCATGGATAAAGTAGGGGAGCTTTAGCCGCAGCACGTCTTCCACGATATGCTTCACATCCGTAGTGGGAAAGCGAATCCGCACATAGTCAAAGAGCATTTCAAGGGGAGCGTCTGGATTGAAGCGTTCCAGAGCTTCCGTGATGGCTTCCTGTAATGCTTCGGACGGGTGAGCCTTGCCCGTTTCAATATCGCTCAGGTACGGACGGGTGATTCCGGCAGCTAGGGCAAGTTTCTGTTGTGAGATACCGTAAACTTCCCGTTTCTCTTTGATGTCCCGTACCCATGTTTTTTCATTCAGTGAAAATCCCTCCTGTCTAAAAAAGCGTATGTCAACTTTCAGAGCCTTGTTGACACACGCCGGATATGGGGAAAATCCCTTGTGTACCGTGGGATTCTGCCCTGTTGTTTGATTGTTGCCTGTCGATTTGTACCCCTCTGTTAGATACGAGGGGTTTATGCTGGCGTGCCTTACGGCACACCAGCTACAGCAGGTCAGTCCGTTTCTGCGGCTTTTGCTTCGCACGCCGCCTGCACTCCCTGCCTGCTGTCTATGAGCTTTTTAATTTCTTTGAGGAAATCGTGTCCTTTTGGGACAAGGGGCGTGTAAAACTCCGAGATAACGCTGGTTCCCACATCCACATAGCCACGCCCTTTTATCTGCTTTAGGAAGAAGTCCTTTGTGGTTTCCCCGAACATCATCCCATAGCCCATTTCCGACATCCGCCCCAGAGCCACACGGAAATTGAACTGGTCACGGATTCCGTCCCCCAGATACTTTGCGTCCGGACGCTGGCAGGCGAGAATCAGGAAGAAGCCAGCCTGCCGCCCAAGCATAACGATTTGTTTTAATTTGTTGAGGACAGCGGCATTTTCTTTTGTGCCGAGCATTTCCATAAATGCCACATATTCATCAAAGATAAGGAAATTTGACGGAAGTCCCAAGTAAGCGTAGTTTTCCCCTGTCCGGTAATTCTCCATGAGCTTCATGTCTTCGCTGCGTTTCATCATTTCCTCATAGAAACGGTCAATGCAGGAGAGCATATCTTCCTTTTTGTAGTACACATCCGGCATAACCGCCTGTAAATCCGCAAGGTCGGCGTTCTTTGGGTCTAAGACGAACAGGACGGCGTTGGTGCGGAGCAGGGCTTCAATGAGAGTCAGGATAAAGTAGGTCTTTCCGCCGCCGGTTCCTCCGGCAATGAGCATATGGGGCAGCTTGTCATACTCCCACCAGACATTTTTCATAAGCCGGAGCCTGCCGTTCTTTGCCTGTACGTCCTCAATGGAGATACGGTTGGCAATGGTATCATAGAGCAGGGTGTACTCCACATAGGAATCCTTTAATTCCCTATCCGTCAGCTCACAGTACAAGCCGCTTTCCAGCTTTTTCTCCAAGTTTAAGAGCTGTTCTTGATATTTCCCCAAGGTGATTTCTACACGGATATGGAGCAAGCCCTGTTTCATCCGGTAGTAGATTTTGGGAAAGTAAGTGATGGTTTCTTTGGAACGGCTGGAAGACAAGTCCTTGAAAAAAGCGTCTTCCTTTCTCTGTTCAGATTCATACCACTTGTTTTCCAACACCATTCTTGCCAGCTTTTGGCGGTGGATGAGCTGCTTTACTTCATCCCTGCGGTATCGCCGGAACAGAAGAACTGCGACAAGACATACCATTCCTGCCACGCCCATGCTGAATAGAAGATAAGGGATATTTACATCCTGTGTTATCTGGGAGAGGGACACTTCCTGCCAGTTGGTTCCGGCAATTTGCCGGATATGAAACAGCAGGACAACCAGCAGGAAGACAGGAAACAGGGCGGCAAGGGCAGCATGGAACACAAGGTCTTTATCCGTGGGACGGATACGTTTTCCACGGGGGAAAAGCTGCTTCATGGGAAAGTTCTCCTTTTTAAGAATATGAAAAGCAGATAACTCAATAAAAATGAATTATCTGCTTTATGGTTTAATATGAATTTTGTATAATAGATAAAAAGTGTTATTTTAATCTTTAAATAACATACTGCTATAAGTGTATAATTTTTGGCTTATTGAATTGAAATAATATGTTTCATCACAATCTACGCTGCTAAAGTCTAAGTTATCCTCGTCTATGTCTAAATCAACATCTATGTTTTTGTCCATCAAGTTATATTTTTCTAATACTCCCATTGTTAAATATAAATTTCTACGAGTAATATTGTATAATTGTACGCATTCCTTAATATCTTTTGGGGAAATATTATGATTACTTTTGTGATTTTTTGAGGAAATTTTATATAAATAATGAAAGTTTTTTATGTCGAAATCATTAAGCATAGGAAGTGCATTTAACATTATCAAATCTTCTTGTGATATATCATCATTATGTTGTCCTATATCATTTAACATTAGTCCCATTACGCAGCAGGCTAATTTTGAATTTGACGAAATTATTTTGTCAAAAGAGTTTGTAATGAATTCAGCTTTGGATTGATTATCTACATATCTAATTAGTTTTTCAATACTTTCTTTATCAGCATTTTCATAGTTAAGTCCTTTTAAGAAATATTTGAACTTAATAATTGATAGTGCTTTCCTAGAATTATTTAAAAATTTAAGTGAACCTATTGCATCCTCTGCCAACTCCATTGTAGAGTCATTAAGAAAGATATCTTTGACGTCTGCATAGTCATCTGAAAATTTTACGATTTTATTCAATAAATCCGACATTTCTCCGACGAGTTTTTTCATATAGACACCCCTTATCTAAATATTTATTTACATAATACTACCATTTATTTTTTATTAAAACAACAATTTTCCCAATAGAAATAGAGGGAAATTTAACTTTTATTATTTATAAAACGCAATAGGTTTATCAAGTTATTTTGCTATTAGGTGGTCTTTCTTTGGTGTCTGCGGATTCATGGCAGCCCCTCTTTTTAGGACAATATCCTCTGCCTTGATGTACCAGTCCACCTCTGCTCCCTGAAAGGTAGCCGTTGCCACGGTATCTGCCACTGGATTGATAAGTTCCACCTCTGCGTTGTAATCGAACTCCTTTAATGGCACGCTGGCAGGGATAGAAACCTGAATCATACGCCCCTGTCCTCTGGATTTTAAGTCATAGGTACGCTCCTTGATTTCTTCTGATACCGAGCCGTCTTCATTCTGGAGGTGAACCTCACGGCGGAGGGCAGAAAATTTCAATGCCCCGAATGTTGCTTCCTTGTCAATCACAATTCCGTTTGCTAATCTCATAGTCTGATGTCCTCCTTTTCCTTACGCTTTTACCATATCGTCAGCGTGTAAAATGTAGTTAGTAAAGCCCCTTGTGCCAATTTTATAGCCCTCTGCGATAATACGGGGATTGACGAGCTTCACACGTTCCTCAAAGTCAAAATGCTTCTCTCCGGCTTCGGCAGGGAGAATAACCACAATATCATCTGCCCTCTGTATGTCTGAATAAAGATTGAAGCTGCGAGAAAGTACCGCCATGCGTCCGTTGATTCTTCTCTGTTCTGTTTTGTCTTCTCCGGCAAACTCCAAGTTGCCGAATGTCTTTTCCATGTTGGGGATAACGAATTTTAATTCCATATAGATGTACCTGTCCTTTCTGAATGTTGTGTTTGATGGTTGGTTTCGGGTTACGGTCTGGAAGCGGAGGGGAACGCTCCGGCGGTGGTGATTTCTTCGTGGTATCACATCCTTTCTGGCTTTAGGGTAAAAAAATAGACGCTCATTTCTGAACGTCTGAATTGATACACTGGAAAGGCGGAATATCTGCTTTACCCTCTATATTTTTGTATATGTTGTACTTACAAGGTCGCCCCAGAACAGAAAGCCAGGACGACGTATGACAACATTTTAAGGCTTGTAAAAGACCCGGAAGTATGTGATCCGATTCGTTTTTTGAGAAAGCGGGAAATTGTACATTACCAAAGATTTGGAGAAAGTTTAAGAATCGTTCAGGATAATCTGAACAGTAAGAACTTTTATGCAATCAATCCGGAGTTTGATAAGGATTCAAATTGTAGCTGTGGCAACTAAAACAGCGAGTATGGAAAAACGTCCCCAATTATAAAAAATATGTTATAAAAATCCGGTTCGATAAACAAGGTGCAACCTCATAGGCTGCACCTTGTTTAATGCCGGCCTACTAATGTTATTCTGTATATACCATGCTGATATGCGATAATGCATAAATTCTACGCAGTATCTTATAATTAACGAGGGGAATGATCCTGGATATAATCCGCCAGCATCGAAATAAATTCGGATGCGGTCGGTTTGTCAAATACAGGATAACCAAGCAGCGGGCTTAAAATTTTATTAGAATTCTGATTCCAATAACTGTTGATCATTGTGCGGATGGCGGCTTCAACGCACATGTTGGAAACGCCATACTGCTCGCCGACAACACGGTAGAGATTAGAGGTTACGTTCTTCATATAAAATTCCTGATCTTTGAGAACGAGAGCGACTGCTGAAGCAAGATAGTTATAACCAGAGTAGGTGGAACGGAGACCGGCTTTTCTTAATACATGCCTGACGTCATACATAAGTACCTCCTTCAAATATTCATACCGACTATCTAACTATAGAATAAAGGAATTCTATAGATATGTAAATAATTTTGTTCATAACGATACATTTCGTGAAATTTCGATATATTGTGTGAAGTGGATAATGGAAAAATCTGCTTTTTTTTGCTATAATCCTTAATTGGATAGAACAGACAGAATCAATTTCAGGAGTGAAATTTATGAAGATACAATATCAGAAAATAGAAAACGGACTTGAAATTCTCAGGATCTGGCAGGATTCAGGAATCATAAAAGTACCGGAGCAGATAGAGGGAATTCCTGTCATCCGCATTGCTCCATATACATTTTCACTGCATAAAGATGAAGAAGAGAAAAATGCATCTGTTTATCAGACAGAGACAGATGAAGAGGATGATCGTTTTGCGCAGCCGGAAGAACTCTGCTGTGGTGGAATAGTAAGGGAGATCCATCTTCCGTCTACCGTACAGTCAATTGGAAATTATGCGTTTTATGGATGTATGAATCTGAAACTTTTCCATGGGACA
Source organism: Coprococcus sp. AF102-57 (assembly GCF_027686195.1). Taxonomy (NCBI): domain Bacteria; kingdom Bacillati; phylum Bacillota; class Clostridia; order Lachnospirales; family Lachnospiraceae; genus Coprococcus; species Coprococcus sp. AF102-57. The sequence goes on along the minus strand of NZ_JAQCSY010000004.1, from coordinate 108,498 downwards.
GATGCAATCGTGCGGATGGGTAGCGGGGTATTTACCGGATGCCGTCTGGAGAAGGTGGAGATTGATTTTATGGATGGAAATAAGTCCTGTCTTAAGGAAATTCTGACGGAGATCCGGTATCAGATCATTGCAACACTGCGTTATCAGGGAACGGAGACGAAGATCCTGTTTCCGGAATATTACGCAGATGCGGTGGAAAATACGCCGGCGCGGATCGTGGAGACGCATTATTATGGTTCCGGTGGAGAGTACAGGGAGTGCTTTTACCGGCGGGAACTGGATTATGGAAAATACGACCGGCTGTTTGCACTTTCTGAAGCAAGAGATTCGGAAGAGGCAATTTTCAGTGTGGCTCTGACGCGTCTGCGATATCCGTGGAAGCTGGAAGATGCGGCGAAGTTGCGCTATGAAAATTATGTAAAGGCGCATATGGAAGAAATTGGAGAAAGCTGTATCCATGCGGTGAAAGAAAGACGCGAAATCGCCGCCGGAGATCCGCAGGAGGTTCTGCTTTTTTGCTGCAGAGAGCATTATTTTGATGAACAAGCGTTGGGAAAAACGATTACTTATGCGGCAGATGCAGGACAGACCGAGATTTCAGCTATTTTGATGGACGAGCGTTACCGTAGTTTTCCAAAAAAGAAGAAAAAGTTTGTATTGTAAAAGAAGGTGGAAAGATTGGAAGAAATGTCATTAGAACAGGGTCTGGAAGAAATCGGACATAAAATACTGGTTCTGACGAGGAACGAACTGTATATGAAGATGAGATTTATGGATGTGGCGCTTTCGGCATTTTATTATGTACAGGATTTTTCGGTAGACCTTCTTGCTACAGACGGAGAGACAATGTATTTTAACGGGCAGATGCTGGGAGGTGAGTACAGGCAGAACCGGATCTGGGTAAACCGCGCCTATCTACATCTGGTTCTGCACTGCATTTTCCGACATGTATTTCGCAGAAATGGACGGGAAGAGCTTGTATGGAACCTGGCGGCGGATATTGCGGTAGAATCTGTGATTGATGACTGGAACCTCCAGAATATACGAAAAAGCCAGTCCTGGATCAGACAGAGAACCTACCGGGATCTGAAAGAGGAAATCAAGGTATTTACAGCGGAAAAAATTTATGGAGTACTGGTAAGATGGAAGCTTTCGGACAGAGAGATGGAGCGCATGGCCCAGGAATTTACCGTGGATGATCACAAGTACTGGGCAAAAGATGAAGATGATGAAAAACAAAGCGAAATGAACCAGAGGTGGCAGGATATCAGCGAGAAAATGCAGACCGATATGGAAACTTTTTCGAAAGAAGCAGCATCAAATACCGGGCATTTTTTGGATCAGGTCCGGGTAGAGAACCGACAGCGATATGACTACCGCAGCTTTCTGCGCAAATTTGCTGTGCTGAAGGAAGAGGTTACCGTGGATGATGACAGCTTTGATTATGTATTTTACAGTTATGGATTGCGCCTTTATGGAAATATGCCTCTGATCGAGCCGCAGGAGTGGAAAGAAGTGAAAAAAGTGGAGGATTTTGCAATCGTGATCGATACTTCCATGTCCTGTTCAGGAGATCTGGTAAAAAAATTCCTGGAGGAGACCTATGGCATTTTAAGTGAAGCAGAGAGCTTTTTTCAGAGAGTCAATATCCACATTATACAATGTGATGACCAGGTGCAGTCGGACAGGAAGATTACCTGTAAAGAAGAATTACAGGAATATATGGAAAAGCTGGATCTTGCCGGGGAAGGTGGAACGGATTTCAGACCGGCGTTTGCCTATATTGATGATCTGATCGCGACGCACCGGTTCACTGAACTGAAGGGTGTGATCTATTTTACCGATGGACAGGGGATTTATCCGCAGAAAATGCCTTTGTACCAGACCGCGTTTGTATTTATGGACGACGGGGCAGAAGAACAGGAAGTTCCGCCGTGGGCGATGAAACTGGTTCTGGATGAAGAAGATTTGAGAGGAGTGAGAAATAGATGAATATTAAACGTGCAAAACAGGAAATCAAGGATGCGGTGCAGGCATACCTGATGAAGGATGAATATGGAGAATATCAGATTCCGGCAATCCATCAGAGACCGATCCTTCTGATGGGACCTCCGGGAATTGGAAAAACACAGATCATGGAGCAGATTTCAAGGGAATGTAAGATCGGATTGGTTGCGTATACGATCACGCACCATACCAGACAGAGTGCGATCGGGCTTCCATTTATTCAGAAAAAGATCTACGGTGGAAAAGAGTATTCGGTAACCGAGTATACGATGAGTGAGATCATTGCTGCTGTATATGAAAAGATAGAGCAGAGCGGCATGAAAGAGGGAATCCTGTTTATCGATGAGATCAACTGTGTTTCAGAGACGTTGGCGCCGACTATGTTGCAGTTTTTACAGTGCAAGATGTTTGGTAATCAGAGTGTGCCGGAGGGATGGATCATTGTGGCGGCAGGGAATCCGCCGGAATATAATAAGTCGGTGCGGGAATTTGATGTGGTGACACTGGACCGGATCAAGCGGATCGATGTGGAAGCTGATTTTGATGTCTGGAAGGAATATGCGTATCAGGTTGGAATCCATCCTGCTGTGCTTTCTTATCTGGAGCTTCGAAAAGAGAATTTCTATCGTATGGAAAATACAGTAGATGGAAAAATGTTTGTCACAGCCAGAGGATGGGAAGACCTGTCAAGGTTGATCCATGTTTATGAAAAGCTTGGTAAAGAGGTGGATCGTGAGGTTGTGCATCAGTACCTCCAGCACTGGAAGACAGCGAAGGATTTTGCAAATTATCTGGAGCTTTACCGAAAGTATCAGAAGGAGTATGGACTGGAGCGGATCCTTGCAGGATATTATGAAAAAGATACCTTAGAACGTTTGAAATTTGCGTCGTTTGATGAGCGGCTGAGTGTGGTAAATCTTCTGGTCGGAAAGATGGCAGAACTTTTTAAAGAAGAATATGAGATGGAAAAATTTGTGGAGGGACTGTTTGCTCAGCTGTGTGCTTATAAAGAGGAATTGCAAAAGGAAGGTGCGGTTCCGGGAGAGGTCCTTGCTGCGAAAATTCAGTCTCTTAGGCGGGAAGTTGAACAGAAGAAGGCCGCCGGACAGCTTACAAAGGCGGAAATGCACCGTATGGAGCGTATTTTATGCAAATTGGAAGAATACCAGAAAGTTCCGGAATTTGAGTCTGTAAAGGCCACATTTGACAGCGAAGAAGAGCAGAGAGAGCAAATGGCAGATAAGACACTGGAAACGCTGAATCACTGCTTTGAATTCCTGGAATCTGCTTTCGGCGAGAGCCAGGAAATGGCAGTATTTGTCACGGAACTCAACAGTAATGTGTACAGCATTGCGTTCCTGCGGGAAAATGACTGTGCGATGTATTACAAATACAACAAAGGTTTACTTTTGGATGAACGCCGTGAAGAAATCCTGGAACAGATGGATGCCGTGGAAAATGTAGTGGAAAGAGGACTGGTTGAAGATTAAAGAGCAAGAACTGACAGAATAAGAACGACTGTGCCTGTGGTATCATATAATGATAGAAAGCAGAAGAAATGAGAATGAAATTCATGCCAGATCTGCAATTTTGTAAGGAACTTCCCGAAATAAAACCAGGGGAGTATCGCCTGAAATATGATCTCACTTTGCGCGCGTCTCCCGGTCTTGGAACTGCGTTGTGCCGGGGAAACTATCACTGGGAGAGCTGCCTGAAAGCGGAAAGTAAGGTGTATATCTGTCAAATCAGATATTTGAGCAGATCTGTATGGGGATTGATAGAGAATACGGGGTGGATATGCCTTTATATGAATCATAAATGGCTGATAACTACTATAGCATAATTATAAAAATGACATTTTATGCTTGACGAGCCTGTTGGAGTGAAACTTACATTTCATGTAGACCCTCGCCAAAAGCGGAACCTTTTAAGCGTTGGCTTGCTCAGAAAAAGGACGCTGATAATTTCATATCAACGTCCTTTAAATCTGTCAGTATGGGGATATACAATTATTTGTTGTTTACCTCAAGATTCTTCATCGCACGAACCTTCAGCGGAAGTCCGAACAGAGTGATGAATCCGCTTGCATCATGATGATCGTACATATCACCAGTTGTGAAGCTTGCCAAAGATTCATTGTAAAGTGAGTATGGAGAAGTAGTTCCGGCTTTAATGATATTTCCTTTGTAAAGTCTGAATTTAACTTCACCTGTAACATATTTCTGGGTAGATTTTACGAAAGCACGAAGAGCTTCACAAAGTGGTGTGAACCATTTTCCTTCGTATACAACCTGAGCGAGTTTGTTGCCAAGATCTTTCTTAACTTCCATGGTAGCACGGTCGATAACCAGTTCTTCAAGCTGTTTGTGAGCTTCCATCAGGATTGTTCCACCAGGAGTTTCATAAACACCACGGGATTTCATACCAACAACACGGTTCTCGACGATATCAACGATACCGATACCATGCTTGCCGCCAAGTTCGTTGAGTTTGCGGATGATATCAGAAACCTTCATGGCTTCGCCGTTGATTGTCTTCGGAACACCTTCTTCAAATGTCATAGTTACATATTCATCTTCATCCGGTGCATTTTCCGGTGTATTTCCAAGAACAAGAAGATCAGCGTAATTTGGTTCGCAGGATGGATCTTCAAGTTCCAGTCCTTCGTGGCTGATGTGCCATAAGTTACGGTCACGGCTATAGCTGTGGCTTGCGTCAAACGGAAGATCGATTCCGTGAGCTTTACAGTAAGCGATCTCATCGTCACGTGACTGAAGTGTCCACAGATCTGTCATTCTCCAAGGAGCGATGATCTTAAGATCCGGGGCAAGAGCCATGATAGAAAGCTCGAAACGGATCTGGTCATTTCCTTTTCCGGTAGCACCGTGGCAGATAGCAGTAGCACCTTCTTTTCTTGCTACTTCAACAAGTCTCTTGGAGATTGCCGGACGAGCCATAGAAGTTCCGAGAAGGTATGCATTTTCGTAAACAGCATTTGCCTGTACACATGGCATAATATAGTTGTCACAGAAATCATCAGTGATATCTTCGATGTATAATTTAGAAGCACCTGCGAGTTTTGCTCTTTCATCAAGACCATCCAGCTCTTCGCCCTGTCCGCAGTCGATACAGCAGCAGATAACTTCGTAATCAAATGTCTCCTTTAACCAAGGGATCAGTGTGGTAGTATCAAGACCACCAGAATATGCAAGAACTACTTTTTCTTTCATTGTATATAAACCTCCTAAAAATTTTCTTTTGTATTCAATTCACAACCCACTATACACCATTTTTTATATTTATGCAATAATAAAATGAAAAAACTTTTAAAAATGTTATTTTATGCAAATAAAAGTAAAAATATACATAAAATATGCATAATTATGTATAAAAAGGAAAGAGAGTAATAAGAAAAAAGAAGGATAGAAGAAGATTAAACAGAAAATATAAAGATAAATCAGAAAAATACTTGACATTTACACAAAAACCCGTAAAATATAACAAAAAGTAACAAGGTAACACGCTAAAGGAAGAAAGGAACCGGCGAGATGAGTGATATGCATAAAATGAATAAGAATAACATATTTGATTATGTTCTGACATTGCCGGTAGAAGGCAGTGTATGTCAATGCGTCAACCAGATTTACTGACGGAAACGAATTTGGATTCGGGGCGGAAATCGGAATCAGTACCCAGAAACTTCATGCCCGCGGACCGATGGGGCAGGAAGCCCTTACCACGAAAAAGTATGTGATCTTTGGAAATGGACAAATTCGCGGATAAGAAGATTGACAGGAAAAAATCTCCATTTTATAATTTGAATGATACAAAAGTTAAGGAATTTTGTTTTTATTTTTAAGATGTTGGGGTCCAAAGGTATTTTGACCCCTTTGATACCAGATTGCTACGTGCTTTGCACTCTCGCAATCCTCAAAAACATGGGTATCAGGACGGATGAAAAAGGGGAAGAATGAAAAATGCTGTATGTAAGCTACTATGATTCGCCGATCGGGAAAATTACGCTTGGAGCACGGGAGGATGTACTTGTCGGTGCATGGTTTGAAGGACAGAAATACTATATGGACAAGATTATAGAAGATTTTGAGGAGAAGAAAGTCTTGCCGGTACTGGATCAGGCAGAGTACTGGCTGGATCGGTATTTTGCAGGGCAGGATCCGGATCCGGAAGAACTTCCTCTTGCACCTGCAGGAAGTGATTTCCGAAAAGAAGTATGGAAGATTATCGCAAAAATCCCATATGGATGTACCATTACTTATGGAAAGATCGCAAAGATCCTTGCAGTAAAACGGGGCGCGAAAAGTATCTCGCCGCAGGCAGTCGGAGGTGCGGTCGGACATAATCCGATCTCTGTGATTATTCCATGTCACCGGGTCATCGGAAGCGACGGAAGCCTGACCGGATATGCCGGTGGACTTGAAAAGAAAGAATGGCTGCTTGCACATGAAGAAGCGCATATCAGATAAGTGATCATCAAAAATGGTGGCTCGTAGTGAGTCACCATTTTTGATGATCTGGAGAAATTCGTAAGAGTCCGATCCTGTATTCTATTTTCCGGATTTTTCACATAACCATCGGTAAGCAATGATGCAGATGATCACAGACAATAAGGAGCCGGTAGCGGTTGCGAATCCCATCGGAAACAGTGTATGCGGGAAAATTTTTGAAGTCAGATAAACACCGGGAATACGCACGCATAAAATAGCGATCAGGTTATGTAAAAATGAAATTCCAGATCTTCCGCATGCACAGAAGTATCCGCTGAAACTGAAATGAACGCCGGCAAAAATACAATCCCAGATATATCCGCGAATGTACTGTGCGCCGAGAAGAATAACGGCTGCGTCTGCAGTGAAAAGTCCGACAACCGGAGCTGCGATAAACTGGATCAATATAGAGACGACCAGACCAAATCCAATGGCGATCATCATGGCATAGCGAAGCGTCTGCTTTGCACGGTCATACTTTCCGGCACCGATATTCTGAGCTGCGAGTGCAGAAACAGTCGAAAGCATGGAAGACGGAATCAGGAACAGAAAGCTGATGATTTTTTCCACAATGCCGACAGCAGCGGCTGCGTTCAGTCCGCGCCGGTTGGCAATGATCGTAATAATAATGAAAGCAATCTGAATAAATCCGTCCTGAAGCGCTACTGGAATCCCAATATTCAGAATTTTGTCAAGCGGTTTTTTCTGTGGGCGGAAACAGTCTCCGGAAAGAGAAAGTCCGGTCTGCTTACGTTTAATGGCAATCAGTGCAAACAGAACACTGCACGCTTGGGAAAGTGTTGTGCCAAGCGCAGCACCGGAAGCTCCCAGATGGAAAAATCCGATAAACAGATAATCCAGTATAATATTCACCGCACATGCAACTGCGATGAAATACATCGGACTTTTAGAATCTCCCAGTCCGCGGAAAATCGAACTGATCACATTATACGCCGTAATAAAAGGAATCCCGAGAAAACAGATCGTCAGATAAGCTGCCGTTCCTGACACAGCCTCCGCAGGTGTAGACATCACGGCAACAGCCGGCTTCACAAAAAACAGAAGCAAAACCGCCAGCACCAGAGAAATCCCCATAAACAAAATCACCGTATTTCCCACAAACACAGAAGCCCTTTTCTTATCGCCCGCTCCAATAGACTGCCCGATTGAAACTGTAGCCCCCATCGCAAGCCCCACGATCATCACCGTCAACATATGCATCACCTGGCTCCCAATCGAAACCGCTGTTGTACTGGCAACCCCATCAAACTGCCCAACAATAAAAAGATCCGCCATCCCATAAAGTGTCTGCAAAAAATAAGATAAAAAATAAGGTAGCGAAAAATAAATCACATTCCGAAAAACACTCCCCGAAGTAAGATCCCGTTCCATAAAATAACAACTCCTTTACAATCACTTCCTTAATAGTAATTGAATTTTCCTAAAATAGTCAATAAAAAGTTCTATCCAAACCATGCACCTACCAGAGAGAATTGCATCTGGTTTGAGAATAATTCATTCTTTTAAAGGAACAGCAAAAGATGAAATAGTAGATCAGTTGTTCTTTGGTTTTTTTGAAAATGCATAATAATACATAAAAATAAATATAAATGCATAAAAATAGGCGATTACACGTAAAAATACACAAAAATATGCATAAAAATCAAAAAAACCACTTGCTTTCCAAAATAAAACCATGTATACTAAACCAATCGGAAAATAAAATAATGATTTTCCTATAGAGAATCACTGATGCAGAGAAAAGTAGATTACCAATAAATCACCCATTTCCAAGGGAGACAGGCGCCAAACTTCCAATCCTCATGCTATCAAGCATGAGGCCGGAAGTCTGACGCCACATCTCCCGCCCGTCGCACCACAATGAATCGACAAGCATCAGCCCCACCCAATTGGAGAATGTTCCCATTCGTCAGTGCACAGCTCCTGCGCGAAATATCTTTGCTAAGCAACCCCTCGAAAACGCCGGCACTTGGCAAGGCGAGCGTAAGCAAAGCCGAGCCTAGTACCGCTGCGTTTGAGCGGAGCGCAAGCGCGGTTGCGTGCAAACATATTTCGCGCAGGAGCGTCCCCGCACCAATCAAAAAAACATTCCCCCAATTCCCGCGAACCCCTTTACAATAGGGATTAATGGGTTTATAGTATTTATGATTATGCCTATCTATACACAAATACGGCATTTACGAAAGGATGGTTTACATGATTAAAGCAGGAATCATCGGTTCTACCGGTTACGCCGGAGGAGAACTGGTTCGCATTTTAACAGGACATAAAGACGTAGAAATTAAATGGTTTGGCTCAAGAAGCTATATCGATAAGAAATATGCAGATGTATACCGCAATATGTTTCAGATCGTAGATGCGGTATGTTTAGATGATAATATGGAACAACTTGCAGATCAGGTAGATGTGATTTTCACAGCAACTCCACAGGGACTGTGCGCATCATTAGTTAATGAAGAAATCTTATCAAAGGTTAAGATCATCGACTTGAGCGCAGATTTCCGTATCAAAGATGTCAAGACTTACGAAAAATGGTACGGTATTGAGCACAAGAGCCCGCAGTTTATCGAAGAAGCAGTTTACGGACTGTGTGAAGTGAACAGAGAAGATATCAAAGGCGCAAGACTGATCGCCAATCCTGGATGCTATACAACATGCTCCATCCTGACTGCTTATCCGCTGGCAAAAGAAGGACTGATCGATATGGATACGCTGATCATTGATGCCAAGTCCGGAACATCCGGAGCAGGAAGAGGGGCAAAGGTTCCGAACCTGTACTGTGAAGTCAATGAGAATATGAAAGCATACGGTGTGGCAACACACAGACATACACCGGAGATCGAGGAACAGCTTGGATATGCGAGCGGCAAAGAGGTTGTGATTAACTTTACACCGCATCTGGTTCCGATGAACAGAGGAATCCTGGCAACAGAGTACGCGAAGCTTACAAAGGATGTTACCTGGGAAGAAGTAAAAGCAGTTTACGATAAATATTATGCAAATGAAAAATTTGTCCGTGTTCTGGAGAAAGATGTTTACCCGGAAACAAAATGGGTAGAAGGAAGCAATTATGTCGATATCGGATTTAAGATCGATCCGAGAACAAACCGTATCATTATGATGGGTGCGATCGACAACCTGGTAAAAGGTGCAGCAGGACAGGCTGTACAGAACATGAACCTGATCTTTGGACTTCCGGAAAGTGAAGGTCTTGATCTGGTTCCGATGTTCCCGTAGAACATGGCAGAAAAAGAAAAGGAATGGAAAATATATGACAACAATTATTCGTGCGATGACAGTAGAAGATTATGACCAGCTTCATGCACTTTGGATGCGGATCAAAGGATTTGGAATTCGGAGCATAGATGATTCAAAAGAAGGCGTGGAACGATTCCTGAAAAGGAATCCGACAACCAGTGTGATCGCCGAAATAGACGGAAAAGTAGTAGGAGGAATCCTCTGCGGACACGACGGAAGAACCGGATGTTTTTATCATGTATGTGTAGATCCGGCGTACCGCTGTCATGGGATCGGAAAGAGCATGGTTGCCTATGCAATGTCAGCTCTGAAAGAGGAACATATCAACAAGATCACACTGATCGCATTTACCAAGAATGATATCGGCAATACGTTCTGGAATACGATCGGATGGACCAAGAGACCGGATGTCAACTACTATGAGTTTGTTTTAAATGAGGAAAATATTACAGCATTTATCGAAGAGGGCTAAAGGAGGCTATATACGATGAAGATTATCGAAGGCGGTGTGACCGCAGCAAAAGGATTTGAGGCAGCATCAACAGCAGCAAAGATCAAATATCAGGACAGAACCGACATGGCAATGATCTACAGCCAGGTTCCATGTGAATGTGCAGGAACATTTACTACAAACGTTGTAAAGGCAGCATGCGTAAAATGGGATCAGCAGGTTGTAAAGAGCGGTGCAAAAGCACAGGCTGTGATCGTCAATTCCGGAATTGCCAATGCATGTACCGGTGCGGAAGGATTTGGCTATTGCAAGGACACAGCAGATGCGGCAGCAGAAGCTCTTGGAATTAATGCAGACGGTGTACTGATCGGATCGACCGGTGTCATTGGAAAGCAGCTTCCAATTGATCGCATCGTGGCAGGGGTAAAGGCTCTTGCTGAAAAGAAAAATGATACACTGGCAAACGGAACTGAGGCAGCAAAAGCAATCATGACGACTGATACCTGTGAAAAACAGATCGCAGTAGAGATCGAGGTTGCCGGAAAGACCGTTACCATCGGTGGTATGGCAAAAGGATCTGGTATGATCCATCCGAATATGTGCACCATGCTCAGCTTTATCACAACAGATGCAGCAATCACAAAAGAGGCACTTCAGAAAGCCCTCAGTGATGATGTCAATGATACATACAATATGATTTCCGTAGACGGAGATACTTCTACAAATGATTCTGTAGTTCTTCTTGCAAACGGAATGGCTGAAAATGAAGTGATCACGGTAGACAGTGAAAGCTATAAGACCTTTGCGGAAGCATTGCATGAGATCAACGAATACCTTGCAAAGAAGATCGCAGGTGACGGAGAAGGAGCAACTGCTTTATTTGAAGTAACTGTAGTTGGTGCAGATACAAAAGAGACTGCAAAGACACTTGCAAAATCAATTGTATGCTCAAATCTTACCAAGGCAGCAATTGCAGGACATGATGCAAACTGGGGAAGAATCCTCTGTGCAATGGGATATTCCGGAGCACAGTTTGACCCGGAAAAGGTGGATCTGTTCTTTGAGAGCAAGGCAGGAAAGATCCAGATCATCGAAAATGGTACAGCGGTAGATTACAGTGAAGAAAAAGCAACGGAGATCCTCTCACAGGAAGAAGTAAAAGCAGTTGCTGATGTGAAGATGGGAAGCGAAAGCGCAACCGCATGGGGATGTGACCTGACTCACGGATATATTGACATCAATGCAGATTACAGAAGCTAGGAGGTAAGCAAAATGGATCAGGATATGCAGCAGTATCTGGACAAAGCAGAAGTTCTGATTGAGGCGCTTACTTATATTCAGCGTTTCAACCGTAAGATCATCGTTGTAAAATACGGTGGAAGTGCAATGCTGGACGAAGAACTCCAGAAAAATGTCATCAAGGATGTTACATTCTTGAAATTGGTTGGATTCAAACCGATCATCGTTCACGGCGGTGGAAAAGAGATCAGTAAATGGGTAAGTAAAGCCGGAATGGAGCCGAAATTCATCGACGGACTTCGTGTGACGGACGCAGAGACCATGGAAATTGCAGAGATGGTACTGAACAAGGTTAATAAAAATCTGGTTCGTATGGTCGAAGAACTTGGTGTCCGTGCTATCGGTGTCAGTGGAAAAGACGGCGGACTTTTAAGAGTTGATAAAAAGCTTTCCATGACAGGACAGGACGTTGGATTTGTAGGAGATATCAAGAAGGTCAATGCAGAGGTTCTTCTGGATCTTCTGGATAAAGATTTTCTCCCGATCGTATGCCCGGTCGGAATCGATGATGATTACAACACTTATAATATCAATGCGGATGATGCAGCTTATTCGATCGCAAAAGCGGTTCATGCTGAGAAGCTTGCGTTCCTCTCTGATATTGAAGGGGTATACAGAGACTACGAGGATAAATCTTCTCTGATCACAGCTCTTACTGTAGATCAGGCGAATGAACTGATCGAAAGCGGAGCAATTTCCGGAGGAATGATCCCGAAACTGCAGAACTGTGTAGGAGCGATTGAAAACGGAGTGTCCAGAGTCCATATTCTGGATGGAAGAATTCCGCACTGCCTGCTTCTTGAGATTTTCACGAAGAAGGGTATCGGAACTGCAATTTTAAGAAACGGTGAAGAAGATTAAAGGGAAGACAAAGAAAGAAGGTAATTCTTATGGCAAATCAGTATATGCAGGAAGAGGACGACGCGATTTTAAAAACTTATAACCGTTATCCGGTTGTATTGGACCATGGAGACGGCGCATACCTCTATGATCCGGAAGGAAAGAAATATCTGGATTTCTCAGCAGGATATGCAGTATCTTCTCTGGGATATAACAACAAGGAATTTAATGATGCATTAAAGGCTCAGATTGACAAGATGATCCATACATCAAACCTGTATTATAATACAACCTGCGGTAAAGCAGGAGAAGATCTGAAAAAGATCACCGGTATGTACAAGGTATTCTTCACAAACAGTGGTGGAGAAGCAATCGAAGGTGCGATCAAAACTGCAAGAAAATATGCGTACACAAAAAAAACCGGACGTTATGAATTTATTGCAATGGAGAATTCATTCCACGGCAGAAGTATGGGTGCAGTTGCACTTACCGGACACAAAGAATACAGAGAGCCATTTGAACCGGTTATGCCTGGTGTACATTTTGCAATCTACAATGATCTTGACAGTGTAAAAGCACTGGTAAATGATAAGACCTGCGCGATTATTCTGGAAACAATCCAGGGCGAAGGCGGAATCAACGCAGCGACAAAAGAATTTATGCAGGGAATCCGTAAGATCTGTGATGAGAACGGAATCCTGATGATCTGCGATGAAGTACAGTGTGGTATGGGACGAAGCGGTGCATGGTTTGCATGGCAGCAGATGGGAATCACACCGGATATCATGACAATGGCGAAAGCAATCGGAAGCGGTGTTCCGGTCGGCGCATTTGCGATGACAAAAGAAGTTGCAGATAATTCGCTGGTACCGGGAGATCACGGAACTACATATGGTGGAAACCCACTTTGCTGTGCAGCGGTCAGCAAGACTATTGAGATCTTTGAAAAAGAGCATATGCTCGATCATGTCAATGAAATCGCACCATATCTGACACAGAAACTGCAGGAAATCGTGGATACCTGCGATGCAGCCGTTAAAGTAAAGGGAAGAGGATTGATCCAGGGACTTCAGATCACCAAGCCGCTGGGTGAAGTGACAGCCAAAGCGTTGGAAGAAGGACTTCTGATCATCGGAGCTGGAACAGATGTGATCCGAATGATCCCACCGCTTGTTATCGGTAAAGAACAGGTAGATGAGATGGCAGAGATCCTGAAAAAAGCACTTGCATAAAGTCGGTGCCTGATAAAAATAAGAGAATAAAAGAGCCGGTCATCGGATATACTTTCAGAAGAAAAGGAGGTATGAAAGATGACCGGATTTTTTATTGCCCTGCTGTCGGGAGCGCTGATGAGTGTGCAGGGGGTATTTAACACCCAGGTAACAAAGACGACAGGAATGTGGGTGAGTAATGCCTGGGTGCAGCTTAGTGCATTTGCCATCTGCCTGGTAATGTGGCTGATCATGGGAAGGGACAGTATTGCCACGATAGGAGAGGTGCAGCCTAAATATATGCTGCTTGGCGGTGTGATCGGAGCAGGGATCACCTGGACCGTGATCAAAAGTATGGCGCAGCTCGGGCCTGCAAAGGCGGCACTTCTGATCGTTATGTCTCAGCTTATTGTGGCGTATCTGATTGAACTGGTGGGATTATTTGGTGTGGAAAAAGAGCCATTTTCCTGGAGAAAAGTGATCGGTATGGGGATCGCTCTGATCGGCACGACAATTTTTCAGTGGAAATAGGTTGTCTTTTGGAAAAAAATTCGTTACAATAATCATGTCTTGGAAGTACGAGGGGACGTGCTCTGCGGAAAAGGAGTATGTATGCGGAAAAGAAGACGGATTTTATATCAAATATGTGGAATTTTCCTTGGAATCTGCTGTATGCTGTCAGCATGCCATGAAAAAGAAGAGACCTTTACCAGTGTGGCTGCTGCAGAAGCGGATGCCGGGGATAAGAAAAATGAGGCAGAATCAAAGGCTGCCGAAGAAAAGCCGGATAAGGCAAAAGCAGATCCGGGTGGTGAAGAAAAAGAAGGTTCGATCTGGGTGTATGTATGTGGCGAGGTGGCATCACCCGGTGTATATGAACTGCAGGAAGGAGACCGCATCACGCATGCCATAGAAGCAGCGGGAGGTCTGACGGAGGCAGCAGGACAGGTTTATCTGAATCAGGCAGCACATCTGACAGATGGACAAAGGATTTATGTGCCATCCAGAGAAGAAGAACAGACTTTGAAAGAAGAAGGTTCACCATCGGATATGGCAGATGCCGGGATGGGAAAAGACACAGGAATAATAAACCTGAACACCGCGACAAAGGCTGAACTTTTAAGCTTAAGCGGGATTGGCGAGTCCCGCGCGGAAGCAATTATTGCTTATAGAGAGACAAACGGTGGATTCAGGAAGATAGAGGATCTGAAGAAAGTGGACGGGATCAAGGAAGGAATCTTTCAGAAGATCCGGGAGCAGATAACGGTAGAGTAGAGGAGTGCGCAAGATGGGCAGAAAAGTATTGGTAGTAGATGATGAAAAGCTGATCGTGAAAGGACTGAGATTCAGCCTGGAACAGGATGATATGGAAGTTGACTGCGCATACGACGGTGAGGAAGCACTTGAGATGGTAAAAAGAAAAGAGTATGATATGATTCTTCTGGATGTCATGCTTCCAAAATACGATGGATTTGAAGTATGCAGACAGATCCGTGATTTCTCAGATGTACCGGTCATCATGCTCACTGCGAAGGGCGAGGATATGGACAAGATCCTCGGGTTGGAATATGGCGCAGATGATTACATCACAAAGCCGTTCAACATTCTTGAGGTTAAGGCCAGAATGAAGGCAATCATGCGCAGGGTCGCTAAAAAAGACGGGATGAGCGCGAGCGGTAAAGTTGTGGTAAAGGGAGATCTGAAGATCGACTGTGAAAGTCGGAGAGTTTTTTCCGGGGACAGGGAACTGAATCTTACCGCAAAAGAATTTGATCTTCTGGAGCTTCTTGCGATGAATCCGAACAAGGTTTACAGCAGGGAAAGTCTTTTGAATATTGTCTGGGGATATGAGTATCCGGGAGATGCAAGAACGGTAGATGTACATATCAGACGACTGCGCGAGAAGATTGAAGTAAATCCAAGTGATCCGAAATACGTTTACACAAAGTGGGGAGTTGGCTATTATTTCAGGGGTTAAATTTTTTGTACCAAAATTCATAAAAAGTCTGCAAGTGCGGGTAACGGTGATCCTGAGCGTATTTGTCATATTATCCAGTGTGATCCTGATGAATGCGATTCTGCAAAGCTATGATCAGAGAACCGTATCCGTGCGCACAGCAGAGATTCAAAACCAGTGTATGATTCTGAGTAATCAGCTGGTCAATTCTGATTATCTGAAAACGGGAGTTTCTGATGTGATCGATACAGAACTATCACAATTATCCAATATTTACAATGGAAGAGTGCTTGTTATTGATGATGAATTCCGGATTGTGGAAGATACCTATGATCTGGAGGAGGGAAAGACGATCATTTCCGAGGATGTAGTCAAATGCTTCCGCGGCGAGAAGCCGGCAAGTTATGACAGAAAGAGCCGGTACATTGAAGTGGCA
This sequence comes from Coprococcus sp. AF102-57, assembly GCF_027686195.1. Taxonomy (NCBI): domain Bacteria; kingdom Bacillati; phylum Bacillota; class Clostridia; order Lachnospirales; family Lachnospiraceae; genus Coprococcus; species Coprococcus sp. AF102-57. The sequence goes on along the minus strand of NZ_JAQCSY010000004.1, from coordinate 92,513 downwards.
GTCCCGGTCAAAAAAGGGGAAGAGCCGGTAAAAGGAATGATTTTGGTCAGTGTTTCTACAGACAGTCTGCGTGACAATGTAGAGGCATTGCAGTCAAAGGCAAGAATTTCAACGGTTGCAATCAGTATTATCGGGATCTTTTTATCAGCAATCATCGGTATGCTGCTTGTAAGGCCGCTGAAAAGGATGTCTCAATCGATCGAGGAGATGGCAGGAGGCTATGGAGATAATTATCTCCATGAAAATGCTTATGATGAAACGGAACGGATTTCCAATGCATTTAATAAGCTGTGGGACCGCTATAAAGTACTGGATGCATCGAGAGAAGAGTTCGTGGCAAATGTATCCCATGAGTTGAAGACACCGTTGACCTCTATGAAGGTGCTGGCGGATTCACTGCTGATGCAGCCGGATGCACCGACGGAGATTTACCGGGAATTCATGGGTGATTTGTCCGAAGAAATCGAGCGGGAGAATAAGATCATCAATGACCTTCTGGATCTTGTAAAACTGGATAAGAAGGGTGCAAACTTAAATATTAAGAGTCAGGATGTTAATGAACTGGTAGAACGGATTCTCAAAAGATTACAGCCACTTGCGGCAAAAAGTAATATTGAACTGGTATTTGAGAGTTTTCGTCCGGTGACAGCGGAGATTGATGAGGTAAAGATTGCACTTGTGATCACGAATCTGGTGGAAAATGCGATCAAGTACAATAAAGAGAACGGATGGGTACACGTGTCTTTAAATGCGGATCATAAGTATTTTTATCTGAAGGTTGCGGATTCTGGAATCGGGATTCCGAAAGAAGATACGGATCATATATTCGAGCGGTTTTTCCGTGTGGACAAATCCCATTCTCGTGAGATCGGCGGAACTGGTCTTGGGCTTTCGATTGCAAGAAATGCGGTTGTCATGCACCGCGGTGCGATCAAGGTCTACAGTGAACCGGGAGAGGGAACGACATTTACAGTCCGGATCCCGCTTACTTATATCAAGAGGGAAGGGTGAGAAGAATGAAAAAAAATTACCAGATCATAAGCATTCTTCTTGCAGTGTGTCTTCTTACAGGCGTTGTGGGATGCAGAAAAAAGGAGCAGAAAGCAGATGCAAAATACACGATTTACCAGATTAACCAGAGCGGAACGGCGCTGGTTCCGAACGGCTATGATGGAACAGGAAAGTCGGCGGACGAAGAAGTAAAAGGAATGCTGTCTGCGCTGCAGAAGTGTGATGACGAGGTGAAGGCACAGGCGGCACTGCCGAAAAAGGTAAAACTGGAGAGATACACTCTGGAGGATGAAAAGCTGATCCTGTACTATAATGCTGCTTACGGAAAGATGGATACGGTAAGAGAGGTTCTGTGCAGGGCAGCGCTTGTCCGTTCACTGACGCAGATCGATGGAGTGGATCTGGTGATGATCTGTGTAGATGGAACGCCACTTACGGATAAAAAGGGGAATACTTATGGATACCAGCAGGCAGAAGATTTTGTACAGAACACAGGCTCTTCTATTAACTCTTTCCAGGAGATGAAGCTTACGCTGTATTATGCAGATTCATCTGGAGAAAAGCTGCAAAAGGAAGAGGATACGGTGCGGTATAACAGCAATGAGTCGAAGGAACGGGTTGTAGTGGAACAGCTGATGCGAGGACCATCCAATAACAGACTGCTTGCTACCATACCAAAAGGAACAAAGCTGCTGGGTGTGTCGATCAAAGATCATATCTGCTATCTGAATTTTGATGAAGGACTTCGGAACATTGCTCCGGGAGTCAGTCCGGAGACGGTGATCTATTCCATCGTAAATTCAGTGATCGATGGTGGAAATGTCTCTGAAGTACAGATTTCAATCAACGGAGACAGCAGTATTGTATATCAGGAGAGTATAAAGCTGGATGAACCTCTGAGCAGAAACCAGGAAATGATAAAGGAGGATTGATCGGTTGATCAAGCGAAGACTTGGTTTTGCCGGAATACTTCTGGCAGGACTGATTCTGGTACTGTATCTGACAGGGGGAGGAAAGATTTTTGGAAGACTCGGTGTGTCAAGGTGTGAGAAGCTCTGGAAAGAGTCGGAAGAAGTGATGGTGGAAGGAGAGGTTTATCAGAAAACCAGAAAAGAAGAAAAACTGATCCTGTATCTGAAAAAAATACAGATCAGAGAGATGGGGAATGGAAAAGCAGTCGCTGACGAGAGGCTGCTTGTCTATCTGGATGAAAAGGGAAATGGTCCGGAAATCGGACAGCGGATTCTGGTTAAAGGCAATGTGGGATTTTTTGATCCGGCGGCCAATCCGGGCAATTTTGACCAGAAAAATTATTATAAGCAGCAGAATATCCAGGCAGTCTTATGGAAAGGGAAGGTTCTGGAAAAACAGGTGAAAAAGACTTCCTTCCGCGAAAAGCTGTGGCAGTTTAGGAACCGGACCGCAGATGAGATCTGCAGAGAGATGGGAAAGCGTCGAGGGGGTATTTTGTGTGCGGTTCTTCTGGGAGATTCTTTTTATACAGAAGAGAAAGTGAAAGAACTTTACCGGGTGGCAGGGATCGGGCATCTGCTGGCTATATCCGGTCTGCATATTTCTTTTTTTGGCAACGGACTTTACCGGGGGCTTAGGAAAACCGGATTTTCTATTTTACAGGCCGGTGTAGTGGGAAGTCTGCTTCTTGGGAGCTATGTGGTGATGACTGGAATGAGTGTTTCGGCACTGCGGGCGTTTACCATGTTTCTGATCCGGATGGGAGCAGAGCTGACAGGAAGGGAATACGATGGATTGACGGCACTTGGGATTGCGGAAATTGGTTTGCTTCTGGCAAATCCGTTGCGGCTTTTTACGGCAGGGTTCCAGCTTTCTTTTGCTGCGGTTCTCGGTATCTATCTGATTGGTTTGGGAAATAAAAAAGGCAGATTTTCAGACAGTGTCCGGATGTCGGTGAGGCTCTGGCTTTTTCTGCTGCCAGTTACATTGTGGCACTATTATGAAAACTGCCTGTATGCGCCAGCCTGGAATCTTCTGGTAATTCCGATGGCATCCGTGCTTCTGTTTTGCGGGAGTGCAGGGATGGCAGTCATGCTGATTCCGTGTGGGGCAGGAGATATAATGCAGAGCGCACTTTGGAAAATAACAGAGTGGATTTTGCTTTTTTATGAAAAAGGGAGCGGTCTGCTCCTGGAACTTCCGGGGGCAAGGTGGATTCCGGGAAGACCACGGCTCTGGCAGATTGCCTGTTATTATGGGGTTCTTCTATTTTATTTGTGGAGAAAAAGGAAGGAAAAGAAAGAGGGCAGACAAACCGGGAAATGGGTGGTAAGACAGCTTGTGACAGCTGGGATCCTGCTCATCCTGCTCGGGATCCCAAAGTGGAAACGAGGGCAGATGGAGCTGACTATGCTGGATGTGGGACAGGGCGACTGTTTTTTCTTTCGGGACGGAAACGGAAAAAATTACCTGATCGACGGCGGAAGCAGTTCGGTAGATGCAGCAGGAAGATACCGGTTGGAACCATTTTTAAAATTCCGGGGCGTGAAGAGGCTGGATTATGTGTGGGTGACGCATGGGGATGTGGATCACTTAAATGCAGTGGAAGAACTTCTGGAACGGAGAAAGTATGGAGTAGAAATCCAGTATCTGATTTTTCCGGAACAGAAATATTGGGATGAAAGGCTTATTAAATTATGTAATCTGGCAGAAGAGGCAGGAACGAAGGTACGGGTAATGGAGATGGATACTATTTTTCTGTCTGGAAAATTGAAGATGCGTTGTCTCTGGCCTGGAGAAGGTGAGCCATCTGAAAATGGAAATGAAAATTCTCTGGTACTTCACCTGCAATATGGAAAAATTACCATGCTTTTTACCGGAGATCTGGAAAATACCGGAGAAGAGCTGTTGGCAGAGAGAATAAAGAATCTCCGGAAAAAAGGAGAACTTCCGGCGTGTTATGATCTGCTGAAAGTCGGACACCACGGATCAAGAAATGCGACCGGCGAAGAGCTTCTGGAAGTGATTCGACCACGGGTAGCATTCTGTTCATCCGGAAAAGAAAACCGTTATGGACATCCGCATGCGGAAACACTGGAAAGACTTGCAAAATGGGGCGTAAGCCTATATAATACGAAAGACAGAGGTGCTGTCAGTATGTATACAGATGGAAGGGAATATGGTATCCAAAGTCCATGAAAAGTTTGAATGAAGATTTAAAGACAGGACAGTTTAAGCAGATTTATCTTCTGTACGGCGAAGAAGCTTATCTGAAAAAATTATATAAAAACCGTTTCGTCAAAGCGATGGTTCCGGAAGGTGACACGATGAATTATCGTTATTTTGAGGGAAAGAACACGAACCCGAAGGAGATTATCGACCTTGCCGAGACCTTACCTTTTTTTGCAGAGCGCAGGCTGATCGTTCTGGAAAATACCGGTTTTCTGAAAAATGCGACACCGGAGCTGGCAGAATATCTGAAGAACATGCCGGAGACCACTTATATGATCTTTGTGGAATCAGAGCTGGATAAGAGAGGAAAGCTCTACAAAGTGATCAAGGAGAAAGGTCATATTGTAGAACTGAAGCGGCAGGATGAAAAGACACTGATCCGCTGGATCCTTGGGATGGCGAAAAAGGAGAAGCTTCAGATGTCGGAGGCAGCAGTGCGCTATCTGCTTGCAAAGACTGGTAATGACATGGAGAATCTCGGGCAGGAGCTGGAAAAATTATTCTGTTACTGCATGAACCACACGGAGATCACGGCAGCAGATATTGATGAAATCTGTACTACGCAGATCGGAAACCATATTTTTGATATGGTAGATGCAGTTGCAGCAAAAGAGCAGAAAAAAGCGCTGGATTACTATTATGATCTTCTGACACTGAGGGAACCGCCGATGCGGATCCTCTACCTGCTGACCAGACAGTTCCGTATCCTGATGGAGGTAAAAGAGATGGACCGTACTGGGGTTCCGCCAAAAGAGATTGCCGCCAAGGTGGGAATCATGCCATTCCTGGTAGGAAAGTACCGGGCACAGGCGAAGGCATTTACCAGGAAAGAGCTGCGTGGGATCGTAGAAGCCGGTGTACAGACGGAAGAAGATGTAAAAACCGGAAAGATGGGAGATATCCTCTCGGTGGAACTCTTTCTGGTGCAGTACAGTAGCAAACGGGAAAAGTAATCAGATATAGATAAGAAGAAAAAGGAGAGACTGAAAATATGCATATGGATCAGAAAAAGATTCGGAATTTTTGTATTATTGCACATATTGACCATGGAAAATCCACACTGGCGGACCGTATTATTGAACAGACAGGTCTTCTGACCAGCAGAGAGATGCAGGCACAGGTGCTGGATAACATGGATCTGGAAAGAGAACGTGGTATCACAATCAAATCACAGGCAGTCCGCACGGTTTATAAGGCAAAGGATGGGGAGGAATATATCTTTAATCTGATCGATACTCCGGGACACGTAGACTTTAACTATGAAGTGTCACGGAGTCTTGCAGCCTGTGATGGAGCGATCCTGGTCGTTGATGCGGCACAGGGCGTAGAAGCGCAGACACTGGCAAATGTATATCTGGCACTGGACCATGATCTGGATGTCATGCCGGTTATCAACAAGATCGATCTTCCAAGCGCAGAGCCGCAGCGTGTGATCGAAGAGATTGAAGATGTGATCGGAATTGAAGCGCAGGATGCACCACTGATCTCGGCAAAGACAGGGCTTAATGTAGATCAGGTTCTGGAACAGATCGTGACAAAGATCCCTTCTCCGACAGGAGATCCGGATGCACCGCTTCAGGCACTGATTTTCGATTCCCTCTATGATCCGTATAAAGGCGTTATCGTATTCTGCCGTATCAAAGAAGGATGTATCACGAAAGGAATGCCGATTCATATGATGGCGACAGGTGCAACTGCCGATGTTGTGGAGGTTGGATATTTTGGTGCCGGACAGTTTATCCCTTGTGATGAGCTTTCAGCAGGAATGGTTGGATATTTTACAGCCAGCCTGAAAAATGTAAAGGACACCCGTGTGGGTGATACCGTAACAGGTGCGGAAAATCCATGTTCTGAGCCTCTTCCGGGATATAAAAAGGTCAACCCGATGGTGTACTGCGGAATGTATCCGGCAGACAGCTCCAAATACCCGGATCTGAGAGATGCACTGGAAAAACTGCAACTCAACGATGCGGCACTTCAGTTTGAACCGGAGACCTCTCTTGCGCTGGGATTTGGTTTCCGCTGTGGTTTCCTTGGACTTTTGCATCTGGAGATCATTCAGGAGAGACTGGAAAGAGAATACAATCTGGATCTGGTGACAACTGCGCCGGGCGTTATCTACAAGGTGCACAAGACCAACGGAGAAGTGATCGACCTGACCAATCCGTCTAATCTTCCGGATCCGTCAGAAATTGATTTTATGGAAGAGCCGATGGTAAAAGCAGAGATTATGGTGACATCCGAATTTATCGGTGCGATCATGGATCTGTGTCAGGAAAGACGTGGCGAATATCAGGGAATGGAATACATCGAAGAGACCAGAGCGGTATTGAAATACCACCTGCCTCTGAATGAGATCATCTATGATTTCTTTGATGCGCTCAAATCCAGATCCCGCGGTTATGCGTCTTTTGATTATGAAATGCTCGGCTATGTCAAATCTGATCTGGTCAAGCTGGACATCCTGATCAACAAAGAAGAAGTGGATGCTCTTTCCTTTATTGTATTTGCGGGAAGTGCTTATGAGAGAGGAAGAAAGATGTGTGAGAAGCTCAAAGAAGAGATTCCGAGACAGCTTTTTGAGATTCCGATCCAGGCAGCTGTCGGAAGCAAGATCATTGCCCGTGAAACAGTAAGAGCCATGCGTAAGGACGTACTTGCCAAGTGCTACGGCGGTGATATTAGCCGTAAGAAGAAGCTTCTGGAAAAGCAGAAGGAAGGAAAGAAGCGTATGCGCCAGGTTGGAAATGTAGAAATTCCACAGAAGGCATTTATGAGTGTATTAAAACTGGACGACAAATAGACAGACAAAGGATAATCGAGCAGGCTGACTCCTACTCGATTCGTATACTTTGTACACTATCTCGCTTAACAGCTCGATGATGTACATTCGCCAAGTACAGATTCTTGTGCAAGCACAAATCTGTACTTGGCTCATCGTATACACAAAAAGGCAGGAGCGGTTTCCGAGGGAAAGGTTCCTGCCTTTTGCACAGAAAAGGAGAAAAGCAGATGCAGCCTTTAGAACTATATATTCATATTCCGTTTTGTGTGAAAAAATGTGCATATTGTGATTTCCTTTCCGGTCCGGCTGGAGAAAAGGAAAAAGAGGAATATGTGAAAATGCTGGTCGACGAGATCAGAAACTGTCCGGATACAGTGCAGAATTACAGGGTGATTTCCATTTTTTTCGGAGGCGGAACCCCATCTCTTCTTACCGGTGAGCAGATTGGGCGGCTGATGGATACGGTCAGGGAAATATTTACGTTGGATGAGGACGCAGAGATCACTATGGAAATGAATCCGGGAACGGTAACGGAAGAAAAACTGCGAAAGTACAGACAGGCAGGGGTGAACCGTCTGAGTATCGGTCTGCAGTCGGTCAATGATGAGGAACTTCGTCTGCTTGGAAGAATCCATACTTATGAAGAATTTCGGGAAGCATATCATCTGGCGAGAGCCAATGGTTTTTCAAATATCAATGTAGACCTGATCTCGGCAATTCCGGGGCAGACGGTGGAAAGCTGGAGGCGTACACTGGAGCAGGTAATGGCACTTTCCCCGGAGCATATTTCTGCATATAGTCTGATCTTGGAAGAGGGAACAACTTTCTATAAAAAATATGTAGAAGACGAGGCAAAAGAAGGGCCAAAGCTTCCGGATGAGGATGCGGAGCGTCAGATGTACTGGGATACGGAAACGCTGATGGAGAAGAACGGATATCACCGTTACGAGATTTCCAATTATGCTAAGGAGGGATATGCCTGCCGGCACAACCTGGGATATTGGGAGAGAATTCCGTATCTGGGATTTGGAATTGGTGCGGCATCTCTGGTTCCCGGGGATCTGATTGGAAAATGCAGGAAGCTGGAAGGAAAAATGAGTCGCTACACGAACCCGGATCAGTTAAGGGAGTATGCACATTCCTACAGGAACAAATTTCAGGCAGAGCTTCTGACAGAAACTGAGGAGATGGAGGAATTTATGTTTCTTGGATTGCGGAAAATGAACGGAATCTCAAAAAAAGAATTTTCAGAGTACTTTGGGAAGAGTCTGGAGGATATTTACGGTGAACCGATCTGCAAACTGGAAAGATTAAAGCTTCTTGAGCAGGATGATGACAGAGTATGGCTTACAAAACGGGGGATCGATGTCAGCAACAGTGTGTTTGTAGAGTTTCTGCTGGAAGAGTAAAATTTGGAAAATCAGAAAAATATAAAGTATACTTGACAAATAGGTTTTATAGGCATATAATGACATCATTGAGTTAAACCTATCAAAACAGTAGGAAAGAAAGGAGAACTTACGATGTCAAAAATTTATAATGGTGCTTTAGAGCTTGTTGGAAATACTCCTCTTGTAGAGGTGAAAAATATTGAAGAAGAATTAGGATTAGAGGCAAGAATCCTTGTGAAACTGGAATATTTTAACCCGGCCGGAAGTGTAAAAGACAGAATTGCCAAAGCAATGATCGAGGATGCTGAGGAAAAAGGATTATTAAAAGAAGGTTCTGTTATCATTGAGCCTACTTCGGGAAATACGGGAATCGGTCTTGCATCGATTGCAGCAGTCAAAGGATACCGTATCATTCTTACTATGCCGGAGACAATGAGTGTAGAAAGAAGAAACATCCTGAAAGCATACGGAGCAGAGATTGTTCTGACAGAAGGCGCAAAGGGAATGAAGGGTGCGATTGAAAAAGCAGATGAACTTGCAAAAGAGATCCCGGGCAGCTATATCCCTGGACAGTTTGTTAATCCGGCTAATCCGGAAGTACACAGAAAGACAACCGGACCAGAGATCTGGAAGGATACAGACGGAGAAGTAGATCTGTTTATCGCAGGTGTTGGTACAGGTGGAACACTGACCGGTGTCGGCGAATATCTGAAATCCCAGAATCCGGATGTGAAGATCGTTGCATTGGAGCCTGCAAGTTCACCGGTACTTTCTACAGGAAAAGGTGGTCCTCACAAAATTCAGGGAATCGGAGCAGGATTTGTACCGGACGTACTCAACACAACTGTATATGATGAAATATTTACTGTAGAAAATGATGACGCTTTTGCAACAGGAAAGCTGCTTGCAAAGAAAGAGGGAATCCTGGTAGGAATTTCTTCGGGAGCTGCACTTTATGGAGCGATCGAACTTGCAAAACGTCCGGAAAACAAAGGAAAGACGATTGTGGCACTGCTTCCGGATACCGGAGACAGATATTACTCCACACCGCTCTTCACGGAGTAGAATATGAATTTTTCAAAGAAAAGCAGATACGGACTTCGGGCACTGATCGACCTGTCCGTATACTCGAAAGAATCCCATGTTGCACTTGCAGCAATTGCAGAGCGTAACAGTATTTCACCGCAGTATCTGGAACAGGTATTTGCGGCACTCAGAAAAGCCGGAATCATCAAAAGTGTGAAAGGACCGCAGGGGGGATACCTGTTGGCGAAGCCTGCCACAAAGATTTCGGTTGCGGAAATATTACGTGCGCTGGAAGGTGATTATCTCATCGAAGAAGAGGATGTAGAAGGCGCCGAGAACGGAAGAGCTGCGGCTCAGGCTGTACAGAGTGAAGTTATCGAACGTCTGAACAGAGGACTACAGGATATCCTTGAGAATCTGTTTCTCTCTGACCTCGAACAAAAATATCAGGAATACAGTGAATACAGTCAGGATATGTACTATATATAATAGAAGAAATGCACACCATCAGACCGGGAGGCTGGGGTGTGTTTTTTTTGGTTTGACGGTCGGGTGGGGAGTTTGGGAGGAAGGGAGCAGGCGGTTCAGGCAGAAAAGAAGGGACTCCGATTCAAACGGAATGGTTTGCCGATTGAATTGGAATCCGACAGCATATCCGGGTGGAACCGGACTAAAAATAAAAAAATCATAAACCCTGTTGACAAAGTGAATAGTAAGTGGTACATTTATAAGCGTAGAAAATGTTAGCACTCAGACATAACGAGTGCTAATAACAAAAAGGAGGTAGCATATGGAAGCCATACAGGAACTTAATGAGCGGAAGACGAAGATCTTACATGCAATCATTAAGAACTATCTTGAGACCGGAGAGCCTGTGGGATCCAGAACGATTTCCAAGTATACGGATCTGAATTTAAGTTCGGCAACGATCCGGAATGAGATGGCAGATCTCGAAGAGCTTGGTTATATCATGCAGCCTCACACATCAGCAGGAAGGATTCCGTCGGATAAAGGTTACAGATGGTATGTGGATATGCTGATGAGCCAGAAAGAACAGGAGATTACCGAAATCAAAGGTCAGATGCTTGAGAAGGCTGACAAGATGGAAGAACTTCTGAAGCAGGTTGCAAAGGTTCTTGCGAACAACACGAATTATGCGACGATGATTTCGACTCCGACTTACAACGGGAACAAATTAAAATTTATCCAGCTTTCACAGGTTGATGACCATCAGCTGATCGTTGTGATCGTGATGGAAGGCAACATTGTAAAGAACCAGATCGTGACACTGGATGAGCCGCTCAGCAATGAAGCACTATTGAAGCTGAATATGCTTCTGAATACTTCGCTGAACGGAACTTCACTAGAGCAGATCAATCTGGGAGTGATCGCAAGACTGAAAGAACAGGCAGGGATCCACAGTGGAGTGATGAGCAGTGTCCTGGATGCAGTAGCGAATGTGATCCAGCTGGATGACGACATGGAGATTTACACCAGTGGCGCGACGAATATTTTCAAGTATCCGGAGCTTAGTGATAAGCAGAGCGCACAGGAGATCATCAGTGCTTTTGAAGAAAAGCAGCAGCTTGCCGCTCTGGTAACAAAGTCAATGGCAAACGGCGGTGAAGACAGAGACATCCAGGTATACATCGGAGATGAATCGAATGTGGAGAACATGAAAGACTGCAGCGTAGTCACAGCAACATATGAGTTGGGCGAGGGCATGCAGGGAACCATCGGAATCATCGGACCGAAGCGAATGGATTATGAACATGTCATGAAGACGCTTAAGACACTGATGGCAGAGCTGGATGACATATTCCACAGGGATGAGCCGAAAAAGCTCGAATAAGAAGTAAGAAAGGTGGAAGAACCATTGGATAAAAAGATGAGTAATGAAGAAATGGTAAAAGAAGCAGTGGAAGAAGCAAAGAAAGCTGCGGAGGCAGAAGCCAAAGAGCAGGAGGCAAAAGGGCAGGAACCGGAAGACGCGGAAGAAACCGAAGCAACAGAGGAAGAAGCTGTTGGTAAAGAGACGAATTCCGAAGATGCTGAAGAACCAAAGAAAAAGAAGCTGTTTGAAAAGAAGAATAAAAAAGATAAAAAGGATGAGCAGATCGCAGATCTGACAGACAAACTTACGAGACACATGGCTGAGTTCGATAATTACAGAAAGCGTACTGAAAAAGAAAAGTCAGCGATGTATGAGATCGGAGCCAAAGATGTTGTAGAAAAAATTCTTCCGATTGTAGACAACTTTGAACGCGGACTTCAGTCCGTATCGGAAGAAAAGAAAGATGATCCGTTCGTAGATGGAATGGATAAGATCTATAAACAAATGATGAGCACACTGGAAGGAATCGGAGTAAAACCGATTGAAGCAGTTGGTCAGGAATTCGATCCGAATTTCCACAATGCAGTGATGCATGTGGAGGATGAAGAACTTGGTGAAAATGTAGTAGCTGAGGAATTCCAGAAAGGATATATGTACCGTGACTCAGTCGTAAGACACAGCATGGTAAAGGTAGCAAACTAAGATATACCGTGTACCGCATTTACGATACACTTTATATAAATAACAAAGCAAAATACAATTTTTATTATATTAACAGGAGGTCTTCATAATGGGCAAAATCATTGGTATTGACTTAGGTACAACAAACAGTTGTGTAGCGGTTATGGAAGGTGGACAGCCGGTCGTAATCGCAAATACAGAAGGAGCAAGAACTACACCATCTGTAGTAGCATTTACAAAGACAGGAGAACGTCTTGTAGGTGAACCTGCAAAACGTCAGGCAGTAACAAATGCAGAAAAGACAATCTCATCTATCAAGCGTGAGATGGGTACAGATCATAAAGTAGACATCGATGGAAAGAAATATTCTCCACAGGAAATTTCAGCTATGATCCTTCAGAAATTGAAAGCAGATGCAGAAGGATATCTTGGAGAAAAAGTTACGGAAGCAGTTATCACTGTTCCGGCTTACTTCAACGATGCTCAGCGTCAGGCTACAAAAGATGCAGGTAAGATTGCAGGTCTTGATGTAAAACGTATCATCAACGAGCCTACAGCAGCAGCTCTTGCATATGGACTTGACAATGAAAAAGAACAGAAGATCATGGTATACGACCTTGGTGGTGGTACATTTGATGTATCTGTTATCGAGATCGGTGACGGCGTTATCGAAGTTCTTTCTACAGCTGGTAACAACAGACTTGGTGGAGATGACTTCGACCAGAAGATCACAGATTATATGCTTGCAGATTTCAAGGCAAAAGAAGGCGTAGACCTGTCAACAGACAGAATGGCACTTCAGAGACTGAAAGAAGCAGCTGAAAAAGCAAAGAAAGAACTTTCTTCTGCAACAACAACAAACATCAACCTTCCGTTCATCACAGCAACAGCTGAAGGACCGAAGCATTTTGATATGACTCTTACAAGAGCTAAATTCGATGAACTGACACGTGACCTTGTAGAAAAGACACAGGAACCGGTAAGACGTGCACTTTCTGATGCAGGACTTACAGCAGCAGACTTAGGTCAGGTACTTCTTGTTGGTGGATCTACACGTATCCCGGCAGTTCAGGAGGAAGTAAAACGTCTGACAGGAAAAGAACCAAGCAAATCTCTTAACCCGGATGAATGTGTAGCACTTGGTGCTTCTATCCAGGGTGGTAAGCTTGCAGGAGATGCAGGTGCAGGCGACATCCTTCTTCTTGATGTAACTCCACTTTCACTTTCTATCGAAACAATGGGTGGTGTAGCTACAAGACTGATCGAGAGAAACACAACAATCCCGACAAAGAAGAGCCAGATCTTCTCTACAGCAGCTGATAACCAGACAGCCGTTGATATCAATGTTGTACAGGGTGAAAGACAGTTTGCAAGAGATAACAAGTCCCTCGGACAGTTCAGACTGGATGGAATTCCGCCGGCTCCACGTGGAATCCCACAGATCGAAGTTACATTTGATATTGATGCAAACGGTATCGTAAATGTATCTGCAAAAGATCTGGGAACAGGAAAAGAACAGCACATCACAATTACAGCAGGATCTAATATGTCTGATGCAGATATCGACAAAGCTGTAAAAGAAGCTGCTGAATTTGAAGCTCAGGATAAGAAACGTAAAGAAGCAATCGATGCTAAGAACGATGCCGACGCTATGGTATTCCAGACAGAAAAAGCACTTGGCGAAGTTGGAGATAAGATCGATGCAGCAGACAAAGCAGCAGTAGAAGCTGACGTACAGGCTCTGAAAGATCTGCTTGCGAAAGCGAATACAGAAGAACTTACAGATGCTCAGGTTGCAGAAATCAAAGCAGGAAAAGAAAAACTGATGGAAAGCGCTCAGAAACTGTTCACAAAGGTTTACGAACAGGCAGGCGCACAGGCTGGTCAGGCAGGACCACAGGCTGGACCTGCACCAGAAGCAGGACCGGCTCCGGAAGGATTTAACGGAGATGACGTAGTTGACGGAGATTACAAAGAAGTTTAATCCGTAAGATAAGATGAGAAACTGCAAGGCGGCATTATACCGTCTTGCAGATTTCATGTATCATAAATAAAAATAGTTTTTATGACATAAAAAGCCTCCGGTTAGGTGAACTGCATGTGCAAAGAAGATGTTGCAGAGAGCCGGCGCGGGCATGAGAATGTGCCAGGGTACATTCTGTATTAAAATACTTTGAGAAATATCTAAGTGAGGTAGGATTATGGCAGAGGCAAAAAGGGATTATTATGAGATCCTGGGCGTATCACGAGATGCGGATGATGCGACTCTGAAAAAAGCATACAGAGCTTTGGCGAAAAAATATCACCCGGATATGAATCCAGGAGATGCAGAAGCCGAAAAGAAGTTCAAGGAGGCTTCTGAAGCCTATGCTGTTCTGAGTGATGCAGACAAACGGCGTCAGTACGATCAGTTTGGTCATGCAGCGTTTGAAGGCGGTGCAGGCGGAGCCGGTGGATATGGCGGTTTTGATTTTAACGGGGCAGACTTTGGTGATATTTTTGGTGATATCTTCGGTGATCTGTTTGGCGGTGGCAGAAGAGGCGGACGTGCGAACAATGGTCCGATGAAAGGCGCCAATATCCGTAAAGGTGTCCGGATTACATTTGAGGAAGCAATTTTTGGATGCGAGAAGGAACTGGATATCGTTCTGAAAGATCCATGTACAAAGTGTAACGGAACAGGAGCAAAACCGGGAACAAGTCCGGAGACCTGTTCAAAATGTGGTGGAAAAGGTCAGGTTGTTTATACATCACAGTCGTTCTTCGGAACGGTGCAGAATGTGCAGACCTGTCCGGACTGTCATGGAACGGGTAAGATCATTCGTGAGAAATGTCCGGACTGTGGTGGAACAGGCTATACTTCAAGCCGCAAGAAGATCAAAGTCACAATCCCGGCAGGTATTGACAATGGTCAGAGCGTAAGAATCCGTGAGAAAGGTGAACCGGGTGTGAATGGCGGACCGAGGGGAGACCTTCTGGTAGAAGTTACGGTTTCCAGACATCCAATCTTCCAGAGACAGGATGTTCATATTTTCTCAACTGCACCAATTTCGTTTGCGCAGGCAGCACTTGGTGGTGATGTGCGAATCAAGACGGTTGATGGTGATGTGATCTATACCGTAAAACCGGGAACTAAGACTGATACAAAAGTACGCCTGAAAGGAAAAGGGGTACCTTCTTTGAGAAATCCTCAGGTCAGAGGTGATCATTATGTGACGCTGGTTATTCAGACCCCGGAAAAATTAAGTCCGGAAGCCAAAGAAGTGCTTAGACATTTTGATCAGTTGACAGGAAATACACTGAACCAGGAAGAGCCGGCTTCTGAATCGAAGGGTAAAGCTAAGAAAAAAGGGTTCATGGATAAGTTAAAAGAAACATTTGAAGAATAATAAAAAGGTGGCTGTGAAAAACTCGATTGAATTTTTCACAGCCACCTTTTTTTATTCTTCTTCGTCTTCCAGTTCTCCTCCGATGACACCTCCGAGAACGGCAGTGAAAGAAGCAACAACGACAGCGGCGATGATTGCTACACCGATCAGTGCTACTAAAATACCCATAACACGTACCTCCTTTTCTCGTCTTTTTATAGTATAACACGGAGGCAAGTAAAATTAAATGAAAAAATGTGACTTTTTTCATTTAGTATGCTATAATGTCAAAGAGCAAATGATAACACAGCGTATTGTCAGTTTTGCGGATTTAAAATAGTAAGGCTTAGCGGTTAAGGAGGGCAAACCAATATGGCACTGAAAAAACAGATAAAAGAAACAAAGGCAGCAGAGGTAAAGGCAGCGGCAGAAACTAAAGAAGAAGTAAAAACAGCAGTTAAAGCAGCAGAAGATAAAGTCAGCGAAAAAGTAGAAGAAGTAAAAGAAACTGCTAAAAAAGAAGCACAGCCGAAAGAAGTAAAGGCTACTGTTGAAAAGAAAGCGCAGGAGGTAAAAAAAGCTGCAGGAGAAGTGAAAAAAACAGTAGAAGAAACAGCTGAAAAAGCTGCAAAAGAAGTGAAGAAAACTGCAGAGAAAGTTACAAAAGAAGTAAAGAAAGCAGCACCAAAAACAACAGCAAAAAAATCTGCGGCAAAGAAAGAAATCAAAACAGAAGTTGTTCTTCAGTATGGTGAAAAAGAAGTAAACACAAAAGATATGATTGCTTCAGTAAAAAAAGACTGGACAAAACAGAAACATAAAATTTCCGAGATCAAGAGTATTGAGCTTTATGTAAAACCGGAAGATTATGCAGTATACTATGTAATCAATGGCGAACATACCGGAAAAGTATGGTTATAAGATAAGACTGAAAGATTTAGTCCGAACCGCAATCTTTATTGAACGGTTCGGATTTTTTTAAGGAGAGAGATAAAATGCAAAAGTTTATACAGTATACACCGACAGAAATCCTGTTTGGAAAAAACACACAGGCAGAAGTTGGGAAAGAAGTTAAGAAATGGGGCGGAAGCCGTGTGTTTATCGTATATGGCGGTGGAAGTGTAAAGAAAAGCGGACTTCTTGCGCAGGTAGAAGAAGCACTGGAAAAAGAAGGACTTGCTTATGAGGAATTTGGCGGAGTAAAGCCAAATCCCCGGATGGCATATGCACAGGAAGGCGTTGAGAAAGCAATTGAGTTCGGTGCGGATTTTCTTCTTGCAGTAGGCGGTGGAAGTTCTATTGATACAGCAAAGGCAATCGCCCATGGTGTGGCAAACCCGGACTGGTCTCTGGAGGAAATCTGGGGAGGTGAAATCATACTTACCAGATCGACACCGGTAGGATGCGTACTTACGATTGCGGCAGCAGGAAGTGAAACAAGCGATTCCGCAGTTCTGACAAACGAAGAAACAAGGAAAAAGGGAGGAATCAGCACTAGCCTGAACCGCCCGAAGTTTGCGATTATGAATCCGGTTCTTACCTATACGCTTCCAAAATATCAGATTGCGTGCGGAATCGTGGATATCATGATGCATACACTAGAGCGATATTTTATTCCAAATACGAGAAATCAGATAACAGATGAAATTGCAGAGGGAGTTCTGCGGATTGTGATTGAAAATGGAAAGAAAGGTCTGGAGAATCCGACAGACTACGATGCCATGAGTGAAATCATGTGGGCAGGAAGCCTTTCCCATAATGGTCTGACAGGTCTCGGAAGAGCAAAAGATTTTTCTGTACATAAGCTCGGACATGCACTTGGTGCAAAATATGATAAGGCGCATGGTGCAACCCTTTCAGCTGTCTGGGGATCCTGGGCAGAATATGTCTATAAAAACGATGAAGAAAGATTTGCGCATTACGCAAAAAAAGTATGGGGCGTAGAGGAAGAAGATGTGGCGAAAGCCGCAAAAGAGGGAATTCGCCGGACTGTAGAATATTTCCGTGAGATTCATATGCCGACAAATTTAAAGGAACTGGAGATCGGAGAAGTATCAGAGGAAGATCTGCGGGAACTTTCTATGGCTGCGACATTAAATGATACCGTAAAACTTTCAAAAATCAAAGAACTTACTGCCGAAGATGTATACCAGATTTTTCGGAAAGCAGCAGGAAAATAAGATGGAAATAAATAAGAGAAAATTTTACAGACAAGTGTTCGCACTTGTAATCCCAATGGCACTTCAGAATCTGATCAATGTGGGTGTGACGGCGGCAGACGTGCTGATGCTTGGAAGAGTCAGCGAAAAAGTTCTTTCAGGGGCATCCCTTGCAGGGCAGATACAGTTTGTCATGACACTGATCCTTTTTGGTACAACATCAGGTGCAACGGTTTTGACTGCACAGTACTGGGGAAAGAAAGATACACAGACGATTGAAAAAATCCTTGGAATGGGAATGACCATCGGTGTCAGCTGTGCAGCTCTTTTTACCATTGTTGCGGAAATCATTCCGGAAGTGCTGCTTCATATCTATACCAGTGACCCGGCCGTGATCGCAGAAGGTGTGAAATATTTGCGGATCGTGGCGCTTTCCTATGTTCTGATGGCGGCAACGCAGGTCTATCTTTACATTATGCGGAGTATCGAGCAGGTTGTGATCGCAACGGTTGTTTACAGCGCGTCACTAGTTTGTAATGTCCTGGTAAATGCGCTTCTTATTTTTGGCTTATTTGGTTTACCGAAGATGGGAATTATGGGTGCGGCAATCGGAACTCTGACAGCAAGGATCGTAGAACTTATCATTGTAATCTGGTATGCAAAAGTAAAAAACCATGACGTTAGATTTCACCCGGTCTATATGCGTAAGATCGACAAGGTGCTTCTAAAAGACTTTCTGATTTATGCGAGTCCGGTGATCTTGAATGAAATGATGTGGGGACTTGGTTCTACAGCGAATACAGCAGTGATCGGTCATCTGGGAAGTGCTGCGGTGGCAGCAAATTCCGTGGCGCAGGTTGCAAGACAGCTGGCAACGGTGGTTGCCTTTGGTGTATCCAATGCGACTGCCATTTATCTTGGTAAGACCATCGGTGCAAAAGAGTTTCATCTGGCAAAAGAGTATGGAAAAAGATTTTTGTGGCTGAGTATTATTACTGGTGCGGTAGGAGGCGGCATCATTCTGATAGCTGCTCCGATTGCAAATCATGTGATGACACTCTCACAGGAAGCGCAGGGGTATCTTTATTTTATGTTTTTTGTTATGTCTTACTTTACACTCTGCCAGGCGATCAATACGACACTTGTGGTGGGTGTATTCCGGGCAGGAGGAGATACCAGGTTTGGTCTGATCCTGGATGTGTCTACCATGTGGGGATGCTCTATTCTGCTGGGTATGATCGCTGCCTTTGTCTTTCATGCGCCGGTGCAGGTTGTTTATATCCTTCTGATGAGTGATGAGGTGATCAAAGTACCGATCACAGTCATGCGCTACCGAAGCTATAAATGGATTCAGAATGTGACGAGAGAAAAAGCAGAGCTGTCATAACATTGTATGCGAAAATAAATTTGGAATTTTGAGGCAGATGTGATATGATATAGAAAGAATATATTTGAAAAGGAGATTTGCAACATGAAATTAGTATCAACAGAAAAAGCACCAAAAGCACTTGGACCGTATTCCCAGGGATATGTACATGGGGGAATCCTTTATTCAGCAGGACAGATTGCGATCAATCCGGCTACAGATACTGTAGAAGCTGATACCATCGAAGGACAGGCTGACCAGGTATGTAAGAACATCGGAGCAATCCTTGAAGAAGCAGGAACTTCTTTTGACAAAGTATTAAAGACAACCTGTTTCCTTGCTGATATGGGAGATTTTGCCGCATTTAACGAAGTTTATGCGAAATATTTCACATCAAAACCAGCCAGAAGCTGTGTTGCTGTTAAGACACTTCCAAAGAACCTTCTTTGCGAAATTGAAGTGATAGCAGCAGTAGAAGAATAGGATTTATAAATCCTGAAAATTAGGAGGATGGCGTTATGGCAGAAGAGCAGAACAGCGGATGTTCGCCGGAATCGTGTTCTTCCTGTGCGCATGCGGGTTCATGCAGCAGTGCGAAGAAAGATCTGAAAGCACCGGCAAATCCGTATTCACAGGTAAAAAAAGTAATTGGAGTAGTCAGCGGTAAAGGTGGAGTCGGCAAATCAATGGTGACAGCATCTCTTGCACGTATGATGGTACAGCAGGGATATTCAGTTGGTATTCTGGATGCGGATATCACAGGACCATCTATCCCGAAGATGTATGGAGTGCATGGAAGTGCAGTCGGAAGCGAGGCGGGAATGTTCCCGTGCGTTGCAAAAGACGGCACGAAGATCATGTCGGTCAATCTGCTTCTGGAACACGAATCAGATCCTGTCATCTGGAGAGGACCGGTGATCGCAGGAGTAGTAACCCAGTTCTGGACTGATGTAATGTGGGGAGATCTGGATTTCTTATTTGTTGATATGCCGCCGGGAACAGGGGATGTTCCTCTTACGGTATTCCAGTCACTTCCGGTAGACGGCGTTGTGATCGTGACTTCGCCACAGGATCTGGTACAGATGATCGTAGAGAAAGCTTACAATATGGCAAAGAAGATGAACATACCGGTTCTCGGACTGGTGGAAAACTACAGTTATCTGGAATGTCCGGACTGTGGAAAGAAAATATCTGTATTTGGGGAAAGCCACATTGACGAGATTGCAGAAAAACTTGGGGTAGAAGTACTCGGAAAGATGCCGATCGATCCGAAACTTGCCGAAATTGTAGAACAGGAGAAGTTCTATGAGGCAGACAACCAGTATCTTAAAAACATCATTGACAAGTTCAATTAAGAAGAAAGCTCCGGCGAGATGATGATCGCCGGGGCTTTTTAGCTATAGAGGTACGGAAAATGTGAAAAGCCATATCATGACAGGACGGATACAATTGGCAAGGAACATGTGTTTATGGTATGATAACAGGTAGCAAAAAGCGGAGGCAGAAAGAACATGGACGAGAATCTCCCGATGATCCGGATTTCGGTGCGAAACCTTGTGGAGTTTATTTTAAGAGAAGGGAATATTGACAATCGAACAGGAGGCGGACAAGATCCGGAGAATATGCAGATGGGAAGCCGGATTCACCGGAAGATCCAGAGACAGATGGGATCGGATTATCAGGCGGAGGTACCTCTTAAGACAGAGATCGTCTGTGATGGGTTTACTTTGAAAATAGAAGGACGTGCCGACGGACTGATTCATACAAAAGAGCAGGTCATGGTAGATGAGATCAAGGGTGTTCTGCGGGAACTTGACCGGGTGCAGGAGCCGGCAGGCATTCATCTGGCACAGGCAAAATGTTATGCCAGCATGGTAGCAGAACAGGAAGGGGTGGATGAGATCGGGGTACAGATGACCTATTGCCAGATGGAGACGGAAGAGGTGAAAAGGTTTCAGTATTCTTATCGGAGTAATGAACTGAAAGTCTGGTTCGATGAAGTGATCCGACAGTATGAAAAATGGGCAAAGTTCCAGATTGAATGGAGAAAGGCAAGAAATGCATCTGTTAAAGGGATTGAATTTCCGTTTCCATATCGTAAAGGGCAGAGAGATCTTGCGGTATCTGTTTACCGGACGATTCTTCGGAAGAAAAAGTTGTTCATCCAGGCACCAACCGGAGTGGGGAAGACGATTTCAACGGTATTTCCGGCAGTGAAAGCGGTTGGAGAAGAACTGGGCGAGAAGATTTTTTATCTGACGGCAAAAACAATCACCCGGACGGTGGCGGAGCAGGCATTCGAAACCTTGCGGGAACAGAATCTGAAGTTCAAAGTGATCACTTTAACGGCGAAAGAAAAAATCTGTTTCTGTGAGGAGACAAGCTGCAATCCGGATGACTGCCCATATGCCAAAGGGCATTTTGATCGGGTAAATGATGCGGTCTATGAGCTTTTGATGCAGGAAGATGTGATGAGCCGGGAAGTGTTGGAAGCGCAGGCAAGAAAACATAAGGTCTGTCCATTTGAAATGGCACTGGATGTGTCAACCTGGGTGGATGGTGTGATCTGCGATTATAATTATGTGTTTGATCCGGATGCCCGGCTCAAGCGTTTCTTTGCAGAAGGTGGCGCTGGAGGATATTTGTTTTTGATCGATGAGGCACACAATCTGGTAGAACGTGGACGGCAGATGTACAGTGCAGAGTTATGCAAGGAGGACTTTCTTGCGGTGAAGAAACTGGTAAAGGGAGAAGCACCGCGGTTTGCAAAAAGACTGGAGGCATGCAATAAGATTCTTCTGGCAATGAAAAAAGAGTGTGAAAACTATAAGGTGCTGGACAATATTTCGCATTTTGGAATCCAGCTTATGAATGTACTATCTGAGACAGACCGGTATCTCGAGGAATGTGTGGATAAAGAAGTCCGGGAAACCGTATTGGATTTTTATTTTCAAGTGAGATCTTTCCTGAATATATATGATGGGTTGGATGAGAACTATGTCATCTATACGGAGTATCAGGAGAATGGAAGATTTGTTCTGAAGTTGTTTTGTGTTAACCCGGCGGCAAATCTGCAGAAATGTCTGGATAAGGGGAACAGTGCTGTATTCTTTTCGGCAACACTTCTGCCAATCCAGTATTACAAAAGACTTCTGAGTACGGAAAAAGATAACTATGCGGTCTACATTGATTCTTCGTTTGATACAAAGAAGAGACTGCTTATGAATGGTGTGGATGTGAGTACCCGTTACGCCATGCGTTCCAGGGAAATGTATCAACGATATGCGACATACATTTTCCGGGTAGTGAAAGCAAAAATGGGGAATTATCTGATCTTTTTCCCGTCTTACCGGTTTATGGAAGATGTGTATCAGGAATTTACACAGCTTCTTGCATCAGATGAAGAAGAGATGGAACTGGTTATTCAGCAGAAGCACATGGATGAAGAAGAACGGGAAAATTTCCTGCGTGCATTTGAAATGGGAAGAGAGAAAAGTCTGATCGGTTTTGGAGTTCTTGGCGGGATTTTCTCAGAAGGAATCGATCTGACAAATGAGAAGCTGATCGGGACACTGATCATCGGAACAGGGCTGCCGCAGGTGTGCAATGAGCGGGAAATCCTGAAAAGCTATTTTGACCAGAAGGGACTTTACGGGTTTGACTATGCTTACCGGTATCCGGGGATGAACAAGGTTTTGCAGGCAGCAGGAAGGGTGATCCGCACAGAGGATGACCGCGGAGTGATACTTCTTCTGGATGAGCGTTTTCAGAGGGAGAAGGGGAAAGAGATTTTCCCGAAAGAATGGGCGGACTGTGAAAGATGCCGGTTAGACATTGTGGAAGAAAAAATCCGTCTGTTCTGGGAAAAACAGACGGATAATTAAGAAACTTTTTATGCATTAAAGTAATCCAGAAATGCCTGTGTCGCGCGGGAAACCGGAACATGTCCGTTCCATGCGGCAACCAGCTGACGCTTTGGAAGTTGTTCTTCGGTCTGGACGACAAAGAGCTGGTCGGAATTCTTTGGTACACAGTAGTCCGGAATAAAAGCGATACCAAGTCCGATCCGTGCGAGATCGATCAGAAGATCGTTGCTGCTCAGCTCGATTTCAGGAACCAGATCCAACTGATGCTGCTGGAAGAGAGAATGCAGAAATTCACTGGTTGTACTTTTTCTGTCCAGCATGATGATCGGATAACGCTGCAGTTCTTTGAGGGAAAGCTTTTTCCCCTGCAGTTCCGCAAAGGACTGGTTTGCGATAAAGACATCGTGAAAATCACGGATCTTTCGGAAGGAGGCAAGACTGCCAAGGTAAACGTTCGGATAGTTAGCGACAATGAGATCTACCTGACCGTTTTCCAGAAGTTCCGTACACTTGATCGAAGTGGCATTGGTCACTTTTATATGTGCGTTAGGGAAAGCTTTGTGGAAACGTTCCAGATAAGGAACCAGAAAATACCGGCAGATGGTGTCGCTGGCACCGATGCGGATCTGACCGCCGGTAGAGGCTGTTTCCATGATCTGGGATTCCCCGCGCTTGATCAGATTGATCGCCGGTTCGATATGACGCAGAAGGATCTCGCCTTCCGGGGTGAGCTGAACTTTTTTTGTGCTTCGGATGAAAAGAACCTGATCCAGTTTCTTTTCCAGTGCTTTAATGGACTGGCTGACAGCGGACTGTGAAATAAAGAGCTGCTTGGAAGCCTCAGAAAAGCTGAGCGTGTCTGCAACATAATAAAATACTTTATATAATTCATAGTTGATATCCATTATTAGTCCTCCTTATAAAACCTATTAGTATTATAAGTGATAAAAAATGAAATTTCAAGAGAAAACCATTTTTGACAAATGAAGACAGGGTTGCTAAACTATAGACAAAAAAGAGAAGGAGAAAAAAATGGCAAAAAAGAAATGGCTGCATAAAATCCTGGCGATTTTGCCGAGTATTTCACTGATCGTGATCCTGCTGATCAGCAGTTTTGAGATCGGTGCATACGGAGACTGGAATTTTTATGAAAAAGAATATGAAAAATATAAGGTAGCGGATGAACTTTATATGGAGATGCCGGATATCATGAAGGTGACAAAATTCATGATGTCTTATTTGCGGGGCAACGAGAAGAAACTGAGTATTGAGACGGAAGTGGAAGGAAATATACAGGATTTTTTCAATGAGAAGGACCGGCTTCATATGGCAGATGTGCAGGGGCTTTTTCTTGGCGGACTTGCAATCCGGAGGGGAGCGATCATCGTACTGCTTTTTTCAATGGCGGCACTTGTGCTTATGAAAGCAGACTGGAAGAGGCTGATCCCGCAGATGTATCAGCGGGTGCTGGCGGTATTTCTGGCACTTACCGCGGTAGCAGGATTTCTGTTCTCAAGAGACTTTAACAAATATTTCGTGATCTTTCATCATATTTTCTTTAACAATAACTTATGGATCCTTGATCCGGCAGAAGACTATATGATCCGGATGCTTCCGGAGGGCTTTTTCTATGATATGGTGATGAGGATCGGAAGTATTTTTGTTGTGTTTTTAATCGTATCTCTTGTCTGCAGTATTGTCCAGAAAAAGATAAATAAGAGATGCGATTCACGGTAATTGTAATAAATAAGATATACTTATAAAAAGATTTAGTTATATTTATTGTACTTATAAAAGATGATGTGGTAAAATAAAAATCGAGGAAACTGCCGTTATGCCGGATCAAGGCATGCGGTTTCAATATTACTACCAAAGCTAATGGAGGAAATTATGGGCGTAAAACGTGTATATGTGGAGAAAAAACCAGAATTTGCAGTACAGGCTAAAGAACTTCGCCATGAGGTGAAGAGTTATCTTGGAATTAAGACGGTGAAGAATGTACGTGTACTGATCCGCTATGATGTGGAAAATCTTTCTGATGCAACATTTGAAAGAGCATGCAACGGTGTGTTTGCAGAACCACCGGTAGATGTGCTTTACAGAGAGGACTTCCCGCGCGAAGAAAGTGACCACATTTTTTCTGTAGAATTTCTTCCTGGACAGTTTGACCAGAGAGCAGATTCTGCTGTTCAGTGCGTACAGTTTATCAAAGAGGATGAGCTGCCGGTTATCAAGACAGCGACCACTTATGTGATCGAAGGTGAGATCAGCGAAGAAGAGATGGAAGCTATCAAGGCACACTGCATCAATCCGGTGGATTCCAGAGAGACAGGACTTGAAAAACCGGAGACACTGGTTACGAAATTCGAGGAACCTGCAGATGTAAAGATTTTTGACGGATTCAAAGATATGCCGGAAGCGGAACTGAAAGAGTTATACAGTTCTCTTGGACTTGCTATGACATTCAAGGATTTCCAGCACATCCAGAATTATTTCAAAGGGGAGGAACACAGAGATCCATCTATGACAGAGATCCGTGTTCTGGATACTTACTGGTCTGACCACTGCCGTCATACTACATTCTCAACAGAACTTACAGAAGTATCCTTCGGTGATGGCGATTACAGAAAGCCGATGGAAGATACTTATAAAGAATACCTTCAGACACACAGTGAGATCTTTAAAGGACGCGAAGACAAATTTGTATGCCTGATGGATCTTGCACTGATGGCAATGCGGAAGCTGAAAAAAGAAGGCAAACTTCAGGATCAGGAAGAATCCGATGAGATCAATGCCTGCAGTATCGTTGTCCCGGTTGAAGTAGATGGTGTGGAAGAAGAGTGGCTTGTTAACTTCAAGAACGAGACGCACAACCATCCGACCGAGATCGAACCATTTGGTGGTGCAGCTACCTGCCTTGGTGGAGCAATCCGTGACCCGCTGTCAGGACGTACTTATGTATACCAGGCAATGCGTGTAACCGGTGCAGCAGATCCGACCGTATCTGTAAAAGAGACGATGAAAGGAAAACTGCCGCAGAAGAAACTGGTGCGTAGTGCAGCACATGGATACAGCTCATATGGTAATCAGATCGGACTTGCAACCGGACTGGTAAAAGAGATCTATCATCCGGATTATGTGGCAAAGAGAATGGAGATCGGTGCGGTTATGGGTGCTGCTCCGAGACGTGCAGTTATCCGTGAAAATTCGGATCCGGGAGATATCATCATTCTTCTTGGCGGACGTACCGGACGTGATGGCTGTGGTGGAGCAACCGGTTCTTCCAAAGTTCATACCGAAGAATCCATCGAGACATGTGGAGCTGAGGTTCAGAAGGGTAATGCGCCGACCGAACGTAAAATCCAGAGAATGTTCCGCAGAGAAGAAGTCAGCAAGCTGATCAAGAAGTGTAATGACTTCGGAGCAGGCGGAGTATCTGTTGCAATCGGAGAACTTGCAGATGGTCTTCAGATCAATCTGGACAAAGTACCGAAAAAATATGCAGGTCTTGACGGAACAGAGATTGCAATTTCTGAATCCCAGGAGCGTATGGCTGTTGTGGTAGATCCGAAGGATGTAGATGAATTCCTTGGCTATGCAAAAGAAGAGAATCTGGAGGCGGTAAAGGTTGCAGTTGTTACCGAAGATCCGAGACTTGTTCTTTCATGGAGAGGAAAAGAGATTGTAAATATTTCCCGTGCCTTCCTGAACACCAACGGTGCACACCAGGAGACAACGGTTAAAGTTGATATTCCTTCAAGAGAAGATACCATCCTTAAGAAACAGGTTGAGGTTGGCGATGTAAAAGAAAAATGGCTGGATACTCTGAAAGATCTGAATGTATGCTCGCAGAAAGGTCTGGTTGAGATGTTCGACGGATCCATCGGAGCAGGCTCGGTTTTCATGCCTCACGGTGGAAAATACCAGATGACAGAGACGCAGAGTATGGTTGCAAAGCTTCCGGTTATGCATGGTAAATGCGATACCGTTACGATGATGAGTTATGGATTTGATCCGTATCTGTCAAGCTGGAGTCCGTATCACGGAGCTGTCTATGCTGTCACAGAGTCTATGGCTAAGATCGTGGCTTGTGGTGGAGATTACAGCAAGATCCGTTTTACATTCCAGGAATATTTCCGCAGAATGACAGAGGATCCGGAAAGATGGAGTCAGCCATTTGCAGCACTGCTTGGTGCATATAAGGCACAGATTGCTTACGGACTTCCGTCAATCGGAGGAAAGGACAGCATGTCCGGAACATTTGAACATATCGATGTACCGCCGACACTGGTATCCTTTGCGGTTGACATTGCCAAAGAAGGAGATATCATTACTCCGGAACTGAAAAAAGCAGGTAATAAACTTGTATGGATGAAGATTGAAAAAGATGAATATGAGCTTCCGGTATATGAACAGGTAATGGATCAGTACGGTAAGTTCGCTGATGATATCCACAACGGAAAGATTGTATCGGCTTACGCACTTGACCGCCATGGAGTGATCGCAGCTGTCAGCAAGATGGCATTCGGTAACGGAATGGGTGTGAAGATCGAACACAGCATGGATGCAAGAGAACTTTTTGCACCTGCATTCGGTGACATCGTAGCAGAAGTTCCGGCAGACAAGGTAGGAGAACTCTCCATCTCTTACACTGTGATCGGTGAAGTGACAGATGATGCAAAATTCGCATTTGGAGATACAGAAATCACACTGAAAGAAGCAGAAGATGCATGGACAGGAACTCTGGAACAGGTATTCCGTACGGTATCTGACGAAGCTTCTGACGAAAAGGTAGAATCTCCGCTGTATGATACAAAAGACATTGTAATCTGCGGACACAAGATTGCACAGCCGACTGTATTTATCCCGGTATTCCCGGGAACAAACTGTGAGTATGACAGTGCAAAAGCATTTGAAAGAGCAGGTGCAAAGGTCATCACAAAAGTATTCCGTAACATGGATGCAGCAGATATCGTAGATTCTGTGAATACATTTGAAAAAGAAATTGCAAAATCCCAGATCATCATGTTCCCGGGCGGATTCTCAGCTGGTGACGAACCAGATGGTTCAGCAAAATTCTTTGCAACTGCATTCCAGAATGCAAAACTCAAAGAAGCAGTAGAAAAACTTCTGAACGAAAGAGATGGTCTTGTACTTGGTATTTGTAACGGATTCCAGACACTGGTTAAACTTGGTCTGGTTCCTTACGGAGAAGTTGTGGGACAGACACCGGATTCTCCGACACTGACCTACAATACCATCGGACGCCATATTTCCAAGATGGTTTACACGAAAGTTGTTACCAACAAGTCACCATGGCTGCAGGGAGCAGAGCTTGGCGGAGTTTATACCAATCCGGCATCCCACGGAGAGGGACGTTTTGTTGCAAGTGAAGAATGGCTTGACAAGCTCTTTGCAAACGGACAGGTTGCAACACAGTACTGTGACCTTGACGGAAATGTATCTATGGACGAAGAATGGAACGTCAATGGCTCTTATCGCGCAATTGAAGGTATCACAAGTCCGGATGGCCGTGTGCTTGGTAAGATGGCACATTCAGAACGTCGTGCAGATTCCGTGGCAATCAATATTTATGGTGAGCAGGATATGAAGATCTTTGAATCCGGTGTGAAATATTTCAAATAAGACGGGAAATCTGGAATAAAATGCTTCGAATGAGACGAAAATGCAAGATTGTCGACACAAACTTGCAAAAAAGAGAAGAAGTATCAAGAAAAAAAATGAAAATCAGCTGTATTTGAAACAAAAATGTAGTGGAAATTCATAAAAATTGAAAAATATGCAAAAAAAATCTTGACACAGGCGCCTGAATGCTTTACTCTGTTAAAGAACAAAGGTGTTCCGGAGGGACAGACATTTGTTTGTCCCTCTTTTTTTAGCAAAGAAGTGTGCAAAGTCACATTTTTGTAAAAGAACATTCAGGAGGTATTGAGTAGTATGTCTTATGTTGATGAAGTAATTGAACTTGTAGTAAAGAAAAACCCAGATGAACCAGAATTTCATCAGGCAGTAAAAGAGGTTCTGGAATCTCTTCGTGCAGTTGTAGAAGCTCATGAAGAAGAATACAGAAGAGACGCTCTTCTTGAAAGACTCGTTGAGCCGGAAAGACAGATCAAATTCCGCGTACCGTGGGTAGATGATAAAGGTCAGGTTCAGGTTAATACAGGATACCGTGTACAGTTTAACAGTGCAATTGGACCATACAAAGGAGGATTACGTCTCCATCCTTCAGTAAATATCGGAATTATCAAATTCCTTGGATTTGAACAGATCTTCAAAAACTCTCTGACAGGACTTCCAATCGGTGGAGGAAAAGGTGGATCAGACTTCGATCCGAAAGGAAAATCAGATCGTGAAGTTATGGCATTCTGCCAGAGCTTTATGACAGAGCTTTGCAAATATATCGGAGCAGACACAGATGTACCGGCCGGAGATATCGGAACAGGTGCAAGAGAGATCGGATATATGTACGGACAGTACAAGAGAATCCGTGGATTATCAGAAGGTGTTCTGACAGGTAAAGGACTCAGCTACGGTGGATCCCTTGCACGTACAGAAGCTACAGGATACGGACTTCTGTATTTCACACGCGAGATGCTCAAACTTGCAGGAAAAGACATCGCTGGCAAGACAGTTGCTGTTTCTGGAGCAGGTAACGTTGCAATCTACGCAATCGAAAAAGCACAGCAGATGGGTGCCAAAGTTGTAACATGCAGCGATTCTACTGGATGGGTTTATGATCCGGAAGGAATCGATGTTGCAGCACTGAAAGAAATCAAAGAAGTGAAGAGAGCAAGACTTACAGAATACAAGAACTACCGTCCAAATTCAGAATATCATGAAGGACGTGGTGTATGGTCAGTAAAAGTTGATATTGCTCTTCCTTGTGCAACACAGAACGAACTTCATCTGGAAGATGCAAAACAGCTTGTTGCAAACGGATGCTTCGCAGTAGCAGAAGGAGCTAACATGCCTACCACACTGGAAGCTACACAGTATCTGCAGGAGAACGGTGTATTATTTGCACCTGGTAAAGCTTCTAATGCAGGTGGTGTTGCCACATCAGCACTTGAGATGTCACAGAACAGCGAACGTCTCAGCTGGACATTCGAAGAAGTTGATGCAAAACTTCAGAACATCATGGTAAATATCTGCCACAACGCAGCAGACGCAGCAAAACGTTACGGAGCAGAAGGAAACTATGTAGTAGGTGCTAACATTGCCGGATTTGAAAAAGTTGTAGACGCAATGCAGGCTCAGGGAATTGTATAAGACATATCCTCTATGTAAAAATATAAACCAAAAGTCCCCGGAAGTAAATTCCGGGGGCTTTTGCTTAGGAAGGGTGAAAATCTGTTAAAAAAAGTATCAAAAAAAGTAAAAAAACAGTTGACATTTCAGTGATTATAATTGTATAATAACAAAGTCGGTTGTGAGATGGACAAACATATGGGATCATAGCTCAGCTGGGAGAGCATCTGCCTTACAAGCAGAGGGTCATAGGTTCGAGCCCTATTGGTCCCATTGCAATGAAAGTTGCATAATTGAATATGGCGGGATAGCTCAGTTGGCTAGAGCACGCGGTTCATACCCGCGGTGTCGCTGGTTCAAATCCAGTTCCCGCTACTTGAAGAAGGAGTCCTTGTGTGGGGCTTCTTTTTTACTATATGAGAAATGAAGTGATGGAGTAAGGAAGATGGATAAGACACGATTCTGGGCGGAGAGACTCTATGTAAATAGTAAGATTTCCTCGCACATTTATTATGCCGAGAAAGATATACCGGAAGTTATCGGCATCGGAGAAAATGAAGAGGATCCGTTCTTGACAGATCCGTATTTAGAAGAAAATCTGCGTAAGATGTATGAAGAAAAAAGGGCGCCTGTCCTTACGATAGAAGACGGCTGGGTGGCTTACATGGCATTTTCTGATGCAGAGAACAATTTTTATATCGGAGGACCGGTGAGTCTGGCGACGGATAAGGAAGAAAAAAGCGGACTGTATCATTACAGGCGCAGACATCAGCTTTCGCAGCGTAAATTGAATATCCCCAGAATGTCGATCATGAAACTTGCCGGTATTTTGTCTATGTCTCTTTTTTCTCTGTGTGGTCTTGAAATAAGTGAAGCAGAGCTGATGGAATTAAGTCGGATTGAAACAGGTAAGAAAAGCGAAATAGAAGGGGAACTGGTTAACTATAAATTTGATTCTTCAGAAAATGAACGAAAGCATGTAACATATGAATATGAAAAAAAATACTACGATGCGATAAAAAGAGGAGATAGTGATTATTTCAAAGGTCCGATGTATGACAAGCTGCATCTGTATGATGAAATTGGAAAGCTGGCTGAGGGAGGCCTTAAGCAGGCGGAGTATATGGTTGCGGCAGGACTTGCGTTGATCTCACGGGCAGCAATGGAAGGAGGCGTATCGCCGACAGAAGCTTATGCGGTGAGCGATGTGTTTTATCAAAGGCTGGAAAAGTGTAAAACACAGAAAGAGATGTATCAGCTCTCTTCTGAGATACAGCGAACCTATGTGAAAATGGTTCAGGAACGGAAGAAAGAGAAGAAAAATTCAAATTATGTCGAACAGTGCAAGGATTATCTGACACAAAATTTCCATAAAAGAATCACGGTGGAAGAACTGGCAAAACAGATAGGGGTAAACAGAACCTATTTGTCCGGAAAATTTTCCGAACAGGTTGGGATGAGCATTTCACAGTATAGCATTCTGATACGAATCCGAGCGGCTGAGAATATGCTGAAATATTCTGAGGCTTCGATTTCTTACATTGCAGATTATCTGTGTTTTTCATCACAGAGTCATTTTGGCAGAGAGTTTAAAAAGAAAAACGGGATTTCTCCGTCCGAATATCGGAAACAGAATAAAAATATACATTTTTTAAGCAAACAGACATAAATGATAAAAAAGCAACATATATGACAGAAACATCCATTGGATACGGTTATGATAATCGTATCCAATGGATGTTTTTTATTGCCAAGCATATCAATAATTGGTTCAGTGAACCAATTTTGATTGCATAACTATAAAAGTGTATTCCGGAAACCTTTTGTAGAAGAGAAAACTGAAATGATCATGAAAAAAAGGAGAGAGATACGGATGGAGAATGAAGCAAACAAAAAATATTTATCAGTTCCAAAGAAAATAGCATATGGTTCGGGGGACTTTGGATCGAATTTCTTTTATATGCTGGTTTCATCGTTTATGATGCTGTATCTGACAGATTCTGTCGGATTAAATGCAGGCGTTGTAGGAACGCTTATGATGGTGAGTAAACTGCTGGATGGGGTTACTGATGTCTTTTTCGGCAGTCTGATCGATAAGACACACAGCAAAATGGGAAAGGCAAGACCGTGGATGTTCTTTTCGGCAATACCGCTTGCTTACTTTGGCGAAGGAAAGAGCTATACAGAGTTTACTTATTCGGATCTTTCTGTTACAGAAGAGACCGACAGCCGGGGAAAGGTTGATGTGTTCTGTACAGTTACCAATGCAGGAAAAAGAGATGGAGAGGAAGTCGTACAGCTATATCTTACAGATGAAGTGGCAAGCATGATAAGACCTGCGAAGGAGCTGGCAGGATTTTGCAGAGTCTTTATCAAAGCAGGAGAGAGCAAACGAATTCATTTTTCTATGAATACCGATCAGACGGCATTTTTAGATTCGCATATGCAGTGGATCGTGGAAGCCGGAGAAATCACGGTTGGAGTGGGTGGTTCATCGGAAGAGATACAGCTCACCGGGAAATTTGTGATCACAGATACTGCAGTGATTGATGGAAAAACAAGAGGCTTTTATGCCAAGAGTAATATCGTAGATTAACAAACGGGGTGAAATAATGAAAAAAGCAGCATTTACTGAAAACTGGACATGTAATGGGACGTCTGTGATCGTGCCGCATGATGCGATGATCCATGAAAAGAGAACTGCAGATGCAGCAGGGGGCAGTGCGCACGGATATTTTCCGGGAGGGATATATACCTATGAGAAAAAATTCTTTATTCCGGCAGAGTGGAAGGAGAAATATCTGGCGGTAGAGTTTGAGGGCGTATACAAAAACGCAGAGGTCTTTCTGAATGGGAAAAAGCTTTATGAAAGACCGTATGGTTATGTTCCGTTTCTGGTACGATTAGATGAGAATGCGAACTATGGGGAGGAGAATCTTCTGACTGTAATTGCAGATAACTCGAAGCTTCCGAACAGCCGGTGGTATACAGGAAGCGGAATTTACCGTCCGGTGAATCTGTATCTGTCTGAGAGGACACATATTAGTTATCAAGGGGTAAAAATCACGACGCTGTCCTGCAAACCGGCAAAGATAAGGATAGAAGGAAAGCTGGAAGGAATTTACAGTGCGAAAGAATATGGTGTCCGTATGCAGATACAGGACGGAGAAACTACCATAGCAGAAAAGTTTGTAAAGGTAAATGCTGCGCAATCAGGGAATGAAAAAGCGACTGCTGTAGCAGAGATCGAGCTGCCAGAGGCAAGGCTCTGGGATGAGGAATCTCCGAATCTTTATCTTGCTAAGATCATACTTGAAGAGGGCGAAAAAATACTGGATACAACAGAAGAGAGGTTTGGTATCCGTAAGCTTTCCTGGAGTACGAAGGGATTTTTTGTAAATGGAAAAGCGACGCTTCTGAGAGGCGGCTGTGTCCATCATGACAATGGGATCCTGGGAGCGGCAAGCTGGGAAAAAAGTGAGAGAAGACGTGTGAAGATCATGAAAGAAGCCGGATTTAATGCCATCCGAAGCTCTCATAATCCTGCCAGTGAAGCAATGCTGAGAGCGTGTGATGAACTGGGAATGTATGTTATGGATGAAACCTTTGATACCTGGTACAACCGAAAAAATAAATATGATTATGGATGTGATTTTGAAGCATGGTGGGAAGCGGATACGACTGCCATGGTCGAGAGAGATTATAATCATCCTTCGGTCATTCTGTATTCGATCGGAAATGAGGTTGCAGAACCTTGTGAAAAGAAGGGACTTCAGGTTGGAAGTGCTATGATAGAATGCATACACAGTCATGACCATACTCGTCCGGTTACCTGTGGAACCAATCTGATGGTGATGGGCAGAGCTGCAAAGGGGCAGGGGATTTATCAGGATGGCGAGACAAATACGACATCCTCATCCAAAGAACAAAAGAAAGAAAGCAATAACAGCCTGGCGTTTAATATTATGGCTTCGTTCATCGGAAGCGGCATGAATAAGGGCGGAAATTCCAAAAAGGTGGATGCGATCTCCAGTCCGTTCCTGGATCGTCTGGATATAGCAGGTTATAATTACGGCTCCGGAAGATATCCGCTGGAAGGGAAAGCACATCCGGAGAGAATTGTGTTTGGAAGCGAGACTTTTCCACAGGATATCTGGAAAAACTGGAAAATGGTAAAAGAATATCCGTATCTGATCGGTGATTTTATGTGGACAGCATGGGATTATCTTGGTGAAGCAGGAATCGGAGCGTGGAGCTATACCGGAGGTATGCCGTTTAACCGTCCATATCCGTGGCTGCTCGGAGGTGCCGGGGTGATCGATATTCTTGGAAATCCAGATGCTTCATGTCGGTATGCGGCAGTCATCTGGGAGAAAAATAGTAAACCAGTCATCGGAGTCAGACCGGCAAATCATCCGGGAGTACGTGTCAGCAAGTCAGTCTGGAGAGGGACGAATGCGATAGAAAGCTGGTCCTGGTCAGGCTGTGAAGGGAATAAGACGATCGTAGAGGTTTACGGAAACGGTGCGACGGTAAAATTGTATCTGAATAACAAACTGATCGGCAAAAAGAAGCTGAAGCAGTGTAAGGCATTGTTCTCTGTAAAATATAAGTCCGGAAGCTTATGTGCCATCCAATACGACGCGCAGGAAAAAGAAATCGGAAGAAGCAGACTCCTTTCGGCAGAGGGGGAAAAGCGGATTTCGGTTTGTCCGGAAGAGAAGCAGGTGAAAGCAGGAGATATTGTCTATGTGGATATCTCTGTCAAAGGCGCAAATGGCATAGTAGAGTCAGCAGCTGATGAGCAGCTGAACTGCAGGGTAAAGGGAGGCGTGCTTCTGGGATTTGGAAGTGCAGATCCATGTACCACAGAGGCATATGATACAGGAAAATTTAAGACATATTATGGAAGGGCACAGGCGGTCGTCTATGCGCCAGAAACCGGAACAATCCGTGTGGAAGCAGAAGGAGAACATTCCCGCGGAGAAGCTGTGATTGAAGTGGTATAAATATCTGTTTGTATGTATAGATGAAATAAGAAAAGAGGACATCACTTTGAGAAAAAGTGAGATGTCCTCTTTTTAGGTGAAATTATTTATTCATCAAT
The DNA here is from genome assembly GCF_027686195.1 of Coprococcus sp. AF102-57. Classification (NCBI taxonomy): domain Bacteria; kingdom Bacillati; phylum Bacillota; class Clostridia; order Lachnospirales; family Lachnospiraceae; genus Coprococcus; species Coprococcus sp. AF102-57. Next base: position 57,443 of record NZ_JAQCSY010000004.1, on the reverse strand, counting down.
CCCGCTCCGGCTTTCCAGGCGGTAGCAACGCGCTCTCCGGTAGAATAGTATCCACTTTGGAACTGATCAAACATCAGAGCCTGCAGTTTTTTCGGATCTACCTTTCCATTTTCGGAGAGAACAGATTCCTCAGCTTTTACATTGACGATCTTGCCAACGATTCCTGAGATGTGCTCCGTATCGACGAATTCCAAAAGCTCACACTCCATTACAACAGGAAATTCTTCGATGATCGGAGCGTGTACCTTATCACTTTTTACAGCGTGATATCCGGTACGCTCAAATTTGTCATCGATTTTATTGCCGGAAGCGATTCCGAAGAAATCTGCCACGTCTACATGCGCTTCGTCAGCAAGTGCTACAGTGAATGCCTTGCTTTCCTTGATATTTAACCAGGTCTTTTTGCCTTCTCCGATGAAAAGGATGATCTTATCCATATCGCAGATCTGTCCCCAGGCAACATTCATTACGTTTACTTTTTCATTTGCGTCATATGCAGCTACCATCAGCACCGGCATAGGATAAACTGCAGGAACGACACCTAAATCTTTTTTCATTTTCATACCTCCGTACTATGATTCGCTTGCTTTTTTAAGAGCTCCTATTTATAATTATATAAAGATGTGAAGAAATAACAAGTACCATCTTTTAGGTTAGGTACTTACCTGAAAGGAAGTGTAGATAAAGAATGAAAGAGTGTAAAATGAGAGATTATATTGAAAATGCAGATTTTGAAGAGACGGGGTTTAGTTATACCTTGTCTTTGATTTCTGGTAAATATAAGATGATCATTCTCTACTGTCTGATGGAATATCAGCCGGTCAGGTTTAACGAGCTGCAGCGTTATCTGGGGAAGATTTCGGATAAGACGTTAAGTCAGAATCTGAAGGAATTAGAGAAAGATGAATTGATCCACAGGGAAGCGTATCCGCAGATTCCGCCGAAGGTGGAGTATTCTCTGACAGAGCGTGGAAAATCTCTGATGGTGGTTTTGGACCAGCTTTGTATTTGGGGAACGGAGAATCGAAAATAAAATATTGCGGAGAAAATGAAAACTTGCGCTTTCTGATAAGTAGTCAATTTCTCCAATATGTGATAAAATACAACTAAATTACGACAAAATGGAGGACTATCATATGACATCAAAATCAAAGCAGGTGATCATGGCGGCGGTTGGAGCGTATCTGGTGTATACCGGCGTATCTCTGGTGCGTGAGACGATAGCCGGGGAACCGAAGAACCAGATTTTGTTTATTCTGGCGGGAGTATTTTTTGCAATATTCGGACTGGCTACGATTGTTCATAATATCAGAATTATCGTAAAGGCGACAAAGGCAGAGATCCAAGCTACGGAAGCAGAAACAGAGGTGAATTCCGATACGGATGCCGAGGAAAGCGAAGAAACAGAAAAGGAATCTGTGACAGGAAAAGGTGTTGTAGATGTTCAGGTGGGAGCAGGTACAAAGGAATCTGATAAGACAGAGAAAAAAGTAGAAGTTGATCTTGGAAAAGCACAGAGTTCAGAAGAAAAAAATGCAGAGTCTGAATCAGAACTATCATCAGATGAAAAACAGGAAGACAATGAGGATGAAGAAAAGTCTGGTGAAGAGAAGATATCAGAAGAAACTGATTCATCAGATGAAAAACAGGAGGAAAAAGAATAGAAAATGCGAGTTGGAATGGGATATGATGTTCATAAACTGACGGAAGGAAGAAAACTGATTCTTGGCGGAGTGGAGATACCATACGAAAAGGGGCTTCTTGGACATTCGGATGCAGACGTACTTCTGCATGCGATCATGGATGCCCTGCTTGGAGCGGCATCACTTGGAGATATCGGAAAGCACTTCCCGGATACAGATCCAGCATACAAAGGAATTTCCAGTATTAAGCTTCTGGAGCATGTAGGAAAGCTTCTGGATGATCATATGTATGTGATTGAAAATATTGATGCGACGATCATTGCGCAGAAACCGAAGATGCGCCCGCACATCGAGCAGATGGAAAAGAATATTGCAGAAGCACTGCATATTGAAAAGGATCAGGTAAATGTCAAGGCGACGACGGAAGAAGGTCTTGGATTTACCGGAAGTGGGGAAGGAATTTCTTCCCAGGCAATCTGTGCAATCGAAAAGCTGACTAATTTCAGCAGTGTAGACGTAGCAGTACCTGCAGGTGGCTGCGCAGGCTGTGGAGGTTGTGCAGCAAGACAGATGTAGATCAAGTCTGAATGGAAAGGTACGGCGAAAAAGTAAAATGAAGATACTGAAAAAACTGAAGCCGGAAGAGCGTGGGCTTACAAGAACACTGTGGGAACAAGTATTTACAGAAGATACAAAAGAATTTCTGGACTATTATTACACAGAAAAGACGAAGAATAACGAAATCTATGTGATCGAGACGGATCACGATATCCGGGCGATGATGCAGCTGAATCCTTATGTAATACAGATGGGGAAAAAGGCAATAGAGAGCAGATACATTGTTGCAGTTGCAACAGAGCCTCTTTACCGGCACAGAGGTTATATGGCGGAATTATTAAGCAAGACAGCAAGAGATCTGTATCAGCAAAAAATGCCATTCTTTTTCCTGATGCCCGCAAGTGAGAAAATTTATTATCCACATAATTACCGGTTTATCTATGCAGCCGATGTGTGGAGTGTAAAAGGAACAGACGGGGAAGAACTGACAATACAGAAGATCGTGGAATTACAGAACGATTCCGGCGTGACACTCAGAAAGGCAGAGGGAAAAGACTGTAAAAAGCTGGGGGATTTTGCGGAAGAAGTTCTGGAAAAACAGAAAATACAGGTATATACCAAACGGGATGCAGCTTATTATATGCGCCTTTTGAAGGAACAGGAAAGTGAAAAAGGCGGAATCCTGATCGCAGAGCAGGATGGAGAGATGCGAGGAATCCTTGTTTTTGATGAAGAAGATGGGCTTGCAGTAAGAGAGCCATTGATCCGAAAAGGATATGAAGATGTTTTTGATAAGGCAGGAGTCATCCTCAAAAAAGAAGAAAAGAAAAAACCGTTGATCATGGCACGGCTTTTGAATATAGAAAGTCTTCTGTCTTCAATGGTGTGCAGAGAAGAGATGGATCTGGAGTTTGTTCTGTATGATCCGGTTATCCGGGAGAATAACCGTCTGTTTATGCTAAAAGGCAATGAAGAACATCTTGTAGTTCGGACAAGGACAGCGCACACCGGCAAAGATGATGCTGTGCAGAAGATTAGTGTTGATGCGCTTACATCGATCGTATTTGGCTATAAAGAGCTTGAAAAGATTGAAGAGGAAGAAAAGGAGATTTTTTCAGCAGAATTCAAAGAAGAAATCAGTAAACTGATGCCGTTTTCTCCTGTTTTTATCAACGAGATTGTCTGATAAGCGGTTGACAAAAAAGAAAAAATCGCATACTATATGTACTAGATATGAATAAAACTGAAAAGACGGAGAACGAAAAGAGTAGTTATCCTCAGAGTTCCATCAGAGAGGATCTGTCATCGGCTGAAAGCAGATCCAGGAGCAGGGATGATGAAGTGCATTCGGGAGTTGACCAGGCGAACGTGAAAGTGAAGATTTTACAAGTAGCCGGGTACGTGTGGCAGACGTTATAGGCCGTGAGAGAAAAGCAGGAGAGCTGCTTTTAATTTAGAGTGGAACCGCGGAAACTTCGTCTCTTTATGAGACGGAGTTTTTTATTTACGCGAGCAACGAGCCAAAGTCCGTGCTTGCACGAGACCTTGGCGACTGCCGCGATAACTTGAGAAACTCGCGGAGCGTGTTTCTCATAGTTTCACAGGAAATTCCAAATCAGAGGTGAATGAAATGGGAGTTATTTCCTATATCAAAGAAGAAATCAAAGTAGTAAAAGAACGAGATCCGGCAATCAAATCGGATATAGAAGTATTTCTGTATCCAAGCTTTAAGGTAATGCTTCATTACAGGATCGCACATAAGCTGTATCTAAAAAAACATTATTTTCTGGCACGGTGGGTGTCACAGCGTGGTGTCAGAAAGACAGGAATTGAGATCCATCCGGGAGCAACCATTGGAAAAGGGCTTTTTATCGACCATGGAAGTGGCGTTATTATCGGCGAGACTGCAATCCTGGGCGATAATATTACACTGTATCAGGGAGTAACCCTGGGTGGTACAGGAAAAGAGCAGGGCAAGCGCCATCCAACGCTGGAAGACAACGTCATGGTCAGTGCCGGTGCGAAAGTCATCGGTTCCTTTACGATTGGAAAGAATTCCAAGATCGGAGCAGGATCTGTTGTTATTGAGGAAGTACCTCCGAACTGTACCGTTGTTGGTGTCCCGGGAAGAATTGTACGCATGGGTGACCAGAAAGTTCCGAGCGCTGACCTGGATCAGATCCATCTGCCAGATCCGGTATTGAATGATATCCGTCAGCTTCAGACTGACAATATCCGTCTGAAGAAAGAACTGAAAGCATTGAAAGAAAAACTCGCGAAAGAAAAAATAATCGAGGAAGCATAGAAAAAAGAAGGAGTAGCTTTATGAAAGTATTTAACACACTTACGAAAAAGAAAGAAGAATTCGTTCCTCTGGAAGAAGGAAAGGTAAGAATGTATGTCTGCGGACCAACCGTATACAATTACATCCATATCGGTAATGCAAGACCGATGATCGTATTTGATACCGTCCGCCGTTATTTTGAATACAAAGGATACGATGTCAATTATGTATCGAACTTCACGGATGTTGATGACAAGATCATCAAAAAGGCAATCGAAGAGCAGGTATCCGCGCAGGAAATTTCACAGCGCTATATTGCAGAGTGCAAAAAGGATATGGCAGGAATGAATGTAAAGCCTGCAACCAAGCATCCGCTTGCAACAGAAGAAATCTGCGGCATGGTGGAGATGATTTCCGAGCTGATTGAAAAAGGTTATGCTTACGAGAAAAACGGAACCGTTTATTTCAGCACAAGAAAGTTTAAAGACTATGGAAAATTATCCCACAAGAATCTGGATGATCTCCGTTCCGGTGGACGTTCTCTTCTGGTAAGCGGTGAGGATGAAAAAGAAGATCCGCTGGATTTCGTACTCTGGAAGCCGAAAAAAGAAGGAGAACCTTTCTGGAAGTCACCTTGGTCAGATGGACGTCCGGGATGGCATATTGAGTGTTCTGTGATGTCGAGGAAATATCTTGGCGAACAGATTGATATCCATGCAGGTGGAGAAGATCTGATATTCCCACATCATGAAAATGAAATCGCACAGAGTGAAGCCGCTAACGGTAAAGAATTTGCAAGATACTGGATGCACAATGCATTCCTGAACATTGACAACCGCAAGATGTCAAAATCACTCGGAAACTTCCGTACGGTAAGAGAGATCAGCGAGCAGTATGACCTCCAGGTGCTTCGTTTCTTCATGCTGAGCGCACATTACAGAAGCCCGCTGAACTTCAGTGCAGAGCTGATGGAAGCATCCAAGAACGGTCTGGAGAGAATTCTCAATGCAACCGATAATCTGAAACATCTTATCGCTTCAGTGGCAGCAGAAGAGATGAGTGCCGAAGAAAAAGAAGCATTTTCAAAAACTGATGCATATGTAGAAGAATTTGAAAAAGCAATGGATGATGATTTCAATACAGCAGACGCAATCGCAGCAATCTTTGAACTTGTAAAATATGCAAATACCACTGCGACAGCAGAAAGCTCAAAGGAATATCTCCGGGGATTACTGGACAGAATCGTAAAACTCGGTGATGTCCTGGGACTGATCCTGGATAAGAAGGAAGAACTTCTGGATGCAGATATTGAGAAACTGATCGAAGAGCGTCAGACAGCAAGAAAAGCAAAAGATTTTGCAAGAGCCGATGCGATCCGTGACGAGCTTCTGGAAAAGGGAATTATCCTGAAGGATACCAGAGAAGGAGTACAATGGAAAAAAGCGTAGAATTTGAAATTGCTGACTATATAAAAGAAGTGCTTGAGATGAAAGAGGTGGAGCCGGAAGGCTATTCACCTCTTACCCTGGCTTATATAGGGGACAGCATTTATGATCTGGTCATCAAGACAAAGGTGATCAGCGAAGGCAATAAACAGGTAAAAAAATTACATCAGGAGACAAGCAGTATGGTGCAGGCGTCTGCCCAGTCAGAGATGATGCGTGTCCTTCAGCCATTGCTTACTGAAGAAGAGCATGCTGTTTACAGAAGAGGACGAAATGCTAAATCAGTATCGCCGGCAAAGAACCAGTCACTGACCGATTACCGACGTGCAACCGGATTTGAAGCGTTGATGGGATGGCTTTACCTGAAAAGAGAATGGAAAAGAATGGCAGATCTGATCAAGATCGGTCTGGATCACTTAAGCGAATGCGAAGAAGAAAAGAAGCAGGAGAAATAGAATGGAAGAAAAAAAGATGAACAGTCAGCAGATTGAGGGAAGAAATGCAGTAATGGAAGCATTTCGCTCCGGAAAACCGATTGACAAAGTATATATTCTTGACGGATGTCAGGACGGACCGATCAGAAGTATCGTAAGAGAAGCAAAAAAGCATGATACGATCCTGAATTTTGTAACCAAAGAACGTCTGAACCAGATTTCAGAGACCGGAAGACATCAGGGGGTCATTGCACAGGCAGCGGCTTACGAGTATGCGCAGGTGGAAGATATGCTGGAGCTTGCAAAACAGAAAGGAGAAGATCCTTTCCTGATCCTTCTGGACAACATTGAGGATCCACATAATCTCGGCGCGATCATCCGTACTGCCAATCTTGCAGGTGCGCATGGTGTGATCATTCCGAAGCACCGCGCAGCAGGTCTTACAGCAACCGTTGCAAAGACATCAGCAGGTGCGCTGAATTACACACCGGTAGCAAAAGTCACCAATCTGGTGAAAACCATGGAAGAACTGAAAGAAAAGGGACTCTGGTTCGTCTGTGCAGATATGGATGGGGATGTGATGTACCGCGTGAATCTGAAAGGACCGATTGGTCTGGTGATCGGAAACGAAGGCGAAGGTGTTGGACGTCTGGTAAAAGAAACCTGTGATATGACGGCAGCCATTCCGATGAAGGGAGATATTGACTCCCTGAATGCGTCTGTGGCAGCAGGTGTCCTTGCCTATGAGATCGTGCGTCAGCGCATGAGTTAGGAAAATCGGAGAATGAAAATGGATCTGGGGAAAATGACGGATGAGCAGCTGATTGAACTGCTTCGGGAAGGTAAGACCGAGATCACGGATTATCTGATGGAAAAATACAAAGACATGGTACGCAAACAAGCGCGTGCCATGTATCTGTGGGGCGGAGAAAATGATGATCTGATCCAGGAGGGGATGATCGGTCTTTTTAAAGCGGTGCAGGATTATGAGCCGAAAGAAGGTGCAAGCTTTTCAAGTTTTGCCGGACTTTGTGTGTCACGCCAGATGTATACGGCGATTAAGGCTTCACAGCGGAAAAAACATCTGCCGCTCAATTCCTATGTGTCGATTTACGCATCTGCCAGTGACAATCCGGAGGAGAACGGGCTTTCCATAGTAGATACGATCGAAGCAGGGAAAGAGAGTAATCCGGAGCTGATGATTCTTGGAGAAGAGTATACGAATGCATTTGAAGAGGAACTGAAAGAAAAATTAAGTAAGCTGGAGCGAAAGGTGCTGTATCTTCATTTGCAGGGAATGGAATATCTGAAGATTGCAGAATTTATGGACAAAAGTCCGAAGACGATCGACAATGCCCTGCAGCGGATCAAAGCGAAAGCACGTCAGCTTCTGGAAGAAAAACGCCGGTCTGAAAAAAAGTAAAAATAAAAATTTAAAAATATTGACAAGCAAAGCAGTGATGTGCTATATTAAGTGAGTCGCGAAAATGCGCAGGCTGCCTTGGCTCAGTCGGTAGAGCGTCGCCTTGGTAAGGCGGAGGTCGGCGGTTCGATTCCGCTAGGCAGCTTATATATTTAAGAAGCAGAGTTGTATTTCCGGTTGGAAGGTACAATGTCTGCTTTTTTTCACTTGTCCGTGTGTAGAAAGTGTGATAAACTAAAGGACATGAATCAAAACTGTCCACAGGACAATGATTGAGATGCATGACAAAAAAAGACTGCCATATAATGGCAGATTACGAAGTAATAGAGAGATGCGAGGAGGAACTTCAATGGCAGAAGAAGCTGTATCAAAGAATTTTATAGAACAGGAAATTGAAAAAGATCTTGCAGAAGGCGTATACGATCATGTATGTACCCGTTTCCCACCGGAACCGAACGGATACCTTCACATCGGACATGCAAAGTCTATCCTTTTAAACTACGGACTTGCACAGAAGTATAACGGAACTTTCCATATGCGTTTTGACGATACCAACCCGACAAAGGAAAAGACAGAGTTCGTTGAGTCTATCAAAGCGGATATCAAGTGGCTGGGTGCTGACTGGGGAGATCACCTTTACTTTGCATCTGATTATTTTGATCAGATGTATGAGTATGCGATCAAACTGATCAAGAAAGGAAAAGCTTATGTCTGTGACCTGACAGCGGATCAGATCCGAGAGTACAGAGGAACTCTGACAGAGCCGGGAAAGGACAGTCCGTACCGTGACAGAAGTGTGGAAGAGAACCTGGAGCTTTTTGAAAATATGCGTGCAGGCAAGTATGCAGACGGAGAGAAGGTTCTCCGTGCGAAGATTGATATGGCATCACCGAATATCAATATGAGAGATCCGATCCTCTACCGTGTAGCCCGTATGACACATCACAATACGGGTGATAAGTGGTGCATCTACCCGATGTACGATTTTGCACATCCGATCGAGGATGCAATCGAAGGAATTACACATTCTATCTGTACACTGGAATTTGAAGATCACAGACCACTTTATGACTGGGTAGTAAGAGAATGTGAATTTGCAAATCCACCGCGTCAGATCGAATTTGCAAAATTATACCTGACGAACGTAGTTACAGGAAAGCGTTACATCAAGAAACTTGTAGAAGATAAGATTGTGGACGGCTGGGATGATCCGAGACTGGTTTCCATCGCAGCACTTCGTCGCCGTGGATTCACACCGGAATCTATCAAGATGTTCGTTGACCTGTGCGGAGTTTCCAAAGCGCAGAGCTCTGTAGATTATGCAATGCTCGAATACTGTATCCGTGAGGATCTGAAGCTTAAGAGAGCACGTATGATGGCAGTTCTTGATCCGATCAAGCTTGTGATCGACAATTATCCAGAAGGACAGATTGAATATCTGGATGCACCGAATAATCTTGAGAATGAAGAACTTGGAAGCCGTCAGCTTCCATTTGGAAGAGAGCTTTATATTGAGAGAGAAGACTTTATGGAAGAGCCTCCGAAGAAATATTTCCGTCTGTTCCCAGGCAACGAAGTACGTCTGATGAATGCTTACTTTGTAACCTGTACAGGATTTGAAAAGGATGAAGACGGTAATGTAACTGTTGTACATTGTACTTATGATCCAGAGACAAAGAGTGGTTCCGGATTCACAGGAAGAAAAGTAAAAGGAACGATCCACTGGGTAGAGGCAAGTACAGCACTTCCGGCAACCGTAAGACTGTATGAGAACCTGATCGACGAAGAAAAGGGTGTCTACAATAAAGAAGACGGTTCCCTGAACCTGAATCCGAATTCTCTTGCAGAGAAAGAAATCTTTGTAGAATCAAATTTTGCAGATGCAAAAGCATATGATAGCTTCCAGTTTGTACGTCAGGGATATTTTTGCGTGGATTCTCATGATTCGTCTAAAGAACATCTGGTATTTAACAGAATCGTTTCGCTGAAGAGTTCATTCAAGCTGCCAAAATAAAGAAAGCAGTCTTGCTCAGAATTTAATTGTAAATAATGTGTTAGTCGACAGTTTTTGAAAAGAAATGGCAATGAAAAACCCGGTAAGAATGAAAAATTCTTCCGGGTTTTGGTTTTATGCAGAAAATGATAAGCTGTAAGAAAAGTTCTTTCTTAAACTTCTTCTGAAGCCGGATCGGATTCTTCGGAATCAGTTTCCGGTGTCTGGGAAGCGGCTTCTGGTCCGGCTTCTGCATCGTCAGTTTTTTCTTTAGACTCTTCAGAGGTTTCTTCCTTTGCAGAAGATGGAGTAAGAGTTGTGTAACCACGCTCAGGCACTTCGCCAAGATCATCATCCAGTTCAAAATCATCCTCTTCAAAAGAGTCATCGAACTCGTCTTCCGGTTCTTCATTATGTCGGTTCTTTAACCAGTAATATGCACCGGCACCAGCTGCGCCTGCGGCAGTCAGTCCGAGCAGGATTTTACCAAAATTTTTAGCCATGTTGCTGCTCCTTTCTTGATCTCGTCCTGTCAGATATGGCAGATGAGATAGTTCGTCATGAAATATAGTATACATGAATAATTTTATTGTAATACTTTTATTTGAAAAGGGAAAGTAAAATATTTATAAAAGAACCAGAAAAACAACAAAAATAAGGAAGTGTTGTACGATTATAAGCAGCTGGAATGTTGTGAAAGAATAAAAATTGTGTTACGATATAAAATAGTATCTAAAGAGAGGAAGACCGCGCATGAGAGAAATTACAAAATACCATGATACCAGTAAGACAGTCAAAGAACGTGCCAAGACAAAAGTATTTGGTGCAGTGTACAGCCATACCGCGATTATTCTTCTGCTGATTCTTCTTCAGATTGGTATTATGGTTCTCACTTTTACATATCTGGGAAATTACAGTACCTATATGAACGGAGTGATATCGCTTCTTTCTTTTATCACAGCGATTTATATTTTCAATGAAAAAGGGAATCCGGCGTTTAAGATGACGTGGATCCTGTTTGTGTTCCTTGTCCCGGTGGTCGGAGTTGGATTTTATCTGTTTACAAAAGCAGGAATCGGAACCAAATATCTGGGTGCCAGACTGGAGAAGCTTCGAGTGGAGACTGAACCTTATATGCAGCAGAATGAATATGTCGTCCATGCGATGAAAGGTGGAAGGGTTGCGAATGCCAATCTGTCACATTTTCTTTATAACCAGGTGGGATTTCCGACTTATGGGAACTCACAGGCACAGTATTTTCCACTGGGAGATGACAAATTTCCGGTTCTGATCGAGGAATTGAATAAGGCAGAAAAATTTATTTTCATGGAATATTTTATTATCGGAGAAGGATATGTGTGGGACACTGTCCTGGAGGTCCTGCGTAAAAAGGTGAAAGAGGGCGTGGAAGTACGCCTGATGTATGACGGAACCTGCAGTATCAGCCTTTTGCCGTATGAGTATCCGAAGCAGCTCAGGGAATATGGAATCCAGTGCAAGGAATTTGGACCGATCGTACCCATCCTTTCTACCAGCCAGAATAACCGGGATCACCGGAAAATCTGTGTGGTTGACGGAAAGGTTGCATTTACCGGAGGTGTCAATCTGGCAGATGAATATATCAACAAGAAAGTCCGGTTCGGACACTGGAAAGATACAGCGATCAAAATCGAAGGCGATGCCGTGCAGAGTTTTACCATGATGTTCCTGCAGATGTGGAATATTACGGAGAGACAGCCGGAGGATTATGCAAAGTATCTGACAGAAAAGCAGCCGGGGTTCAGCCGCAAAGACGGTTACATCATCCCATATGGAGACAGTCCGTTTGACCATGAGAATGTAGGAGAAGAAGTGTATTTCCACATCCTGAATCATGCGAAGAAGTATGTGCATATTATGACACCGTATCTGATCCTGGACAATGAGATGATTGATGCGCTGACAAGAGCTGCAAAAGGTGGAATAGAAGTGCAGATTATTATGCCACATATTCCGGATAAGCCGTATGCATTTTATCTTGCGAAGACTTATTATGAGGAACTGATCGCAGGCGGGGTAGAGATCTATGAATATACGCCTGGATTTGTTCATGCAAAAGTATTTACTTCAGACGATGATACGGCGACAGTAGGCAGTATCAATCTGGATTACCGCAGTCTTTATCTGCATTTTGAATGCGGTGTTTTCATTTACCGCAATCCGGTGGTGCGTGATATTGAAAAAGATTTCCAGGAGACCCTTGCAAAATGTCAGAAAATAACGATGACAGAGGTCAGAAACCGGAGCACTTTTGTGAAAATATATGGTCAGGTTTTAAGAATTGTGGCACCGCTGATGTAGGAAAACACTCAGAGAGCAGTAAAATCAAGAAAAATGCGGAATTTTCGGGAAGTAGCTGAAAATAAGAGTGTACTTTTTATTTGAAATGTAGTATAATTCAATCGGTGTCTTTATAAGGGACATTGATTATATTTATAAGTAGGAGTTATCCCGATGAAAAGAGGGATGACACTGTGGAGATATTTCACAGATAGCCAAGAACACGCAGGAGGATTTATTATGGTTAAAGCAGTAGTAGGTGCGAACTGGGGAGACGAAGGAAAAGGTAAGATCACAGATATGCTTGCCGAAAAAGCAGATATTATCATTCGTTTCCAGGGTGGAGCAAATGCCGGACATACAATTATCAATGATTATGGCAAATTCGCTCTTCATACATTACCGTCAGGAGTTTTCTACGGACATACAACCAGTATCATCGGCAATGGTGTCGCTGTAGATATCCCGGTTCTTTTCAAGGAAATCCAGTCAATCATTGACAGAGATGTTCCGATGCCGAAGATTCTGGTGTCAGACCGTGCACAGATGGTGATGTCTTATCACAAGAATTTTGATGCATATGAGGAAGAGAGACTGGGCGGAAAGTCGTTCGGATCTACAAAGTCTGGTATTGCACCGTTCTATTCAGACAAGTATGCAAAGATCGGTTTCCAGATCAGCGAGCTTTTTGAAGACGAAGCTGAACTTAGAGAAAAGGTAAACCGTGTAGCAGAGCAGAAGAATGTTATGCTGGAACATCTGTATCACAAACCGTTAATCAATCCTGATGATTTATATAAGGAACTGATGGAATACAAAGAAATGGTAGCACCGTATGTATGTAACGTTTCTCTGTATCTTAACGAAGCACTCAAGGAAGGTAAAGAAATTCTTCTTGAAGGACAGCTTGGAACATTAAAGGATCCGGATCATGGAATTTACCCAATGGTAACTTCTTCTTCTACACTGGCAGCTTACGGTGCAATCGGTGCCGGAATCCCGCCGTATGAGATCAAACAGATCGTTACAGTATGTAAAGCCTACTCAAGTGCAGTAGGAGCAGGTGCCTTTGTAAGTGAGATCTTTGGCGAAGAAGCAGATGAACTTAGAAGACGTGGTGGAGACGGCGGAGAATTCGGCGCAACAACAGGTCGTCCGAGACGTATGGGATGGTTTGACTGTGTAGCATCCAAATATGGATGCCGTATGCAGGGAACTACAGATGTAGCATTTACTGTTGTCGACGTACTTGGATACCTGGATGAAATTCCGGTATGTGTAGGATACGAAATTGACGGAGAAGTTACAACAGAATTCCCGACAACACATCTTCTTGAGAAAGCAAAACCAGTACTCAAGACACTTCCGGGATGGAAATGCGACATCAGAGGAATCAAGAAATACGAAGATCTTCCGGAGAACTGCAGAAACTACATCGAATTTATCGAGAAAGAGATCGGATATCCGATCACAATGGTTTCTAATGGACCGGGAAGACATGATATCATCTTCAGAAATAAATAGGAATATAAAAAAGGGGCAGGGCTTTTTTAAGTCCTGCCTCATTTTTGTGGTAAATTATCAAATTGTGATAATGGTTGGTTATGTATTACAGTAAGTACACTCCGCGGGATGCGGCTTCTTCGAGGACGTCGTCCGGCCAGATGGAGGACTGGACTTCTCCGATGTGGGCTTTGCGGAGATAGAACATACAGATTCGGGACTGTCCGATTCCGCCTCCGACTGTGTACGGAAGTTTTCCGTTCAGTAATGCTTTCTGGAAATCCATCTCGGCGCGTTCTTCGCAGCCGGCTTCCTTTAACTGACGGCGGAGTGCATCTTCATCGACACGGATACCCATGGAAGAAAGCTCCAGTGCGATATCGAGTACCGGATAGTAGACGATGATATCACCGTTCAGTTCCCAGTCATCGTAGTCCGGTGCACGTCCGTCATGACGCTGTCCGGAGGCAAGGGTCTTACCGATCTGTTTGATGAATACGGCACCTTTGGCTTTGGCAAAGTGGTATTCACGTTCCTTTGGTGTCTTGTCAGGATACATGGTTTCCAGTTCCTGGGATGTGATGAAGCTGATTTCATCCGGAAGGAATTCTTCAATATAATTGTAACGGCGTGCCATGTAGGCTTCGGTTTCTTTGAGTGCACTGTATACTTTTCCTACGGTGTATTCCAGTGTCTCCATGTTGCGTTCTTCTTTGGAAATTACTTTTTCCCAGTCCCACTGGTCAACATAGATGGAATGGATGTTGTCAGTATCTTCATCTCGGCGGATAGCGCTCATATCAGTATAAAGTCCTTCTCCTGAATGAAAGCCGTAGCGCTTTAAGGCGTAACGTTTCCATTTTGCAAGAGAGTGGACGATCTCAACTTCGCGGTCTTCCTGTTCTTTGATGCCAAATGCAACCGGGCGTTCTACTCCGTTCAGGTTATCGTTCAGTCCGGATTCCGGGCGGACGAAAAGAGGAGCGGATACACGCGTCAGATGCAGAGATTTGGCAAGTGCGCGTTCAAAGTGGTCTTTTACTTCTTTGATAGCCACTTCAGTCTCGCGGATCGTAAGTGGAGAATGGTAATTCTCCGGTATCTGCAAATTGTTCATGATGTTCTTCCTTTCTTACTACTCACTATGTCTAGTTTAGTGAATTGACGTGGTGTTGTCAATCATATTTTCTTAAGAAACAACTTATGATTTTTTTAGAGAATCTCCATAGTAAGGTCACAGAACACGGCTATACTCTTAAAATAAAAAAGAAAAAGTCATAAATCAGAAAATAAGAACATATATTAAAGATGTCGGGGAAATGCCGGATGAGGCTTATACCAGAAGGCAGACAGACGAAAAAACTGTAGACAGGAGGTAACAAGATATGCAGAAAGAGAAGAATATCAGCACACAGGAAGTCATTTCCATGGAAGAATATCTAAATAAGAGACAGAAGATCAGAGAACAGGAGAAAAAACGATTCGGTGGCAGATTCGGCGAAGAAAAAAGCCCTGCCTGGATGATGGCAGAGCTTTATGTATGAGACATTAATATTCACTGTGAAAGTCGTCATCATTCCTGTGGATCAGACGATAAACCAGGATATAGGCGTAACTCATAACCGGCACAAGAATCGTGCAGGCAACAGATGCTTTCAGAAGTCCTAATGATCTGGATTTGTCGATAAATGCAAATACCAGAGTGCTGACGTACATCAGGAACAGAAGAATTGCACAGATAAGAGCTGCAAAACGCTTGAATTTTTTCATAACAACCACCTTCGTACTATACTTTATCTCTATTATATAGATAAAAAACAATTTCTACAAGAAAATGTTTTGCAAACAGTCGAAAAATGCTGTATGATATATGGAGTGATAAAGAATAAAAAGGAGAATTTACAGTATGAGTACATTATTAGAACAGTGGAGAGATACCGCTTACTCGAAAGAGATGGATAAAGCTTCTCTGCAGAAGTTCTGGGGAACCTATTTCCAGACTGAAAAAGAGATCTATGAAAAGCTGCTTGAGAATCCAGACGAAGAAGTAAAAGGAACTGTAAAGGAACTTGCTGAAAAATATGGCATTAATGTATTTACAATGACAGGATTCCTTGATGGAATCAACGACAGCCTGAAAGTGGCTAATCCAATTGAGACAATGGATGAGGACACTGAGGTAAGTCTTGCTTTTGATAAAGAACTGCTTTACAAGAACATGGTAGATGCAAAAGCTGACTGGCTGTATGAACTGCCACAGTGGGATAAGATCTTTACAGAAGAAAAGAAAAAAGTCCTTTACAAAGAACAGAAAAACGCACGTACAATCCACGTGGAAAAGAAAGTTTATCCAAACGATCCATGTCCGTGCGGAAGTGGTAAAAAATATAAAAAATGCTGTGGTAAGAACAAATAGGTTCTGATAGAAATTTTCAATACATTTTTTGAACGTGTTGACAAATGAAAATCCCATGGTATAATGTTAGCAAATGCGATGAAGAGAAGAGTAGAACGCAGGAAGAATCCCAGAGAGAGAGGTCTTAGGCTGAGAGCCTCTTATTACAGAAGCGTTTGAAGACCACCTCCGAGCGGCTGTAAAACAGTCCGGCTGGATACCGTTATCATCCACAAAGAGGTCCTGGAAATCAGGACAAGCGGGGTGGAACCGCGGGTATACAAAGTAACTCGTCCTCTGCAGCAGATATTTCTGTTGCAGAGGTTTTTTAGTTTACAGAAAGGATGATCTGATGGAAAGTATTTACGATTGTTTCAAGCTGAACAATGATATGAAAATCCCATGCGTTGGTTTTGGAACCTACAAAGCGGCAGAAGGGAATAACGTGGAGATTTTAAAGACTGCCATAGAAGCAGGATATCGCTATTTTGATACCGCATCCTTTTATCAGACCGAAGAGTTTGTAGGTCAGGCAATCCGTGAAAGCAATCTTCCAAGAGAGGATTTCTTCCTTGTATCCAAAATGTGGAAAGATGAAATGGGATATCAGCAGACAAAGGATGCATTAGAAAAGAGTCTGAAAAGACTTGGTACCGATTATCTGGACATCTATCTGATCCACTGGCCAAGACCGTCGGCTGACTGTGAGAACTGGAAAGAACTGGATCTTGAGACCTGGAGGGCGATGGAAGAACTTCAGAAAGAAGGGAAGATCCGGGGACTTGGACTCAGCAACTTCCTTCCGCACCATATTAAGAACATTCTGGAGAATGGAACTGTAAAACCAGTTGTCAACCAGCTGGAACTGCATCCGGGTTATATGCAGCAGGCTGCTGTGCAGTATTGTAAAGAGCATGGTATTCAGATGCAGGCATGGAGCCCGATCGGAAGACGGCGGATTCTGGAAGATGGACTGATCCTTGAACTTGCCGGAAAGTATCAGGTTTCACCGGCGCAGCTGTGTCTGAGATTCCTGCTTCAGAATGATATCATTCCGCTTCCGAAATCATCTTCGATGGAGCGGATGAAACAGAATATGGATCTGTTCCATTTTGAGATCAGCGAAGAGGATGTATCGAGACTGGCAACTATGCCACAGGCAGGATGGTCAGGAGAACATCCGGATCCGGAGCTTGCACAGAAAAATGTTGTATAATCAGAAATTATAAAATAAAGAGAGGAACAAAAAGACTATGAAAATCACATTAAAAGATGGATCAAGCAAAGAATATGCACAGAGCATGTCTGTAATTGATATTGCAAAAGATATCAGTGAAGGACTTGCAAGGGTTGCAACAGCAGGAGAAGTTGACGGAGAAGTTGTTGATTTAAGAACTGTGATCGACAAAGACTGTGAGCTGAACATTCTTACATTCAATGATGAAAAAGGAAAAGGTGCATTCCGTCACACAACATCTCACATTATGGCACAGGCAATCAAGAGACTGTATCCGGATACAAAACTTGCGATCGGACCTTCAATTGAAGACGGATTCTATTATGATATTGACCGTGAGACTCCGCTTGTAACAGAAGACCTGGAAAAGATCGAAGCTGAGATGAAGAAAATCGTTAAAGAAGATCTTCCAATTAAACAATATACAATGCCAAGAGCGGAAGCAATCGCATATTTTAAAGAAAAAGATGAACCATATAAAGTGGAACTGATCGAAGACCTTCCGGAAGATTCCGTAATCAGCTTCTATTCACAGGGAGAATTTACAGATCTTTGTGCAGGACCTCACCTGATGAGCACAAAACCGGTAAAAGCATTCAAACTTACAAGCCTTGCAGGAGCTTACTGGCGCGGAAGTGAAAAAAATAAGATGCTTCAGAGAGTTTATGGTACTTCTTATCCGAAGAAAGCAGAACTTGAAGAATATCTGCATATGATGGAAGAAGCAAAGAAGCGTGATCATAGAAAACTTGGAAAAGAACTTGGACTTTTCATGATGAGAGAAGAAGGACCAGGATTCCCATTCTTCCTTCCAAAAGGAATGGAACTGAAGAACCAGCTGCTTGATTACTGGAGAGAGATCCACAAAAAAGCCGGATATGTTGAAATTTCAACACCAATCATGTTAAGCCGCCATCTCTGGGAAACATCAGGACACTGGGATCACTACAAAGACAACATGTATACAACTGTGATCGATGATGAAGATTTCGCCATCAAACCGATGAACTGCCCGGGAGGAATTCTTGTATATGAATCTGAACCACGTTCATACCGTGACCTTCCGCTTCGTATGGGAGAACTTGGACTGGTCCACCGTCATGAAAAATCAGGACAGCTTCATGGACTGATGCGTGTAAGATGCTTTACGCAGGATGATGCACATATCTTCATGACACCAGAGCAGGTACGTGATGAGATCAAAGGCGTTGTAAAACTGATCAATGAAGTTTACAGCCTGTTTGGATTTAAATACCATGTAGAACTTTCTACAAGACCGGAAGACAGCATGGGAAGCGATGAAGATTGGGATATGGCTACAAAAGCCCTTCGCGGCGCATTGGACGATCTGGGACTTCCATATGTAGTAAATGAAGGAGATGGAGCGTTCTACGGACCGAAGATCGACTTCCATCTGGAAGACTCTATCGGAAGAACATGGCAGTGTGGAACCATCCAGCTTGATTTCCAGCTTCCGCTCAGATTTAACCTTGAATACACAGGAGCAGATGGTGAGAAGCATCGTCCGATCATGATCCACCGTGTAATCTTCGGATCAATCGAAAGATTTATCGGTATCCTGATCGAGCATTTTGCGGGAGCATTCCCGACATGGCTTGCACCGGTACAGGTTAAGGTACTTCCGATTTCAGACAAATATATGGATTATGCACAGAAGGTTCTGGATGAACTGAACAATTCAGGTGTTCGTGCAGAGATTGATACACGTGCAGAGAAGATCGGATACAAGATCCGTGAAGCACAGATGAAGAAGATCCCGTACATGCTGGTTGTCGGAGCAAAAGAAGAAGAGGACGGACTGGTATCTGTAAGAAGCCGTTTTGAAGGGGATGAAGGACAGAAGACACTGGCTGACTTCCTTGCGGCAATCAAGATGGAGATCCAGGCCAAGACAGCAAGAGAAGTAAAAAAAGAAGACGACAAATAGAGATTTAAATAAAATCTGAATAAGAAATAAAATTTTCGGGCATAATGATACTGATTTTCAAAAAGGAGGTAACATTATGCCTGAATTAAAATGTACAGTACAGACATGTATGCACAACAAAGATTTTTATTGTGATCTGAACGCAATTACGGTGGGAGGAAAATCTGCACGGAAAGCTGCAGAGACAAGCTGTGACAGCTTTGAAGAAAGAAAAAGCGGCACCTACAGTAATGTGACTGGTGAGGCGGGTCCGACAAGCAAGATCGACTGCAAGGCTACGGAGTGCCAGTACAATAAGGAATGCCAGTGCCATGCAGGAAAGATCAGTGTGGAGGGCAGCAAGGCATGCAGCTGTGATGAGACGGAATGTGCAACTTTCAGTTGTGGATGTGCGTAGATGAAAGTGATGGGTGTGGGAGAGTTTCTCCTGCACCTGTTTGTTTGTGTGCAAGGAATGAGAGAAAAGGTGCGAAAAGGATGGTTGGGGAGGTTGACGGGGGTGTTAGAAAGAAGGTATAATAAAAATCGGACTTTTGAAGAAAGACAGGGAAATTAAATGGAAAAAAAAGACAATGTAGAGAAAGGGGTTTCGGGGAAGCCGGAAAAGAAGAAATCGGCAGCGTATTATGAAAAGCGTCCGGAATTTGGTAACAGAGGGCCGTCAAAGATTTTGCTGCATTTCAGGAAGGGGATTACCTTTTTCCTTGTTATTGCGGCTTGTGTGATCTTTTATTTTCTGTTACTCCGAATAGATGATATATCAGTAGGTGTCAGTAAAGTAATTGATGTGTTAAAGCCGATCCTATACGGAATGGTGATCGCATATTTGCTGAATCCGATCGTAAAGCAGATTGACCGGTGGCTGATTCCACAATTAAAAAAGAAAATGTCTCAGGAAAAGGCAAAGAAGGTTTCGCGTAGTGTCGGTGTTTTTGCAGCGCTGGTTATGCTGCTTGCTTTGATCCTGGCACTGTGCAATATGCTGATTCCGGAACTTTATAAAAGTATCCGTGACATGGTTCAGACTCTGCCGGGACAGATCAGTGATATGGTTACGAAGATCATAAGTATCCAGAAAGATACCAGTCCTGCCGGAGTCATGGCACGTAACCTGTTAGAAAAGGGATCGGATGCATTACAGAACTGGATCAAACAGGATCTTTTAACCAAGGTTAATGAAGTGATGTCAAACCTGACGGTTGGGATCATCAATTTTGTCAGTGAGATCCTGAATTTTCTGATTGGTCTTATTGTATCAGTCTATATTCTGTTCAGTAAGGAAACATTTTCCGCACAGAGTAAAAAGATCGTCTATGCAGTGTTCCGTACAGATCATGCCAATATGATCCTGCATCTGACAAAGAAAAGCAATGAGATTTTCGGTGGATTTATTATTGGAAAGATCATTGATTCTATGATTATCGGAGTGCTTTGCTTCTTTGGACTTACGCTCCTGAAGATGCCGTACATACTTTTGATCAGTGTAATCGTTGGTGTGACCAATGTCATTCCTTTCTTCGGACCGTATATCGGTGCTATTCCGAGTGCCGTTCTGATTTTGCTGAATGATCCGATCAAGGGCTTGTATTTCCTGATCTTCATTCTTGTGCTGCAGCAGCTTGATGGAAATGTGATCGGACCGAAGATTTTGGGCAATTCGACCGGATTATCTGCATTCTGGGTTGTATTTTCAATCCTGCTCGGAGGCGGTCTGTTTGGATTTGTAGGAATGATCATGGGCGTGCCTACATTTGCAGTAGTTTATTATATTATTACAATGCTGATCAATCATTTGCTGGAGAAGAAAAAGCTTCCGCTTCAGACTTCGGAGTATGGGGAAAAGAGTTATGTGGATGATAGCGGAAGATTTGTCAGAGAAAATCCGGAAGAAAATGATACAGCGGTAAAAAACGGGGAAAATAAAAAAGAGAGGAAGTAAGCAGAAATGCCAATTCGTGTACAGAATGACCTTCCGGTAAAAGAAATACTGGAAAAAGAAAATATATTTGTAATGGATGAGAACCGTGCGGTTCATCAGGACATCCGTCCGATCAAGATCGGACTTCTGAATCTTATGCCACTGAAAGAGGATACAGAACTTCAGCTTCTGCGCTCCCTTTCCAATACACCGCTGCAGGTTGACATTGTGTTTTTGGCAGTGAAAAATCATGTTTCAAAGAATACTTCAGCGAATCACCTGAACCGGTTTTATGAGAATTTTGAAAATGTAAAAGATCAGAAATTTGACGGATTTATCATAACCGGAGCACCGGTAGAGCAGATGCCTTTTGAAGAGGTGGATTACTGGGAAGAACTTGTAGAGATCATGGAGTGGACAAAGACGCATGTTACTTCAACGATCCATCTCTGCTGGGGAGCACAGGCAGCACTTTATTATCATTATGGGATTAATAAAGTACAGCTGGACAAAAAGCTTTTCGGTATCTTTGAACATAAGGTTATGAACCGTAAGATTCCTCTGGTACGTGGATTTGATGATGTATTTTATGCACCGCATTCGAGACATACAGATGTGCCAATTGAGAAGATCCGTGCAGATGAGAGACTGATGATTCTGGCAGAGTCGGAAAAGGCAGGAGCATACCTTATCATGGCACAGAATGGAAGACAGATTTTTGTGATGGGACATCCGGAGTACGACCGAGTGACACTGGATCAGGAGTATAAGCGGGATCTGAGCAAAGGACTTCCGATTGAAATGCCGGAGAATTATTATCCAGACAATGACAGCACACAGAAGCCACTTCTTACATGGAGAGCACATGGTAACTGTATGTATGCAAACTGGCTGAATTACTATGTTTATCAGGCAACCCCGTATGATATGGTGGGGACACCGGATTTTCATTAGGATTCAGATAGAATTTCATATACCGATATCCTGAAAGGCATATCAGAAAGTACTATGTTTCAGAAGAGAAATCCTTTGCTATAATAGGAAAGCAAAAATAAGCGGGAGGAAAAATATGTTATTGGAGCAGAAAACAACTGATTTTTTGGAACAGCTCTCATCGTCAGCACCGATTCCGGGAGGTGGCGGTGCATCGGCAGCAGTCGGAGCGTTCGCATCAGCTTTGGGACTTATGGTTACAAATCTGACTGTCGGAAAAAAGAAATATGCGGATGTTGAAGAAGAAATTCTAGAGATAAGAGAAAAACTTGAGCAGAAGAAGCAGGATCTGGTCCGGATGGTAGATGAAGATGCCGAGGCTTTTGAACCACTGGCAAAGGCTTACAGAATGCCAAAAGAGACAGAGGAAGAACAGGCAGAGAAGGAAAAAGTTATGGAGGCCGCACTTAAAAATGCGGCAGAAGCACCACTGTGTATCATGAAAACAATTGTAGATACTATGGAGATGATCCGGGTGCTGGGGGAAAAAGGAAGCAGGCTTGCTGTCAGCGATGCAGGAGTTGCAATCCTCTTTGCACAGGCAGCCCTTGAAGGAGCTTCTCTTAATATTTTTATCAATACAAAGATGATGAAGGATCAGGAAGAAGCTGAAAGACTGAATTATCTGGCTGATCAACTGATTGCGACAGGCAAAGAACTGAAAGAGACAACTTATGATGCTGTACTTAAGGGTATCAGATCGTAACAGATAAGACAGACAGGAGGAAGACATGAGCATACAGATGCGAGGGGCTGAAGTGGCAAAAGCCATGAAAGAAAAGCTGATCAGAGAAAGAGAAGAGTTGAATACGGCGGGAGTAAATCCATGCCTTACGATCATTCGGGTAGGAGCGAAAGAAAATGATCTTGCCTACGAACGTGGAGCAAAAAAGAGAATGGAAATGATCGGAATCGAGTGCCGCATTGCAGAACTGCCAGAAGATATTTCACAGGAAGAATTTGAGGATGCTTTCTGTAAGATCAATAAAGATCCGGAGGTTCACGGGATTCTTTTGTTCCAGCCGCTTCCGGAGCAGCTCGATGTAGAGAAGATCAGACAGATGATCGACCCGGCAAAGGATATGGATGGAATGAGTCCTGTAAATCTTGCAAAAATATTCGAAGGTGACAGAACTGCTTATGCGCCTTGTACTTCTGAGGCAGTGATGCACATTATGAATCACTATGGAATTGAACTCCAGGGGAAAAGAGTGACCGTCATCGGAAGAAGCATGGTTGTTGGAAAACCGCTTTCCATGCTGATGCTTGGACAGAATGCAACTGTAACTATCTGCCATTCACGCACAAAAGATCTGGCGGACAGATGTCGCGAAGCAGAGATAATAGTAGCTGCAATCGGACGGGCAAACCATATCACCGCCGATATGATCGCCGAAGGAGCGGTGGTAGCGGATGTCGGAATCAACGTACTGGAAGACGGAACCCTCTGCGGAGATGTGGACTACGAAAATGTCTGGGAAAAAGTATCCCATATCACACCGGTTCCGGGAGGAGTAGGAAACGTCACAACCTCTGTACTCGCCTCTCACGTGCTGCGTGCCGCCCGTACAGGTCAGAACGAACACGGACAACGCAGAGGGTAACACTGCCTCTCTGTCGAACACGATACAAATGGGCGAAGAACAGTTACAACCAGTAACCCAGAGCGCCCCGGAAGAGAAAAAATCCTATAGATTCAACTTGAATCTATAGGATTTTTTTCTCCTCCGTGGTGGCATAGACTACATTTATTTTTCGCCCATCTCTGGTGGAATCTTTTCTAACAACTGTCGGATATTATCACGGATCAATCGTTTATAATTATCAGGAAGCGGTGTGATCATATCCAGGATCTCGGCATTGATCGGATCCTTTGAATGAATTGAATCATCCAGGTAGTCACAGATCAGATAATCAAATTTGACATCTAATGCTTCTGAAAAATTAAGCATGGTTGCAAAGGATGTTGCCTGGCTGCCATTTTCAATCCGGCTTATTGTTGTCTCATCAAGATTTAGTTTTTCTGCTAGTGCTGCCTGTGTAAGACCGGCTTTGTGACGTGCCTGCCGAACGCGTGTACCGAAATTCTTTTCCATGCTGTATCTCTCCTTCATAAAAGTAGTGTAGCATTTCAATTTGAAAAAAGAATGATATTATATGCAAGTTAACTTTACAAAAACGCCGTGATAGGATATGATTAAAAAAGGGGGGAGAGAAATGGATTGGGAATCGTACAGAACAGATATTGAGGCGATAAAGCTTGCGGTGAATGAATGTGAAAGACTTGGAGTGGATAAAGAAGAACTCCTCATAATCAGTATTTACCGTTTGTATGAATTTTATAAAACAGAAGACGACAGAGTCTATCTTCTGGGGGCATTATTGCATCTTAAGGCTTATCTTGAGCTGGGGATGGAATATGAAAAGAACCGTAAGATTTTTTCGCTGATTTTAGATAATTACGGGGTATGTTATCAGGAAATTTTTCAGGAAGCTGAGAAAATGGAGTGAAAAAATCTGAAAAATTCCAAAAACCAGGTTGACAAACAGAGAATAAAGAGGTAATATATTAACCATAGATTGTAAAACCGTTGAGAAAGAGGAGTAGGTTATCGAACGATATCACAGAGAGCAGCAGGCGGTGGGATTGCTGTATGGAGTTGATAATTGAATGGACTTTCGAGGGCAGCCTGAAATCAGACAATTGAGAGTATGGTTTGTCGGGAACCAAACCCGTTATCAATAAGGGATGTATGTTAGTACATAAAAGAGGACAGGAAACTGTTAAAGTTGAGTGGTACCGCGTTAGTAGAAGATATTAGTCGCCTCAATCCGTAGAAGGATTGGGGTGTTTTTTATTTACCAGGAAAACCTTTCCTGATAAATAAAAAGTCTCCGGCAGGATGTTACATATGTATTCCTGTTGTGGTACGGCGCGGAATCAAGAAACACCTTCTCTTGAAAGCTAACAAAGAAAATTATTTATCAAGAAGAGGAGAACAAAATTATGAAAAAGAGAACAATCGCAGTATTATTAACAATGGCAATGGCAGCAACAATGATGGCAGGATGTGGAAGCAAGTCGGATTCCAAGACAGCAGATGGAGAAAAGAGCTATACAATCGGTATTTCCCAGTTTGCAGAGCACGGATCTTTAGATAACTGCCGTGAAGGATTTTTAGAGGGACTGAAAGAAGAAGGTATCGAGGAAGGAAAGAATCTGAATGTTGAATACAAGAACTCGGCAGCAGATATGGGAACTGCATCACAGATTGCAAGCAGTTTTGTATCCGATAAAGTAGATCTGATCTGCGGAATCGCAACACCAAGTGCACAGACAGCATACAATGCTGCGATGGATACGGATATTTCGGTTATCTATACTGCAGTTACAGATCCGAAAGCAGCAGAGCTTGCAGATGATAAAGGAAACCCGGTTGGAGAAGTCACAGGAACCAGTGATAAACTTCCGATTGAAGCACAGCTGAAAATGATCCGTGAACTTCTTCCGGATGCAAAGAAGATTGGTATCCTCTATACAACAAGTGAGGCAAACAGCGTATCTGCAATTGCTGAATACAAAGAAAAAGTCGGTGACTATGGATTTGAACTTGTAGAAAAGGGAATTACAAATACATCAGAAATCGCACTTGCAACAGACGATCTTCTGTCACAGGTAGACTGCATCAGCAACCTGACAGATAACACGGTAGTAAGCTCACTTGCAACCATTCTGGATAAGGCAAATGCAGCAAATATCCCGGTATTCGGAAGTGAGATCGAACAGGTGAAGCTTGGATGCCTGGCAGCAGAAGGCCTTGATTATGTAGCACTTGGCAAACAGACAGGTAAGATGGCAGCAAAGGTTCTCAAAGGAGAAAAGAAAGCATCTGAAATGCCATTTGAGACGATCACAGAAGCAGGACTTTACCTGAATACAAAAGTAGCAGAAAATCTTGGAATCACAGTGGAAGACAATCTGAAAAACAGCGCAGTAGAGACATACGATTCTATCAGCGAAAACTAAATTTGAATTAGAAAAGTGAGGAGCAATGCAATGAGCTTTGCAGTATCGATTTTGGAGCAGGGACTGATTTACGGAATCCTTGCATTGGGAATTTATATAACATACAAAATTCTGGATTTTCCAGATTTGACCGTAGATGGCAGCTTTCCATTAGGAGCTGCCGTAACGGCGCTTATGATCACAAAAGGAGCGAACCCGTATCTGACCCTTCCGGCTGCATTTGCAGCAGGTGTGGCAGCCGGTATCTGTACCGGACTGATCCATGTCAAATGCAAGGTAAGAGATCTGCTTTCAGGTATCATTATGATGACAGCGCTCTGGACGATCAACCTTCGTGTGGCAGGAACAGCCAATGTACCATTGTTTTCCCAGAAGACAATCTTTAAAAATGATACACTGGATAAGCTGCTTCCGTCAGGATTTTCCGCTTACTCTACATTGCTCATCATTCTGATCATTGCGTTAATTGTGAAAATCATTCTCGACCTTTATCTGAATACCAAGTCCGGATACCTGCTCCGCGCAGTCGGAGATAACGATAAACTGGTAACTGCAATGGCAAAGGATGAAGGAAATGTGAAAATCCTGGGACTTGCGATCGCAAACGGGCTGTGTTCGCTTGCGGGATGTATTTTCTGTCAGGAAGAACGTGTATTTGAAATTTCCAGTGGTACAGGGGCGATGGTAATCGGTCTTGCAAGTGTTATCATCGGAACCAGTATTTTCAAAAAAATCAGTTTTGTAAAAACAACGACAGCTGTACTGATCGGTTCTATCATTTACAAGGCCTGTGTGGCAATCGCACTGAAGAACTTCGAACCGCAGGATATGAAGTTGATCACAGCCGTATTATTCCTGGTAATTCTGGTGCTTAGTATGGAGAGAAAGAAGAAGGTGAAGAAGAATGCTGGAGCTTAGAAATATCCACAAATATTATAATCCGGGTACAGTCAATGAGATGTGTCTTTTTGAGGACTTCAATCTGACGATCAATCAGGGCGAATTTGTATCCGTAGTAGGAAGTAACGGTTCCGGTAAAACTTCGATGCTGAATATCATCTGCGGAAGTATTCCGGTAGAATCCGGACAGATCCTGATCGATGGAAAAGATATCACAAGGGTAAAAGAATACAAGAGAAACCAGAAGATCGGACGCGTGTACCAGAATCCATCTATGGGAACCTGTCCGTCCATGACGATCTTGGAAAATATGTCTCTTGCGGACAATAAAGGAAGGTTCTACGGACTTGGACGGGGAACGAATAAGGCACGTATTGATTATTACAGAGAACAGCTCGCCCAGCTTGGTCTTGGACTGGAAGATAAGCTTCATGTCAAAGTCGGATCACTTTCCGGAGGACAGCGCCAGGCGATGGCACTGCTGATGTCTACAATGACACCAATCGAGTTTTTGATCCTGGATGAGCATACTGCTGCGCTGGATCCAAAGACAGCAGAACTGATTATGGAGCTGACCGATAAGATTGTAAAAGAAAAAAATCTGACAACGGTTATGGTTACACACAATCTCCGCTATGCAGTAGAATACGGTAATCGTCTGATCATGATGCATCAGGGACATTGTGTGATGGATAAGGCAGGAAAAGATAAAGAGGATACCTCGATCGATGAAATCCTGACGATGTTTAATGAAATCAGTATTGAGTGTGGAAACTAAAAAAATACAAGATTATGAATTAAAGAGATAAGCAGAAAAGGAAACAGTTTCGGCTTATCTTTTTTTGTATCTCCAAAGGTTTTGGAAAAATTATTCGAGGATTTTCAAAATGAAAGGCTATTGTCTGAATACAGAAGGAGAAGCCTGTCCGGTATAAAATGTCAATGGATTTTCAGGAATATGCCTGTAGAAGATTTGGTTGTCTGGCTGTCGGAAAATTGGTTATTTTCACAGATTGACGCTCTCGCTGTGATAGTGCTAAAATAGAGGAAAACGGTCAAGATATAGTATACATTTTAAATAGAATACAATATATTGTAGTTATCAGAAAGGAGAACAAGATGAGCTTAAACAATGTGAAAGTTGTAAAAAAAGACGGGACAAAAGAAGAATTTAACGTGCAAAAAGTCGTTGTGGCAGTCAATAAGTCTGCATATCGTGCACTGATCAAATTTTCACAGAAAGATATTGATTTTATCTGTCATTTTGTAGAAGAAAAGGTAGAAGAACTCGGAGTGCATGAGATCCGGATTCCGGAGATGCACAATATTGTAGAGGGAGCGCTTGAGAAAGTGAATCCGATCGTGGCAAAAAGTTACCGGGACTATCGGAATTACAAGCAGGATTTTGTGCAGATGCTTGACGAGGTTTATAAGAAAAGCCAGTCGATCATGTATATCGGGGACAAAGAGAACAGTAATACAGACAGTGCACTGGTATCGACCAAGCGAAGCCTGATCTTCAATGAGCTGAACAAAGAATTATATAAGAAATTTTTCCTGACGGTGGAAGAATTACAGGCAATCCGGGAAGGATATATTTATATCCATGATATGTCAGCCCGAAGAGATACGATGAATTGTTGTCTCTTTGATGTGAAAAGCGTACTGACCGGTGGATTTGAGATGGGAAATCTCTGGTACAATGAGCCAAAGACACTGGATACGGCATTTGATGTGATCGGAGATATCGTACTGAGTGCGGCAAGCCAGCAGTACGGAGGATTTACCGTGCCGAGCGTAGATGAGATCCTGGAGCCTTATGCGAAGCGTTCCCATGAAAATCATCTGAACAAATACAGAAGCCTCGGACTTTCGGAAGAAGTAGCACAGGAGATTGCATGGAAGGATCTGGAAAAAGAGATGGAGCAGGGATTCCAGGGATGGGAGTATAAGTTCAACTCCGTATCCTCAAGCCGTGGAGACTATCCATTTATTACCATGACCAGCGGAACCAATATCAGCGAATACGGAAAGCTTGTCACAAAGACGATGCTGGAAGTAAGAGCAGGAGGACAGGGAAAGCCGGGACATAAAAAACCGGTACTTTTCCCGAAAATCGTGTTCCTTTATGATGAAAATTTACATGGACCTGGAAAGCCGGGAGAAGATCTTTTTGAAGCCGGAATTGAGTGCTCCAGAAAGACTATGTATCCGGACTGGCTCAGCCTTACCGGAAAAGGCTATGTGCCGAGTATTTACAAGCGCTACGGAAAAGTCATCAGTCCGATGGGATGCCGTGCATTCTTATCTCCATGGTATGAAAGAGGCGGTATGAATCCGGTGGACGAAAAGGATGAGCCGGTATTTGTCGGAAGGTTCAACATCGGTGCGGTCAGTCTCCATCTTCCGATGATCCTTGCCAAATCCAGACAGGAGAACCGAGATTTCTTTGAAGTACTGGATTATTACCTGGAACTGATCCGGAAGCTTCATATCCGTACTTACGAATACCTCGGAGAGCTGCGTGCTTCTACGAATCCGCTTGCCTACTGTGAGGGTGGTTTCTATGGCGGACATCTGAAGATCCATGACAAGATTAAACCGGTGCTGAAATCGGCAACCGCTTCCTTTGGAATTACAGCACTCAATGAATTACAGCAGCTTTATAATAAAAAGTCCCTGGTAGAGGATGGAGCATTTGCCATCAAGACCATGGAATATATCAACATGAAGGTCAATGAATTTAAAAAAGAAGACGGCTATCTGTATGCGATTTACGGAACACCGGCTGAGAATCTGTGTGGTGTGCAGGTACAGCAGTTCCGTAAGAAATATGGAATCGTGGAAAATGTATCGGACAGGGCGTATGTGAGCAACAGTTTTCACTGTCATGTAACCGAGAATATTACACCGATCGAAAAGCAGGATCTGGAAAACCGTTTCTGGGATCTGTGTAACGGTGGAAAGATCCAGTATGTAAAATACCCGATCAATTATAACAAAGAGGCTATCAAATCACTGGTACGCCGTGCAATGAATATGGGATTTTATGAGGGTGTTAATCTGTCACTTGCCTACTGTGATGACTGTGGTCATGAAGAGCTGTCTATGGATGTGTGTCCGGTATGTGGAAGTAAGAATCTGACGAAGATTGACCGTATGAACGGATATCTGTCTTATTCGAGAGTCAAGGGAGATACCAGACTCAATGATGCCAAGATGGCAGAAATTGCAGAAAGGAAAAGTATGTAAATGCGTTACCATAATATAACAAAAGATGATATGCTCAACGGGGATGGCCTGCGGGTTGTCCTCTGGGTTGCAGGATGTGACCATTGCTGTAAGGAATGCCATAATCCGGTGACCTGGGATCCGAATGGTGGGCTTTTCTTCGATGAAAAGGCGAAGGCAGAGATTTTTGAAGAACTGGAGAAGGATTATATCAGTGGGATCACATTCAGTGGAGGCGACCCGCTGCATTCGGCAAATGCCTATGAGGTCATGATGCTGGCAAAAGAGATTAAAGAAAAATTTCCGTCAAAGACGATCTGGCTTTACACCGGTTATGAATGGAAAGATATCAAGAATATGGATATTGTAAATTATCTGGACGTTCTGGTGGACGGAGAATTCGAGGTTGAGAAGAAAGAACTGGATCTGCACTGGAAAGGCAGCGCGAACCAGATGGTCATTAACGTACCGGAGACATTAGGAAAAGGAGAAATTGTATTACATGAAGAGAATTGCTAAATTTCACAAAGTAAGTCTGGAACAGTTTATGGAAGGATGGAAGGATACCTTTGGTGAGCAGTATACAGAGGATCAGATCAAGGCTTTATATGAAGAAATCAAATTGCCGAAGCGTGCAACGGCAGGAAGTGCAGGATATGATTTCTATGCACCGGATGATTTTGTGATCGAGCCGGGAAAGACGATCAAGATCCCGACAGGGATTCGTGTGGAAATGGAAGAAAACTGGGTGCTCAAATGCTATCCGAGAAGCGGACTTGGATTCAAGTTCCGTCTGCAGCTGAATAATACGGTAGGAATTATTGACAGCGATTATTTCTATTCTGATAATGAAGGTCATATCTTTGCGAAACTGACGAATGATACCAATGAGAATAAAACGGTAGAGCTTGGAAAAGGGACAGGCTTTATGCAGGGGATTTTTGTTGAGTATGGAATTACTGTGGATGACGATGCGACGGCAGTCAGAAACGGGGGATTTGGAAGTACGACGAAGTAGGGTTGTAAAAAAGAGGCGTTAAAATATAGGTTGTGTTGGCGACCGGGATCAAAAAAATAGTGTTCAATTCACTTATTGTGCAATGGAGATGAAACTCAAAAATTGTGGAAGCCTTTGCTGACACAATTTTCGCCCTCAGAGGTTCATCGTAATGCTCTTGCACAATGGAATTGAACACTATTTTTTTGATCCCGGTCGCCGGATTTATTGTATTAGAGAGGCGTTTTTTTACAAGGCTGGACTGATAACCGGTTGAGGAGATTTAGGTAGTGGTGGGAAGGGGGAGTTGTGGGAAGGTGAAGGTTATGTAGGTGTAGCCTGCAATTTTGTTGCAGGCTACAGGGGATTAGTTTAATTTTACGTTCAGGTAACTACGGCCGGATAGGGTTTTGTTGAAGGTGATGCAGAAGATGACGATGAGGCAGCCTGTGAGGAATCCTGGGAGGTTGAAGATGGCGGTGAGGATAAGGAGCAGGAGACGCATGAATTTTAATGCGTAGCCTAGTTCAAAGTTTGGCTGGGTGTAGTTGGCGATGGAGACGAATGCCATGTAGAGCATGATCTCGCTGTTGAACCAGCCGGATTCGACGGAGAATTCCCCCATGACGATACCGGCGATGACGCTGAGAGGGGTGCTGAGCATACTCGGAGTGTTGAGGGCGGCGAGGCGGAGTCCGTCGATGGCAAGCTCCAGGATCAGGATCTGGAAGATCAGGGGGATGTTGACCGTATCTTCGATCAGAACGAAGCGGAAGATCTCCGGTACCCATGCCGGGTTCTGCATAAAGAGCAGAAAGAGTGGAACCATGAAGACAGTCAGCAGTGTGATCAGTACACGGGATATTTTCAGGTAGATTCCGGTGATTGGCGGAAAGTAGTAATCATTTGCCTCTTCGATCATATCAAAGATGGAGGTTGGCAGGATCAGTGCAGATGGGGAGGTATCAGTAAGGATGATCACTTTTCCTTCCATCAGGCAGGCGCAGGCTGTGTCTGGACGTTCGGTAAATTTATATTTTGGAAATGGATTGTACCATTTGCGCTGAAAGAGAGCTTCCGCAAGAGATTGCTGGCTCATTTTCAGATCCTGGGATTTGCTTTCTTCCAGTTTGTTCTGGATCGTGGTCAGAAGTTCGCGGTCTACACGGTCGGACATATAGCAGAGAGCTACGTCGGTGCGTGTGGAAGTGCCGGCTTCATACATTTCCATGATCAGATGCGGATCGCGGATCCGGCGGCGCATCAAGGCAGTATTGAATACGATTGTTTCCACAAAGCCATCACGGGAACCGCGCAGGGATTTGTCTTTATCGGGTTCCTCGATGCTGCGGGACGGGTAAGTACGGCAGTCGATGGCAATAGCGGCTTCATAGCCGTCAATAAAAAGACAGGTGACACCGGACAGAAGATTTTTGAAAATGCTGTCAAAGTCACCAAGAATATCAACTTCTACATAGGGGATGCAGCTTGTAGAAAAGGAAGTTGCATCCTCTGGCATATCATCGGCGGAAATATTGAGGAAGGAGTCCATAAGTTTCAGCATGATTTCATCTTTGGTGAAACCATCAATAAAATAAAAGGCACTATTTTGTCCGCCGATGATCAGAGTTCGTTCGATAATATCAAAGCTTTTTTTTACGGGAAGAGCCCGGTTCATATATTTTGTATTGTCGGTGAGGGAAGCACTGACAGTATGTTTTTCCATATTGAATCCTCCATTAAGAGATAATTTAAAGTTAAGAAAATCTGGAATCCCGGAAATATTTTACTGCCTGGATTCTGCATAGATTTAGCATTTCACAAAAAAAGGAAAATATACCGGATTATGACAAAAGTTATTAAGAAACTTAAGATTTTTTTAGCATGGGAAAAAGATTTTGCTATCTTGCGGAAAAGAGGGTATACTGTACATAATTATAAGTAATATATAAATCCCTAAAGGGATGAAGGAGGACACACTTATGAGTGAATATATGATCATGACAGACAGCACAGTGGATTTACCGAAGGAATACCTGACCGAGGAGCTTGGGGTTCCATATATTCCTCTTACTTATCTGATCGATGGACAGTCTTATGAGGATATGATTGGACTTACCGGGGAAGAATTTTTTGCAAAAGTCAGGGCAGGGTCGATGCCGACAACTTCTCAGATCAATCCGGAGCAGGCACGAGAAGCACTGGAACCGTATCTGAAAGAGGGAAAAGATATTTTATATATTGCTTTTTCGTCAGGACTTAGCGGAACTTATAACAGTATCCGGATGGCAGCAGAAGAATTGCAGGAAGAGTATCCAGAGCAGAAGCTGATTATAATTGATTCGCTTTGTGCATGCATGGGTGAGGGACTTCTTGTGTACAAAGCTGTTCAGTTAAAGCGTGCAGGAAAGAGTCTGGAAGAAGTGGCTGCCTGGGTGGAGGAGAACAAGCTTCACATCATGCATAACGTTACGATTGATGATTTATTCCATTTACATAGAGGCGGAAGAGTATCAAAGGCTTCTGCAATTGTTGGAACGATGATCCAGATCAAGCCGATCATCCACATGGACGATCATGGCGAACTGAAGGTTATTGGAAAAGAACGTGGCAGAAAGAAAGCATTGACACACATCGTGGATATGGCAGTGAAGCAGTCCGAAGGTTGGAATAATGATATTGTGATGATCACACACGGTGACTGCAAAGAAGATGCGGAATTTGTGGCAAGACAGGTGGAGAAGAAGATGGGAGTCCACAATATTCTGATTAACTGCATTGGAACGGTGATTGGGTCACATACAGGTCCGGGGGTTGTGGCTGTGTTCTGTATGGGGAATAAGAGATAAGAGTTTGTAAAGACGAGGCATACAAATGAAAGAATTACGGAGACAATTGAAAGAGCTACTGCAACAGGCGGGAGCAGATGCTGAAGTTTTAGAAGCTTTTAGTCAGGAAAATGCAGTGTTTCCATTTAGTGCGGAAAGCAGAATTTTGATGTATCTGATGAATGCTCAGGCAATTACATATGAACAGTATCAGGAAATATATGAAAGTTATATGAAAAGAAACCAATATCTGTATTTGTTTGAGATGGTACCAAGAACATTCGGAGAAACCTGGGGTGAGCAGCATATTTTAAAATTGTTTCCGGCTTTTGTAAAAGCGACAAAAGAGAATATGGTTTCGGTTTATCCTGATTTTGATGGAGAATTTGATCTGTGGATTCCTGAAATAAGAGTAGAAGTTAAAGCGTGTAGGGCAAATGATACAAAAGCGGGTGGAAGTCTTGTCAGCAGAGCGTATTTGCATTCAGAAGCAATTGCAAATGGGTTTAAGTATCATTATCAGCAGTTGAAGCCATCATGCTGTGATGTGTTTATCTGGATTGGTGTTTGCCGTGATGAGCTGATTTATTGGGTACTTACAAGTGAGGAACTTCAAAGAACAGGAAAGCTTGGATCTCAGCATAGGAATGAAAATACAGGAATTGCGGGAGCAGCTGTATTTGAAGGCCAGGTTTTTATGACAGAAGAGGAGCTAAGACCATTTTGGGTTGCTGAAAAAGATGTCCTTAATGTCGTTAAGAAGAAAGGAATATAAGAAAAAACCAGAGCAGACCTGGCAATCCTATTGTTGAATAGGGGAAGCCAGGAATATCTCTGGTTTTATGTTTGTCAGAACAGAAATTTGTTTTCTCCATCTACTGCATGCTTAATGATATCCTGCTCTTTAGAGGTAAGATTAAATAATTTAAAAATCAATTGGTCAAGTTGCTCGTAGGCAATTTGTGCTTCCTCAGGAGGCAGTCCGTTAATTAGTGGTTCGACAGCTTGGATGATACTGTTTTGCATGCCGGCATTAACATCCGGAATCGGAATATTTTCAATATGAGAACGCAATACCTTCACGGAGTGAAACTCCATTTTGTAAATAAACTGTGCAATTCTGGAATTAAGGATGGCAAGAATATATTTTATATGCAGTCCTTCAAGCTTGGGGATGACCACGTTGCAGCTATTCAAAGAAAGTGTTTGTTTATCATCATAAGCAAAGACAAGCTGGCTGCTGATAAAACGATACAAAAGCTTTTCTGGCGCACGGTACATTTCTATAGGTGCTACCTGCTGAAAATTCTGTGGGTTAAACACGATATAGTTTGAGTTCGGATTAGTATGGTACTTAAAGATATCGGAGCCTTTTAAAATAACTTCGTTATCTTTGTTTTTCACGGAAGAAATATATTTTTTATTATTTCCGGTTACGATTCCTAAAGCAAAATCGGCGTTTCCGGCAAGGAATTTTGTTTTAGGAATATGCCGAATTTTTTCAAGCAGCTGATATTCAGCATCCGTTGTATGAAAGCTGAAATATTCGGCTGAAATTTTACGGTTTGTCAGAATGGTTGTACAGTGACTACAGTCGGATACTTCCATTCCGACTGTCGAAAGTGGCTTTCCGGTGTGAATGAGCTGCAATATAATGCAGGGACACTGAACCTTATCAAAGGCATTTCCCAAAAAATTAAGATATCGGATGGAATTACTTTCCATAATGGCAGTACGGACTGGTGTATGTGCCTTTACATTAAGTATTGCCTCTGGAAGAATAAAAGAGAGTTGTCCGTTTATGGACAAATTACGTAGTGCTTTTTCAATAAACAAATCATAAGACTCTATATTTTTCCCGGAAGCAGTCCGATAGTTTTTGCGAAGCTTTTCCTTTTCCGACTCGGAAAATTCATATCCCCATGGCGGATTGCCGATGATATACTGATAAGAAGCTTTTAAATCAGATGCAAGATAATCGGCTTCGGTTATATGCTCGTACAGATTTTTGATAGAGAGAATGTCATATTTTAAAACCATGTTCAACCGGGTGATTTTTACACTGATTGTATCGGTGTCATTGCCATAAATCTGGTCAAAACGAACATGTGCTGGAAGCTGCAATAAAAAATTTCCAGTTCCACAGCAGGGATCCAGAATTCTGGCATCTGATGCAATATCCAGCTTCTCAATCAGCTTTTTGACGATTTTGGTAGGCGTATAGTAGGAGCCGGTTGCCTTGCGGCTGCCGATATTTTTACAGGAAATGTAAATGAGACCAAGAATATCTTCAGCAGGTTCGTATACATAATCAAAATCAAAAAGCGGAGAATATTTTTCACAGAAAAGCAGAGCCTGCTTGGAATCTGCAATCAAAGCATAGATCAGTTCGTCGTATAGAGACAGGGTGATTTCTTTTTTTAAAAATCTGCTCAGCAACGCTTTTTTATGCTTGAAAGAAAGATCATATTTTTGGGCGAGCAAATGCAGGGAACAGTCAGCAATGAAATATTGAATCACATCCGATGAAAGAGCAATGGATTCATCGGTTACAATTCGGAGAATCTGCTGCAGTGGTTCGATATTCTGACAATTTTCAGAAACATAGGCGCTGTAAAGAGAATTTCCACAGACAAATTTCTTGTTACGTCTGCTTTTCAGTGATTGATTTTTGCCTGATTGCAGTTCGGCTTTCAACTTTTTGGTATATTGTTTTGTAAAATAAGGCTTTCTTTTATCCGTATATTCAGGAATAAGTTTGCCAAGCTTGATCCAGTTGCGCCCGGTTGCGGTCGAAATGGAAAGTATATCACATAATTCTTTTAAAGAGAGATAATCGGAATCTTTCGGGGAATTCGTCATTCGCTCATCGGAAGGTTTGGTGGCCGAGGCAGGGATCAACCAGATGCCGCTGACCATTTTGCAACCCTCAATCCGGTTGGTTTCGCAGAGTTTTTGTATGCGGCGTTCAGATAAATGGAATTTCTTCGAAGTTTCTTTTACAGAAATATAATCCATAGTCGTGCAGACTCCTTTTTTCGTATAATAATGATGTGAGTGTCAAAAGTAAATTTTGTCGCTCACTGGTGTAATCGGATTGCTCCATTGCGAAGCGATTCCTGCAATCCTCGAACACCTCAAACTCCCATAAAATGGCGTGTTCATATCATTTTATTTCGTTTTCAGTGTTCGGCGTGTCAATAAGTATCATATAATAAATATTATATACGGCGATACGAATGAAAGCAATATTAATTTAAAAGGATTCAAATTTGGACTGGACGATTGTTTGACTCATGCTGATTATTGGAAGGTGAATTGATGTAATGTCAAGAGATTTTTGAGTTACAGGTAAAAAAAGGAAAATTCCTTTTCTGATAAGAAATTTTCCTAAGTAAATGACATTAACTGTGAATAGTAACTAGTTTCGATCTCATAATAAATTCTCCTTGAAATTTATTTGACAGTATGATTTATCCTGCTTATAATTATATACAAGCAATTTTTAAATTCAAGTACTAACAAAAAAGACAGGTACTATCTAAGGAGAAAGTGTTATGATAAAGAACTATATCGAAAATGCAAATTTTGAAGATACAGGCTTTGCCTATACATTGTCCCTGATTTCCGGCAAACATAAGATGGTTATTCTATATTGTCTGATGGAGTTTGAAACGGTACGGTTCAATGAATTAAAACGGTATCTGAAAACTATTTCCGACAAAACGCTCAGTACCAATCTCAAAGAGCTGGAGAAAGACCACCTGATTATCAGGACGGAATATCCGCAGATCCCGCCGAAGGTGGAGTACAGCCTTTCAGAAAGAGGGAAGTCATTGATGACTGTACTGGATCAACTTTGCATTTGGGGAGAAGAGAACAGATTGGTGAAATGATCAATTCTTATTTTTTATGTGAAAAGAAGGTGTTATTATGTGGATGATATTTGCTGTTTTATCAGCGGTATTTGCTGCGTTAACCTCAATTCTTGCCAAGATAGGTATAGAAGGAGTGAATTCCAACCTGGCAACTGCAATCCGAACCATTGTTGTAGTAATCATGGCATGGGGCATGGTCTTTCTTACTCATGCGCAGAATGGACTGGCAGAAATCAGTAAGAAAAGCTGGATTTTTTTAATCTTATCTGGATTAGCAACAGGAGCTTCGTGGCTGTGCTATTATAAAGCTTTACAAATGGGGGATGCATCAAAGGTTGTACCAATAGATAAACTGAGTGTGGTAATCACACTTATATTGGCATTTGTGTTTTTACATGAACAGTTTACTACAAAATCACTCATTGGCTGTATTTTGATAGGAGCAGGTACATTGATAATGGTGTTATAAATTTTTAATTAAATCGGACAGATTTGGTGAAATAAAAAGGGTATATAATTCGATAGTTGGAGGATATATGAAAACTGTAATTATTAATGGAAGTTTTCGCCACCATCCAGAACTTCAATTTCTGCCATTTCTTCTGCGGTCAGTGTGAAATCGAAGAGGTCAAAGTTCTGCTGCATACGATCTTTGTGAACAGATTTCGGAATGATAACCACATCATTTTGAAGGAGGAAACGAAGGGCTGTCTGTGCAGCAGTTTTTCCGTATTTTTCATCAATCTTTGTCAGAACCGGATTGGTGAATATATCGTTGCGTCCTTCCGCAAATGGTCCCCATGCGAAGGTGACATTTTATGTCGAAGAATTGAGCTGAAAAGCCAGAATAAAGAGGTTATATATAATGAAATTAGTTAAGACTAATTAAAAGACGGCGTAATGTTAGAAAAAAGAAAGACGGTGTTTACTTATATCCGATATAATGTGGATCAGATTCAAAATATTTTTTATCCAATCAGATATGATCAGGATTGTATGATACTGGAACTGAAAGTAGATCATAAGCCGGAAGAGGCAATTGCGCAGATAAAAGAAAAAGAGTACGCTTTGCGATTTCAGGGAAAAACAGCAGAAAGAAAGGAATATACAGGACACATTCTTGCTGTTGGAATCAGTTATAACAGCAAGACAAAGGAACATGAATGTAAGATTGAACAACTCTAAAAAAAGTGCAGTTTTATTACAGGATTCTAAAATTATTCATGCATCAGATTGCTATAATATTTCGTTTTGCTCGCTTATTTTATGGTATAGTGGCGGATATATGTACGGAATGAAGGAAATGGTTCATATGTCCAGAGTAGATATGTGGGGGAATGCCGCTGGGGGGTTGTGATATACTGAGTTTGGCTTCTTTAACGGTGTATGATGACTATAAACTTCAAAAATAAAAAATGAATCAACGAGTCTAACATTTAATTAGGAAAAGGATTAGGAGATAAATAAATATGAAAAAAGTTCTGATACTTGGGTGTCCCGGTGCGGGGAAAAGTACATTTGCAAGAAAACTCAGAGACAAAACAGGACTTCCATTGTATTATCTTGATATGATCTGGCATAAGCCGGACAGGACAACGATAACAAAGCAGGAATTCGATGCAAAATTATCTGAGATTATAAAGCAGGAAGAATGGATTATCGATGGTAATTATGGAAGAACACTTGAAATGCGTTTTGAAGAATGTGATACGGTATTCTTTTTAGATCTGCCAACAAATGTGTGTCTTGCGGGCGCGGAAGGGCGTATTGGAAGTGAAAGAGAAGATATGCCATGGCAGGAAGAAGAACTGTCAGCAGAATTCAGAGATTTTATTATCAATTTTTCAAGGGATGAAATACCGGAAATCAATGAGATGTTAAGAAAATATAAGAATAAAAATATTATTATATTCAAATCGCGGGAAGAGATAGATGCATGGAAATGAGTTCAGGATGCAGATCGACTTGATGCGCTTGGAGCAATCGGTATTGCGAGAGCATTTGCGTATGGAGGAAATCATAACCGGGAAATGTATAATCCTGATATTCTTCCAAGGATTGGGATGAATAAAGTACAATATCAAAATGGAACTACGACTTCGATCAATCATTTTTATGAAAAATTATTTTTACTGAAAGATTTAATGAATACGGATAGTGCCAGAAAAATTGCAGAAAGAAGAGAAAAATTCATGACGACATACATAGAAGAATTTATGCTTGAATGGAATTGTGAGGAAGAAATATGCTAGAGGTCAGATTTTATGACAAAATAGAAGATTCGCAATTAGATTTTTCTGTAATCATTGCCAGAACTGGCAAAAAATGGGTATTTTGTAAACACAAAGAAAGGGATACCTACGAAGTGCCTGGAGGACACAGAGAAGCAGGAGAGACCATTGAAGAAGCGGCAAATCGAGAATTAAAAGAAGAAACAGGAGCGGTGGACTTTAAGATCGAGCCAGTTTGCGTATATTCCGTAAAAGGGAAAACGAGAGTCAACAAAGATGAAGAAAAAGAGACCTTTGGAATGCTTTATGTGGCAGATATTTTTTCATTTGAAGAGATACATAGTGAAATTGAGAAAATTGTCATATGCGATGAACTGATAAAAGACTGGACATATCCTTTAATTCAGCCGAAGCTGATTGAAGAAGCGGCAAGAAGAGGGCACGTTTGATAATGTAGCTGCATGCAGATATGCGATCCTGTCTTACGATATAGGAAATCGGGATTCTTTTACAATGGAAGAATATTCCGTGGTAAATCTTTTTGCCTTGTAAATAATAAGAAATTGACGAAAATTACCGGGGGTATAATAAGTTTACGCTTTTATTTAAAGGTGAAGTGTAATGAACAGGGCAGAGTACTTCATAGGATGTTTGATCAGGTGATTATTGAGAATGTTTCTTTTAAATAAACAGTAAGAAGATAAAAGACAGGGAGTTGCCGCTTGTAACGACAAAAATCGTGAAGAGGTAACTCGCTGTTCGTTTTTTGCTTAACGGAAAAAATCTTACTTCAGCAGATAAGAAGAAATATCTGATTTTGGAGTAAAAGGAGGTAAGGAGGATATTTAACATGAGGCTTGCGATGATACAAATGTCAAATTCGGGAAGTGTAGAAAAGAATATGGAAAAAAGTCTGCATGCGATTGCAGAAGCAGCAGAAAAGGGAGCAGAGCTTGTGCTGTTCCCGGAAGTGCAGCTTACGGAATTTTTTCCGCAATATCTGGGAAGGGATGTAAGCAGTTATTCCGTATCTATAGAAGATGAGATTGTAAAAAAATTCTGTGATGCCTGCAAAAAGCATCAGATTATGGCAGTGCCAAACTTATATCTGCGGGAAGCAAATGGTACATACGATGCGAGTATTCTGATCGACCGCAGTGGAGAAGTCATAGGAATACAGAAAATGGTGCATGTTGCGCAGGTAGAGCAGTTTTATGAGCAGGATTATTATACCCCGTCAGATGATGGATTTCATGTCTTTAACACGGAATTCGGAAAGATCGGGATTGTGGTATGTTTTGACAGACATTACCCGGAAAGCATCCGGACGGAAAGCCTGCAGGAGGCAGATTTGATCTTGATCCCGACGGTGAATACCAAAGCAGAGCCTTCGGAAATGTTTGAATGGGAGGTACGTGTACAGGCATTTCAGAACAGTGTGGCGATCGCAATGTGTAACCGTGTTGGGGTGGAAGGGGAGATGGATTTTGCTGGGGAGTCTATGGCTGTCGATGCAAATGGAGAGATTCTTGCCCGGGCAGATGACACAGAGCAGATTGTGTATGTGGATATTAACTTGGAGAAATCCGGGAAAGTGCGGGAGAAAAGACCTTATACTCGGCTTAGGAGAAAAGAGTTTTATGTATAATGTGGCGGAATCGTGTCAAAATATGATTGCTTGCATTAAAAAATGACACGATTGACACAATTGACACGATTGTATATAATATAAATATATTATATGATTTGAGGAGGGCATAAAATGATTTTTCGGGAAAGTGAAACAGTAGAGCTTAAAGAAGTAGTAGTTGATGACATAAAAAAAGAAATTATTGCCTTTGCAAATTGTAATGGTGGCAAGTTATATATTGGTGTACAGGATGATGGTACGGTAGTTGGTCTTGATAATCCAGATGGCACTGCATTGCAGATCAGTAATATGGTCAGAGATGCGATCAAACCGGATATCACAATGTTTTTACATTATGAGACATTAGAAGAAGATGGAAAAAAGATTGTTGTTGTAGATATTCAACGTGGAACGGATCGCCCTTATTATATTGCAAAAAAAGGAATGCGACCAGAAGGAGTCTATGTCAGACAGGGATATTCAGCTGTTCCTGCTACAGATGCGGCAATCCGCCAGATGATTAAAGAGACAGATGGAGATCGTTTTGAATCTATGCGTAGTCTGAATCAGGAACTGACTTTTGAAGTGGCAGAGAAAGAATTTCAGCTTCGTAAGGTTGAGTTTGGGATACAGCAGATGCGGACATTGAAACTGATTGATAAGGATGGACTTTACAGTAATCTTGCAATGCTTTTATCGGATCAGTGTGTACACACGATTAAAGTAGCTGTTTTTCAGGGAAAGGATCAGACGGTATTTAAAGACCGTAGAGAATTTTCAGGGGCATTGATGAAACAGATGAATGATGTCTACGATTATATTGATTTTCATAATCAGACACATGCAACAATTGAAAAGTTGCTGCGGATAGATGTCAGGGATTATCCTGAAATCGCTGTCAGAGAAGCATTGTTAAATTTGCTGGTTCACAGGGATTATGCGTTTAGTGCAAGTGCATTGATCAGTATTTATGAAGACCGGATGGAATTTATATCAATCGGAGGATTGATGCCTGGAATTGAGCTGGAGGATGTGATGGCAGGTATTTCTATATGCAGAAATCCGGATCTTGCAAATGTCTTTTACCGGTTGCATTTAATCGAAGCATATGGTACTGGAATCAGTAAGATTATAGGGGCTTACGCTGATATGGCAGAAAAACCTGTTATTGAGACGACGAGAAATACTTTTAAAATTGTATTACCGAATATCAATGTGCTATGTGAAAAAACAGATACGCCGGAGTCGGAAGTGAAGGATGAAAAGAATCCAGAAACGGATGAGGAGGATACACAGAAATTAAGCGATGAGGAAGAAAAAGTTCTGGAGTATGCCGAAAATTGTGAGGATTTTACAAAGAATGATGTTGTGAGTCTGCTTAAAGTAAGTGCATCAACTGCAGCAAGAGTGATAAGAGGACTTGTGGAAAAGAATTTCCTGAAACGGAATGGAAAAGCGAGAAGCACCTATTATACACTTCAAAAATATTAAAATAGAAACAATACGAGAGAACCTGTGGATGAAAAGCTTGCAGGTTCTCTTTTGGCTTTCA
Organism: Coprococcus sp. AF102-57; assembly: GCF_027686195.1. Taxonomy (NCBI): domain Bacteria; kingdom Bacillati; phylum Bacillota; class Clostridia; order Lachnospirales; family Lachnospiraceae; genus Coprococcus; species Coprococcus sp. AF102-57. Next base: position 14,076 of record NZ_JAQCSY010000004.1, on the reverse strand, counting down.
TAGGAAATCTTGAGAAAATTTCTGTTAAGTAAAAGATACTACGTGCCAGGATGCATTCATTGTTGTATATATAAAATTTTAAAATGAGAAAAATTCTTCTTGCAATATACCCTGATGGGGTATATAATGACCCTCGTAAAGAGGAAAGATAAGAGGTGAGACGCATGGAAGAAAAGAAAGAATGTTGTCACTGTCATAAGACGAAAGAGCGTTCTGAAAAGGAATACAAGGACATGATCAACCGCCTGAACCGGATTGAAGGGCAGGTCAGAGGTGTGAAGCGCATGGTAGAAGAAGATGCGTACTGTCCGGATATTCTGATTCAGGTATCGGCGATCAATGCGGCACTCAACAGTTTTAATAAAGTCCTTCTGGCGAATCATATCCGTACCTGTGTGGCAGAGGATATCCGCGAGGGAAAAGATGAGACGATTGATGAGCTGGTTGTAACGCTTCAGAAACTGATGAAATAACAGGATTGTTATAGATTTTCAGATGAAAAGCGCAGGAAAATTTTTACAATATAAAAATGGCAGATAAAGCCAAAAAGTGAGGTGGATTTTTGTGGAACAATATACAGTAACAGGAATGAGCTGTGCGGCATGCAGCAGCAGAGTGGAAAAGGCAGTATCGAAGGTATCGGGAGTTACCAGCTGTTCGGTCAGTCTTCTGACGAATTCCATGGGAGTAGAAGGGACCGCATCCCAGTCGGAGATCATTGCGGCTGTTGAGGCAGCAGGATACGGTGCTTCGGTAAAAGGAGCAGATGCAGGAGCCAAAAAGGGCACAGCAATGGACGAGGATGCCCTGAAAGACAGGGAGACACCGATTATGAAGCGCCGTCTGATCGCATCTCTTTGTTTCCTGATCCCACTGATGTACATTTCCATGGGTCATATGATGTGGAACTGGCCACTGCCGGGATTTCTGGCTGGCAATCATGTAGCAATGGGACTGATCCAGCTGTTATTTACCGGAATTATCATGGTGATCAACCAGAAGTTCTTCATCAATGGATTTAAGGGACTCCTTCATGGTGCACCGAACATGGATACTCTGGTTGCACTGGGATCAGGGGCCTCCTTTGTATACAGCACCTATGCATTGTTTGCAATGACCGATGCACAGATGAAGATGGATATGGAAGGCGTCATGTCTTATATGCATGAGTTCTATTTTGAATCAGCAGCCATGATCTTGACGCTTATCACAGTCGGAAAGATGCTGGAAGCGCATTCCAAAGGAAAGACAACCGATGCATTAAAGAGTCTGATGAAGCTGGCTCCGAAGACAGCTGTTGTCCTGAAAAATGGTGTGGAGACAGAGGTTTCCATCGATCAGGTGAAAAAAGGCGATATCTTTGTAGTAAGACCGGGTGAAAATATACCGGTAGACGGTATTGTGCTGGAAGGAACCAGTGCAGTCAATGAAGCAGCACTTACCGGAGAGAGTATTCCGGTTGATAAAGCAGAAGGTGATAAGGTATCTGCTGCAACCATGAACCAGTCCGGTTTCCTCAAATGCGAGGCAACCAGAGTTGGGGAAGATACCACACTTTCACAGATCATTCAGATGGTCAGTGATGCGGCGGCAACCAAAGCACCGATCGCAAAGATTGCAGACCGTGTATCCGGAATATTTGTGCCGGCGGTTATTACGATTGCAGTGATTACAATTATCGTATGGTTGATCGCAGGTCAGAGTGTTGGATTCGCACTGGCAAGAGGTATTTCCGTACTCGTTATCAGCTGCCCTTGTGCACTGGGACTTGCCACACCGGTTGCCATTATGGTTGGTAACGGAATGGGCGCAAAGAACGGAATCATGTTCAAGACGGCGGTATCTCTGGAAGAGACCGGTAAAATGCAGATCGTAGCTTTGGACAAGACCGGAACCATTACAAGCGGGGAACCGAAAGTAACGGATATGATACCGGCAGAGGGTATCTCGGAGGAAGAACTTTTGGGATTTGCTTATGCACTGGAAAGAAAGAGCGAGCACCCACTGGCACATGCAATTTTGCAGGAAGCCCAAGAGCGCAGACTGGATGCGGAGGAAGTAGAAGACTTCCAGGCAGTACCTGGAAACGGACTTTCCGCAGTTCTTGCAGGAAAGACGATTTATGGTGGAAATAAGAAATTTATCCAGACAAAGACTTCTGTGGATGCAGGAATGCTGAAAAAAGCAGAAGATCTGGCGGCAGAAGGAAAGACGCCTTTGTTCTTTGCGAAAGAAGATCAGCTGATCGGAATCATTGCGGTAGCAGATGTCATTAAAGAGGACAGTCCGAAAGCAGTCAAAGAATTGCAGAATATGGGCATCCATGTGGTAATGCTGACCGGTGACAATGAGAGAACCGCAAAAGCGATCGGACATCAGGCTGGTGTAGATGAGGTGATCGCAGATGTTCTTCCGGACGGAAAAGAAGCCGTTATCCGGAAATTGAAGAAAAAAGGAAAAGTAGCAATGGTCGGTGATGGAATCAATGACGCTCCGGCACTTACCAGAGCCGATATGGGAATTGCGATTGGTGCAGGAACCGATATCGCGATCGATGCAGCAGATGTTGTTCTGATGAAAAGCCGTTTAAGTGATGTACCGGCAGCCATCCGTATGAGTAAGGCAACTTTAAGAAATATCCATGAGAATTTGTTCTGGGCATTTTTCTACAATGTGATCGGAATCCCGCTTGCAGCGGGGGTATGGTATCCGCTTTTCGGATGGAAATTAAATCCGATGTTTGGCGCAGCAGCTATGAGTCTTTCAAGCTTCTGTGTCGTAACCAATGCACTTCGTCTGAACTGGTTTAAAATGTATGATGCCAGCAAAGATAAGAAGATAAAGTCAAAAGTCAAAGAAATAGAGGAGGAAAAGACAATGACAAAAACAATGAAAATCGAAGGTATGATGTGTGGACACTGTGAGGCAACCGTAAAGAAAACTCTGGAAGCAATTGAAGGAGTAGAGGCGGCAGAAGTAAGCCATGAAAATGGAACAGCGGTAGTAACACTTGCGGCAGAAGTAGCCGATGAGGTACTGAAAAAAGCTGTTGAAGACAAAGATTACAAAGTGACAGGGATTGAGTAGGTTTAAGTCCGAAAAATAAAGATTGTTAGAAATTACAATATTATAAAGAAGAAAAATATGGAGAAAACCATTATTTTGATTGATTTATTATGAAAAAAACAATCAAAATAATGGTTCATAAAAAAATAAAAAAAGTGTTGACACCATATAAAATCTGTGGTAAATTATAACTTGCGTAAAGCGAACAACAAAGAAGAGTATCCACTCTCACCTTAGCGCAATTAGGCGACTAACGGTTTGATATTGAATTTATAATACCGGATATAAGTATTGTATGCAATAGATAGTGGATAGTCTGCAGCTATTCACTATTTTTTATTTATTGGAGGTGCACAACAATTAGCGATTTAATGATTAACGAACAAATCCGCGACAGAGAGGTACGCGTGGTTAGCGAGAGTGGGGAACAGTTAGGAATAATGTCAGCAAGAGAGGCTATGAAGCTGGCACAGGAAGCGGAACTGGATCTGGTTAAAATCGCTCCGACAGCGAAACCGCCGGTTTGTAAGATTATCGATTATGGTAAGTACAGATACGAACAGGCAAGAAAAGAAAAAGAAGCAAAGAAAAAACAGAGAACTGTCGAGGTTAAGGAAGTGCGTCTTTCACCAAATATTGACACCAACGACCTGAACACGAAGATGAATAATGCTAGAAAATTTATCTCAAAAGGAAATAAAGTAAAGGTTACACTTCGTTTCCGCGGTAGAGAGATGGCTCATATGCAGCAGAGTAAACATATTCTTGACGATTTTGCTGAGAAGATGAAAGATGTTGCTGTCATTGAAAAGCCGGCAAAACTTGAAGGCAGAAGCCTGAGCATGGTTTTAACTGAAAAACGTTAAAAATAAATTATCTATATTAAGGAGGAAAACATCATGCCAAAAATTAAAACAAATAGAGCTGCTGCAAAGCGCTTCAAAACAACAGCTACAGGTAAACTTAAAAGAAACAAAGCTTACAAGAGCCATATCTTAACAAAGAAGTCTACTAAGAGAAAAAGAAATCTTAGACAGTCAACTATCACAGATTCTACAAATGTAAAGAACATGAAGAAAGTTTTACCATATCTCTAAGATTTGGCAGGAAAGATAGAAGGAGGATTAAGTAATGGCAAGAATTAAAGGCGGAATGAACGCTAAGAAGAAACACAATAGAACTTTAAAACTGGCTAAAGGATACAGAGGAGCTCGCTCTAAACAGTACAGAGTTGCAAAACAGTCTGTAATGAGAGCCCTTACATCAGCATACGCAGGAAGAAAGCAGAAAAAACGTCAGATGCGTCAGCTTTGGATCGCTCGTATCAACGCAGCTGCAAGAATGAATGGTCTTTCTTACAGCAAGCTTATGCACGGACTTAAAGTTGCCGGTGTAGATATGAACAGAAAGATGCTCGCTGAAATGGCAGTTAATGATGCAGCTGGATTCGCAGCTGTAGCTGAAGTTGCTAAAAAGGCACTTGCATAATTAAATCAGACGATTTCGTATAGAGTTTGAGAGAAGAGGGAAAACCTTGTGGAGAGAATCCGCAAGGTTTTTTTACGTGGATTGTTGTTATAACAACAGAATAGAATGCGGTTGTAAGCTAAAATAAGTTGGTAAAGTTAAAGGAATACAAATTTTTCGAATAGGAGGATATAAAGGAATATGATTCGTAGAATTATTCAGATAGATGAGGAGAAGTGTAACGGGTGTGGAGCTTGTGCAAAGGCCTGCCATGAGGGGGCTATTTCTATGGTAAATGGGAAAGCAAAGCTGATGAGAGATGATTATTGCGACGGGCTGGGAGACTGTTTGCCGAATTGTCCGGTGGATGCCATTCATTTTGTAGAGCGTGAGGCGGCGGCTTATGATGCGGAGGCTGTGAAGCAGAATATGCTTAAAAAGCAGCAGGAAGAGGCTGCAAAGCAGAATGCGGGAGAAGGACCGAAAGCACCGGTAAAACCATTTGCAGGGGGATGTCCTGGAACCCGTATGCGTATGATGAACAGAGAGGAGAGTATGCAGAATGCAGAGAGCGAAGAGGAAGGAAGGGAGACGGCGAAAAGCGTGAATAAGAGTATGCTTTCCCAGTGGCCGGTACAGATTAAGCTTGCACCGGTGAATGCACCATATTTTGACGGGGCGAAGCTTCTGGTCGCTGCAGATTGCAGTGCCTATGCTTATGGAGATTTTCACAATCGTTTTATCAAAGGGCATGTGACTTTGATTGGATGTCCAAAACTGGATAATGTGGATTATTCGGAGAAGCTGACGGAGATTATTAAGAACAATAATATTAAGAGTGTGACGATTGTGCGGATGGAAGTACCTTGTTGTGGCGGACTTGAGCTGGCGGCTAAGAAAGCGCTTCAGGAAAGCGGTAAATTTATTCCGTGGCAGGTCGTGACCTTGTCGCTTGACGGACAGATCATTGATGAATAATATTAGTAAAATAAAGTGATTTCATTACGGAAAACAGCATATAAAATATGTTGCGGTAAAACTGCAGAGGCTGCAAAAGGGTAAAGAAAAAGGCTGAAAAGTTATAAAAAACTTTTCGGCCTTTTTGATGCTTACTAATGTGTTCGTACATATTCTTTGATTGCGTTAAAGCTTTCTTTGCTGATTACATGTTCCATCTGGCAGGCATCATCTGTAGCAATCTCCTCCGGTACACCGAGTTCAATCAGCCATTTTGAAATAAATTCATGACGTTCATAGATCATGTTCGCGATCTCTTTTCCTGAATCGGTCAGATAGATAAAACCTGCATCTGTTACGGTAATATGATTCTCCTGACGAAGCTTCTTCATGGCGATGCTGACACTTGATTTTTTGAAACCAAGTTCATTTGCGATATCTACGGAGCGTACGACAGGTAATTTTTTACTTAACATCAATATTGCTTCAAGATAATTTTCGGATGATTCATTTTTAGCCATTTATTCCGGTCACCTCACTATTCATTCTTATACCTTATAGGATACCATGGATTGTATTTTTTTTCAAATAATATTGTTCTGTAAATGCGCTTTTTGTGCAAAAGTAGAAGTTATAACTATTAAAAGTAAGCATTAAACAGTAAAAATGAGAAAGGAAAAACAAAGGTTTTTTAAAACTTAAAAAAACACTTGACAACGCACGAATGTTAGCATATACTAACTATTGAACCGAAGTTGGTAATGAAAAAAATTATCATTCGAAATTCCAAATATGCAAAAGAACAGGAGGTAGGGATTATGCCTTTAACGATGGCGAATATTGGTGAAGTAAATGAAATCAAGAGAATTGGTGGAAATGAAGAAACAAGGCGATTCCTTGCGAATCTCGGATTTGTAGCAGGTGCAGAGATTACAGTTGTTTCTGCAATCGGTGGTAACGTGATCGTGAACATCAAGGATTCACGTGTTGCGGTTAATTCTGATATGGCGCGGCATATTATGATCTAGCCTCTGGCTGGTCGGCGGGTCCGCTGTATATATATTCTGTATTACGAAGCTTAAAGGAAAGGAGATATACAACAATGACTTTAGGTGATGCAAAGGTTGGAAGCACTGTTGTTGTGACCAAGATTGAAGGAGACGGAGCTTACAAACGCCGTATTATGGACATGGGCATAACAAAAGGAAGCGAGCTGTACATCAGAAAAGTTGCGCCTCTCGGCGATCCTGTTGAGATTACTGTAAGAGGATATGAACTTACGGTAAGAAAAGATGATGCACAGTGTGTGCAGGTAAAATAGCATATACATAATTATGCATGAGAGTAGTACAACAAGGAGGTAAAAAGGAATGGCAATTAAAATTGCACTTGCCGGAAACCCGAACTGCGGTAAAACTACCATGTTTAACGCACTCACAGGAGCCAACCAGTATGTTGGTAACTGGCCAGGGGTTACTGTAGAGAAAAAAGAGGGTAAATTAAAAAGTAAAAAGACAAAGGAAGAAGTTATCGTAACTGACCTTCCGGGTATCTATTCAATGTCTCCATATACACTGGAAGAGGTTGTCAGCCGTGATTATGTGCTGAAAGAAAATCCGGATGTGATCATTGATCTGGTGGATGCAACCAATATTGAACGTAACCTGTATCTGACAACTCAGCTGATCGAGACAGGTGTTCCGGTTGTTATTGCACTGAACATGGCAGATCTTCTTGCGAAGAGAGGAATCAAGATCGATGTGAAGAGACTTTCGATGTTACTCGACTGTCCGATCATCGAGACATCTGCGCTGAAAGGTGAAGGACTTGACAAACTGATTGATGAAGCAGTAAAAGTTGCTAAGAAGTCAGAAATCGATCTTCCGAAAGATATCTTCTCGGCAGAACTGGAAGGTGCTGTGGCAGAAGTTAAGAGTGTTCTTCCAGATTCTGTTTCAGAAGAGAAGAAGAGATGGTACGCTGTTAAATTCCTTGAGAACGACAGCAAGGTAGTAGAGAGCATGAAGCTTTCCAGTGCGGCAGCCCAGACGGTAGAAGCACAGAGAAAAGCTCTTGAAAAGAAACATGACGATGATATGGAAAGCATTGTAACAGACGAACGTTACAAATTCATCCAGAAGATTGTTTCAACAACTGTTCAGAAGGGAAAAGAAAAGCTTACAACTTCTGACAAGATTGACCGTATCGTTACGAACCGATTCCTCGGAATCCCAATCTTTATGCTGGTAATGTGGGTCGTATATTATGTTTCTGTAACAACAGTCGGTACCTTTGTAACAGACTGGACAAATGATGTATTTGTAGTAGCAATTCAGAATGCAGCAACAAGCGCACTTTCGGCAATCGGCGCCGGTGACATGGTTATGGGACTTGTTGTTGATGGTATCATCGGTGGCCTTGGAGCAGTACTTGGTTTCGTGCCACAGATGGCAATCCTGTTCCTCTTCCTGTCTATCCTTGAAGATTGTGGATACATGGTTCGTATCGCATTCGTCATGGACCGTGTGTTCAGACATTTCGGACTTTCAGGAAAGAGCTTTATCCCGCTTCTGATTTCATCAGGCTGCGGTATTCCTGGAATCATGGCTTCTAAGACTATTGAACAGGACAATGACAGACGTCTTACAATTATGACAGCAACTTTTATCCCGTGTGGAGCTAAGCTTCCGGTTATCGCTCTGATGGGTGGTGTTATTTCCGGTGAAGTAGCAGGATATCAGGAAAGTTCATTTATCGCACCGCTTATGTATTTCATTGGAATTGTTGCAGTACTTGTGGCTGCAATCATCCTGAAGAAGACCAAACCGTTCTCAGGAAAACCGGCACCGTTCGTAATGGAACTTCCACAGTACCATATTCCACAGGCTAAGACAGTTCTCCTTCATGTATGGGAAAGACTGAAAGGCTTCATCATCAAAGCCGGAACAATCCTGTTCCTTGCCTGCGTCGTAATGTGGTTCCTTGGCGGATTCGGATTTGCAGACGGAAACTTTGGTATGGTAGAAGACAGCGCAGACAGTCTTATGGCAATGATTGGTGGCGTGATCGCACCGCTCTTTGCACCACTTGGATTTGGCGAGTGGCAGCCGGTAGCAGCTTCTATCTCTGGATTTACAGCAAAAGAAGCAATTGTTTCAACAATGGGTGTACTTGCAAATGTATCTGGTGATACAGAAGATGCAGTCAACGTAGCAGCTGGTGTTGCATCTTGGTTCCCAAGCTCAATTGCAGCATTTACATTCCTGATGTTCAACCTTCTTGATTCTCCTTGCCTTGCAGCAATTGCTACAATGGCACAGCAGATGCAGTCAAGAAAATGGTTCTGGTTCGCAATTCTCTTCCAGAACATCTTCGCTTACATCGTATGCCTCTGTGTATATCAGATCGGTTCATTCGTAACAGGCGGAGCATTCGGAGTTGGTACAGCAGTTGGATTCCTTTTCCTTATCGCAATCCTTTTCATGCTGTTCAGACCAGATCCGTATAAAAATCAGAAAGTTTATTCAAAACGTTCTGTAAACGCATAAGATTTATAAGAACTTTAAGGCGGAAGCCGGATGCAGAAGCCTGTGTCCGGCTTCCAGTGTAAAAGAAAGACAAGGTGAAGGTTATGATCGCAAATATTGTGATAGTGGCACTGATCGCAGCATATTGTATTTATCTGATTTACAAAGGTTATAAAAACCATAAAGAAGGAAAACCGGTCGGTTGCACTGGATGCAGCGGTAACTGCGGTTCGTGTAGCGGATGTAGTGGAAAAACCGTACCAAAGAAGAAAGACTGAAAGGCGGAAGGCATATGGGAAGTTCAACAGGCTCTATGTTCTATGCATTCGGGGCATTCTTGATCATTTATCTTGTAGGAGTCAGCATATATCAGTTGGTTTTATGGATAAAGAAATGGCGTGAACGCCGGAAGGATGAGGAATAAGATGGTTGATGCAATTATTGTTCTGATCGTGATCGTACTTCTTATTTTTGCATTAAAGGGTACGCTTAAACATTTTAAAGGGGAAAGCCCTTGCTGTGGTGGTGGATCTGGACTGATCAAGACAGAGATTGAAGAAAAGGTTCTGGATCATCCGGCAATCGGTAAAAAGACGGTGATGGTTTCCGGTATGCACTGTGATCATTGCGTGAAAAGTGTAACGGAAGCAATCGACAAAATCGAAGGTGCATCTGCAAAGGTGAATCTCAAAAAAGAAGAAGCAGTTGTAAGCTATGACAGAGAAATCGATGATGATGATCTGAAAAAAGCTGTCGAGGAAGCAGGATTTAAGGTAGTTGATATCAGAGCCTAACAGGCGACAGCATGGAAAGGGGCTATCATGGACGCAAAAGAAAGAATAATCGAGCAGCTGAAAAGAAGTGGCTGTAGGGTTACGAAGCAGCGGCTCATGCTGATCGATGTTATTTTGGAAGGAAAATGTAATTGCTGCAAGGAAATTTATTATCAGGCGTCTCTGAAGGATCCGAGTATCGGACCGGCGACGGTATACCGTATGGTCAATACGCTGGAACAGATCGGAGCGATCAGCCGCAAGAATATGTATCGTATTTCGGATGATGGCAATAAGATGGAATGCATGGTCGAACTGGAGGATGGAACGGTTCTTGATCTTCCGGAAGATAAATGGACAGCAGTAATTAAAACTGGTCTGGATGCCTGTGGATTTTCGGGTGGACAGAATGTGAGAAACATTACACTCAAAGAAGCATAACATTGTAAAAAAACGTTCTGAAACGGAACGGTTCGGATATGGAGGCAGGTACCGTGGTTGTATCTGTCTCTTTAAGATACCGGGAAATGAGTTTCTTCTATATAAATATGGATATAGATAACTGTGAAAAGTTGTGTAAAAATTAAGGTGAAAATAGCGAATTCGTGTCAGATATAATGAAAAAAAGTTTGACAAAACTGATTTTACACAAAAGTGAGAAAATTTATCAGAAGCAAAAAAAGACTGGAAATTTTCAGATTCGTGTCATATAATAGGCGTTAATGAAAAAACAGGAGGTACATAGATATGTTTGATATTACTAAAGTAAATTGGAAAAAGGTTGGAATTTTTGCATCAGGAGTTCTTTTTGGAACAGCTGGAATCAAAGCGCTTTCAAGCAAGGATGCTAAGAACGTGTACACAAATTGTACAGCAGCAGTTCTTCGCGCAAAAGACTGTGTTATGAAAACAGCTACAAATATCCAGGAAAATGCAGAGGATATTTACGCTGAAGCTAAGAATATCAACGAAGAAAGAGCTGCTGAAATGGAAGAATTTTCTGATGCAGATACAGCAGCAGAGGCTGAAGAAGCTGAAAATACAGAGTTCAACGAAGTAACAGAGTAAGAGGCGCACTGAACGTGAAGTTTACAATTAAACATGAAATGAAAGGCCGGATGAGAGTCCGGCTTTCTCAAAAAAGAATGACATATGAACAGGCTGATATATTACAGTATTATCTGCTCTGCAATGAATCAGTCAAATTAGCAAAGGTATATGACAGAACCTGTGATGCAGTCATTAATTATACCGGTGACAGAGAAGAGGTAATTCGTCTTCTGCAGGAATTTCGCTATCAGACAGTGGAAGTTCCGGCAGATGTACTTGCAACTTCAGGTCGTGAAGTGAATGCACAGTATCAGGAAAAGCTGTTCAATAAAGTAGTATTTCATTATGCGAGAAAATGGTTCCTTCCGTATCCACTGAATGCATGCTATACATCGGTCATGTCACTGAAGTATATCTGGAAGGGAATCAAGTGTCTGTGGGCACGTAAAGTTGAGGTCCCGGTGCTGGATGCGACTGCAATCGGTGTATCCGTTGCACGTGGGGATTTCAGTACAGCCGGATCCGTCATGTTCCTGCTTGGAATCGGTGAGATTCTGGAAGAGTGGACACATAAGAAATCCGTAGATGACCTGGCAAGGACCATGTCTCTGAACGTAAGTAAGGTATGGCTGAAGACAGAAGATCAGGAAGTTCTGGTTCCTGCATCCAAGATAAAAGCAGGAGACCGGATTGTGATTCGTATGGGAACTGTGATTCCGTTTGACGGCGATATCGTGGATGGTGAAGCGATGATCAATCAGGCATCTCTTACCGGAGAGTCAGTGTCTGTCCGCAAGACGGTTGGAAGCTATGCATATGCAGGAACCGTGGTCGAAGAAGGTGAGATCACAGTTGAAGTTAAACAGGTAAGTGGAAACAGCCGCTTCGATAAGATCGTTACGATGATTGAAGAATCTGAGAAGTTAAAATCAGGAGTAGAAAGCAAGGCAGAACATCTTGCAGACAGGCTTGTACCGTATTCACTTGGTGGAACAGCTCTTACCTATCTGCTGACGAGAAATGTCACAAAGGCCCTTTCAATCCTGATGGTAGATTTTTCGTGTGCCCTTAAGCTTTCAATGCCGATTTCGGTGCTGTCTGCAATTCGTGAAGCAAACCTTTACAATATTACCGTAAAGGGCGGAAAGTATCTGGAAGCTGTGGCAGAGGCAGATACGATCGTATTTGACAAGACTGGTACACTTACAAAAGCAACACCTACCGTGGTGGATGTGGTTCCCTTTGATGGAAGAACACCGGATGAACTGCTCCGTATTGCAGCGTGTCTGGAAGAACATTTTCCACATTCTATGGCAAAAGCAGTAGTAAATGCAGCAAAAGAGAAAAATCTGGATCATGAAGAAATGCATTCCAAGGTAGAGTATGTGGTTGCACATGGAATTTCTACAACGATTGATGATAAAAATGTAATTATCGGAAGCTCTCATTTTGTATTTGAAGATGAAAAATGTACAATTCCGGAAGGAAAACAGGAGTTATTTGACAGTCTTCCGGAAGAATATTCACATCTGTATCTTGCAATCGAGAATCAGCTTGCAGGAGTGATCTGTATTGAAGATCCATTGAGAGAAGAGGCGAAGACAGTAGTTGCCGAGCTTAAGAAAACAGGATTTGGAAAGATTGTTATGATGACAGGTGACAGCGACCGTACAGCTTCGGCGATCGCAAAGCGTGTCGGTGTGGATGAATATTATTCAGAAGTACTGCCGGAAGATAAGGCTGCATTTGTAGAAAAAGAAAAAGCAGCCGGAAGAAAAGTTATTATGATCGGCGATGGTATCAATGATTCTCCGGCGCTTTCAGCGGCAGATGTGGGAATTGCGATCAGCAATGGCGCAGAGATTGCACGTGAGATTGCAGATATTACGGTAGGCGCAGATGATCTTGGACAGATCGTGACCTTAAGACGTCTCAGCAATAGGCTGATGAAGAGGATCCAAAGTAATTACCGCTTTATCGTTGGATTCAATTCCGGTCTGATCGTACTCGGAGTAACCGGTGTGATTCAGCCGACGACATCAGCACTTTTACACAATACTTCAACTCTGGCAATTGGGCTGAAGAGTATGAAGAATCTTCTGTAAGGCAGAACAATGTAATGATAGCTCTAAACGTGGGGGGTGATTCTCTGAATCATGCCCCATTGCTGGATTAAGAGGCAAAATAGCGTTACTGTTCACTCCCGTGTCAATCACTACGCTGATTGGCACGGAGGATGCACGTTTTATTTTGAATGGCATCTCGCCCATCGCCAAAGGCGATTTAAAATGGCGAGATGCGTTGCTGGTCGCAGGTACTGTGAACAGTAACAAAATAGCAGATAGTATCTAAAAGGATAAGATTGACAAATGAAGGGATAATCCATACAATGATAAATAGATTGATAAAAGGGAGGAAGAAAAAAGCGTGAAAATTGATCTGTTTTCAATAGGAAAGTTTACGATACATGGATATGGACTGATGATCGCAATCGGTATCCTTTGTTGTGTGGCAATGGCTTCTTATCGCGCAAAAAAGAATGGACTGGATCCGGAAGCAATTGTGGATATTGGAATTTATGGTGTAATCGGCGGTTTTTTAGGTGCAAAAATTCTATATGTGATCGTGGAGTTTAAGACATTTATCAGGGATCCGAAGACGGTACTCGGTTCAGAAGGGTTTGTCGTATATGGTGGAATTATTGCCGGTTTTCTGACAGCAATTGTATATTGCAGAATCAAGAAGCTTTATTTTCTGGAATATTTTGATCTCGCTGTGGCAAGTATTTCGATGGCACAGGGATTTGGAAGAATCGGATGTTTTCTTGCAGGATGCTGCTATGGAAGGGAGACAACCTCCAGATTTGGTGTGATCTTCCCGGAAGGCGGGCTTGCTCCGGCAGGTGTAAAACTGATTCCTACACAGCTTATTTCGTCTGCAGGCGATTTCCTGATCATGATCGTGTTACTTCTATATTATAGAAAGAATAAAAAAGACGGTACACCGGGAAGTGTAGGTTTTCTGTATATGCTGCTGTATGGTGTAGGAAGATTCCTTGTTGAGTTTTTAAGAAATGATAACAGAGGGGGAGTTGGGATGTTCTCAACCTCCCAGTGGATCTCCATGGTGATCGTAGCAGGTGGAATTGTATTGTATCTGGTAAATAAAAAAAGGCATAAAAGGTAAGGAAGCAGAAGATGGAGCCAGATTCGTCCAGTGGACGAATGCCCTGCGCC
>NZ_JAQCSY010000039.1:0-16337 GCF_027686195.1 Coprococcus sp. AF102-57 | reverse complement strand
AAAACGCTATGTTTTGACCCCGGCATCATAGAAGATATATTTACTGTTATTGATATTCATAAATTGAAACCTTCTTTTTATTTCAATGTATAAAATACCTGATCTCAGGAAATTGTATAAACAATTTTGCAGAAACGCAAAATTTAGATTTAACAGTTGAAAAGATAAAAATGAATTGAATTAGAATAAAAAACGAAATAATTATACAAACATAGGAGAACTAACATTAAAAAAGGTTACACAATATGCATGAGTATGCATTTGGGAAAAAGTATTTGTGACCATTTTTTGACCATGTACTCCAATGTACTCCACAACACTACAGTACACTCCATGCCATTGTCAGAACTTTCAGACAGCTTTTCCGACCATAAAAAATCCCTCAACCACGCGCTTTATCGCGTTTTTGTAGGATTAAAATTATCGGGCAGTCGGTGTTAAATCACCAGTCATATCAAAATCTCCTTATTTTTCAAGGGTTTGCAAGCAGTACTATTCGATTATACACTATTTTTTGCAACGGTGTACAAAGGGAACATAATAAAAAGCTTAATAATGGACTGCCAATCTTACACAAAGTACCGCCCAAACGAGACTACGGGCGGTATTTTTGTATCATGGCGGAGAAAGGAGGAACTTCCCACGGGGGCTTGACTGAAAAGTTGAGCCCCTTTTTTCATGCCAAAAAACAGGAGGTAAATGCTTATGGCAGATGATAAAACCACAAAAACGCCGGAACAGCCGGTAACGGATAGCGGGCCGGGCAAGGAAACGCCTCCCGCTCCCCCAAAAGAGCCGGGGAAGGTTTCCGTTTCCCCGGAGCCGGAAAAAAAGACGGAACCAGAGGTAAAGAACCCACAGGTTTCTGTCTATAACTTCGCTGAAATTATGAAGGAAAAGAAAGTCGAGGAACGGGCGGCAGCTCCCGGCGTGGAAAAGCCTGACCCGGCAAAAGCGGAGAAACCGGAAAAGCAGCCGGAGGCTCCGAAAAAAGCAGAGGAAAAACCCAAAGAGCCGGAACAGCCGAAGCGCCGGGGCCGTCCCCCGAAAGCAAATAAGGACAAGGACGCAGCCCCGAAGTCCAAAGCTCCCGCACAGAAACCGGAAAAGGCGGTCAAAAAGGAACCGGAGAAAAAAACGGCTCCAACGATACAGGCCGCTCCCGCTCCGAAAGGACCCGAAAAGCCAAAGGATGCTCCACGCCGGGGCAAGGAGCAGATCGTCTATATCAAGCTGAACGAACTCCACGCCTTCAAGAACCATCCCTTTGAAGTCCGGGATGATGAAGAAATGCGGGCTATGGTGTCCAGCGTCAAGGACAAGGGCGTGACCCAGCCCGCTATCGTCCGTCCCCGTGAGGATGGCGGCTATGAGATCGTGTCCGGCCACCGCCGCCAGAAAGCCAGTGAGCTTGCCGGATATGCGGATATGCCCTGTATCGTCCGAAACCTGACAGATGATGAAGCCATCACACAGATGGTGGAGGACAATCTGAACCAGCGTGAAGAAATCCTCCCCAGTGAGCGAGCCAAAGCCTTAAAAATGCAGCTTGAAGCCATCAAGCACCAGGGCTCCCGCACTTCGGGCCAGATTGACCCGAAGGACGCAGGTAAACGCTCCAACGAGATCGTGGCCGAGCGCAATAAGATGGCGGTCAAGCAGGTGCAGCGGTATATCCGTCTCAATGAGCTGGTTCCCGACCTGATGAAGTTGATGGATGAAAAAAAGCTGGGCTTTACTACGGCGGTGGAGCTTTCCTATGTCAGCAAAAAGAACCAGAACTATATCGCCGTTGCCATTGACAGCCAGCAGTCCTCGCCTTCACAGGCGCAGGCAAAGCGTATGCGTGAGTTGGACGAAAAGAAGCTACTCAACGGGGATGTAATCGACGGCATTATGATGGAGGACAAAAAGGAGGTAGACAAAGTGATTTTGACAGGTGCGGAACTGAGCAAGTATTTCGGCAAGGAAACTACGCCGAGGGAAATGAAGGACCAGATCATCAAGCTGCTGGACGACTGGAAGGGTCAGCAGAAGGAACACGAAAAGCCGGAGAAGAAAAACGAACAGGAAAAGTAAGCTAAAACTTCGGGTCAGCATGGCCCGAGGATTGCGGGGCTCTGCCCCGCGCCCCGAAGCTCTGGAGATATAAATGATTCCCCGTCGCCAGTTATTCCGTAGCATAGCCGGGAAAATCAGTCAAGGGCAGCGCCGCCGCAGGCGGTGCCGGAGGCACCCTTGACGGATTTCTTCCGGTTATGCTTTTTCCCGGTCAAGCGACGGGGATATAAATTCTCCAGAGCCGTTCCCCTTCCCGGGGGAAGGGGCGGAGGGGTTGGGCGATACCTTGCTTTTCCCTAAACCAAAACAGAAATGGAGGCTCAACCAATGAAACGACCTTTAGCGTACCTGACCGCCGCATGGAGCGGCGAGCCGGATGTTGATATGGAGCTGGCGGCCCACTACTGCCGTCTTGCTTATGAGGCGGGTTTTTCCCCGATCTGCCCGCTCTTGTATCTGCCGCTGTTTTTGAATGACAGCGTTCCCGAGGAACACAAAGCCGGGATTGATATGCGCCGGGATATGCTGCGGCGCTCCCATACCCTGATCGTCTGCGGCAGCGCTGTGGACGAGGATGTAAAAAACGATATTGCGGTTGCCGGACGGCTGGGCATTGCGGCGACAACGCTGGAAGGGGTGCTTGCCGTGAAGGGACACGGCACCCCGGGCCATGCCGGACATTAAGCTGGGGAGCCTTTTTGACGGGATCGGCGTGTTCCCTCTGGCTGCTTCCCGGTGCGGTATCCGTCCGGTATGGGCCAGTGAGATTGAAAAAGCGCCCATCTCCATAACCAAAAGGCACTTTC
Organism: Coprococcus sp. AF102-57; assembly: GCF_027686195.1. NCBI lineage: Bacteria > Bacillati > Bacillota > Clostridia > Lachnospirales > Lachnospiraceae > Coprococcus > Coprococcus sp. AF102-57. Next base: position 13,470 of record NZ_JAQCSY010000039.1, on the reverse strand, counting down.
CCGACATGGTGCATTTGGGGGATATTACGAAGGTGGACGGCGGGAAAATCCCACCTGTCCATATAATTACCTTCGGTTCCCCCTGTCAGAACCTTTCTCTGATTGGCAACCGCTCCGGCCTTGCCGGGGCAAAATCAAGCCTGTTCTATCAGGCGTTTCGTATCATACAGGAAATGAGGGATGCTACTGATAACCTATATCCAGCTATCGCTGTTTGGGAAAACGTCATGGGAGCGTTTTCTACAAATGACCGGATGGACTTTAGAGCCGTCCTATCCGCCTTCTCGGACACCGAAGTTCCAATGCCTCCTTCGGGAAGATGGGGAAACGCCGGAATGGTGCGAGGGGGAACGCCTGATGTGTGCTGGCGGCTCATGGACGCCCAGTATTGGGCAGGCTCCCGAAGGCTGGCACGAAGGCAGCGGATTTTCGTCGTGGCGGATTTTGGAGGCAGACGTGCCGCAGACATACTATTTAAGCCCCGTCCAATGCTCCCACTTCCTCCGCCTTGCGGAGAGGGCGGGCGGGCCGCCGCCGAAGGAGATCGAACAGCTTCTTTTGAAACAGGGCGGCAGATACCAGTCATCCACCCCTTTCAGTGCTTCCGTATGCGGGGAGCGGCAAAAAGGCAGGAAGAAACGGCCTTCCGAAACAGCTTCGGATTACCAACTGACCCTTTTCCCACTCTTTTAGCCAGTGATGTAACGCCCTTTGCCTTCTGGTATGAGGGCGACCCGGAGGGCGGCTGTATCCGTTTTCTGACGGAAACAGAAAGTGAACGGCTGATGGGGCTGCCGGAGGGCTGGACAAAGTACGGGGCGGACGGCGTGGAGATCCGGCCTCTGCAACGTTACAAGGCGCTGGGAAATGCGATTGCCCTCCCTTGCGCCGATTACATTATGGCCGGGATTTATGAGGTGCTGGCTGACCGGGCCGGAAAGGAGGAATGAGCCCATGTTTGAAGCCTATATAACCAACACCGCCCTGTACCCCTTGATGGGGATCGAGGTAGGGACAACGGTACATTTCCCCATGACGACACAGGAGTTGCAGGCCGCCCTTGCCAAAATCGGGATAGACGGGAAACGGTACAGCGAAGTGTTCTTTACCAGCTTTGACAGTGATGTGCTGGGGCTCTACGATTATCTCTACGAATGTGAGGACATCGACGAGCTGAACGAGCTGGGCCACGCCCTGCTGGAAGTACGGGATAAGGGCGGACTGGAAACCTTTGAAGCCGCTCTTGTCTTGGGAAACCACACACGGAGCGTGAAGGATTTGATAAACCTGACCCAGAACCTTGACCTGTACCGCTTTTACCCGGATATTTCTGATGATGAAGGGCTGGGCCGTCTTTACGCCGACGAGCTTGGGACCATCGACATACCGGAGCACATTCAGAACTACTTCGATTATGAGGCATACGGGCGGGATGTGCGTATCAACGAGGGCGGCGTATTCGCTCCCGGTGGGTACGTGTCGGCAGTCCCGGAGGGCTTCAAGGCGTATTACCACGGGCCGCAGGACATTCCGCCGGAACACCGGATATTTGCCTATCCTGAAAAGGCCGAGCCTGTCCACTCCATTCTCGCTGCACTCAAACGGTTTCAAGAAGCCCCGCCCGCTCCGAAAAAGGACAAGGCGGGGCCTTCCCATGAAGAACGGTAGGACTTCGGGCCAGCATGGCCCGAAGCATGAAGGAGGTGCATACCATCAACTATTACTCTATCAATGAAGGGGCCGCCCGCCGGGCAAAAGAAATGAACAGCTTTTCCGACTACAAGGAAGGGAGCGCAACGGCGGAATACCGGGCAATGGTGGACAAGGCCGCCGCCATAGCGGAACAGCAGAAATCCCGGGTGGACCCCATGTACCATGAGAAGATCGACCATCTGTTAGACACCTACGCCCGCAAGCTGGCCGAAAACATGAACCAGGGCTTTGCCATTGACGCAAGAGTTCCCTCTGTGATGATCGCCGGACCTGCCAATTTCCCGGTGGGAAAGAAGGAAAAACAGAACCGGGCCCGGGACAGCAACATGGAGGAATGGCGGTATATTCAAGGGCTGCTGGATAAGATACGCAGTACCGGCATGGGCGGGATCAGCGCCGATGACCCGGCAGCGATTGAAAAGCTCCAGAAGAAGTTGGACGGGCTGGAACGCTCCCAGCTCATTATGAAGGAGGTCAACGCCTATTACCGCAAGCATGGCAAGCTGGACGGCTGTGCGCTGCTGTCGCCGGACCAGATTGAAAAGCTGAAAGCAAGCATGGCGTCAAGCTGGCGGAGCGACCCGAGGCCCTTTGAAAGTTACCAGCTTACCAACAACAATGCGGAGATCCGCCGGGTAAAGGCCCGTATCGAACAGCTTTCCAAACAGGCACAGCAGGAATTTTCCGGCTGGGAGTTCGATGGGGGCCGTGTGGAAATGAACCGGGAGGACAACCGCTTGCAGGTGTTCTTTGACGGAAAGCCTGACGCGGACACCCGGGCTGAGCTGAAAAGCAATGGTTTCCGCTGGGCTCCCAGCGTGGGCGCATGGCAGAGGCAGCTCACGGACAACGCCATCCGGGCGGCTGACCGACTGGAATGTATCAAGCCGCTGTCCGGCGAAAAGCCCTCCCAGCTTCAAAAGAAGCCCTCTATCTTGCAGACCATGCGGGAACAGGGCGAAAAAGTCCAGACGGAGCCGGAAAAGAAAGCTCCGTCCGGCAGGGATGCCGAGCGGTAAGCCTCGGGCCACATTGGCCCGAGGTTTTCTGTTCCCCGAGATTGTACGGGGGCCTCCCGGATAGCGGGAACCCCGACGGAAAGGAGGTTTTATGCAGGAAGAAGTAAACCAAAAAACGGTTGCCCTTTCGATCAGGACAACGAAGCTCACGGGGAAAGTGCTGGCTGCCGCTCTTGGGAAGGTAGCGCGGGCGCTGCAAAAGCACCACCGGAAGGCGCTGACCCCGCAGGGACGCCAGAGCGTGAAAAAGCTGATGAACCACTATGGCGGCAAAAGCGCCATGCCCTATGTGGGAGCCCCAAAGGATTTTGACCGGATTGCGAAGGAGTTCCATGTGGACTACGCTTTCCATAAAGTGAGCCCCGGTCATTACCTGCTGTTTTTCAAAGCCAATCAGGCGGACGCTATCACGGCGGCCTTCCAGAAGTACAGCGCAAAGGTGCTGAACAAAGAGCAGGACAAGGCTTCCATCCTCGGCCAGCTTCGGAAATTCACGGAGCAGATCAGGACACAGTCAAAGGAAAAGCAGCGAACCAGAGAGGCGGTGAAGGACGGACGTTGAGTGACAAGATCAGAAAATATGTGCTCCCAAACCTGCCGTACCTCTTTGTGTTCTGGTTCTTCTCCAAAATCGGGACGGCCTACCGGATCGCCCCCGGCACAGACTTCGGGACAAAGCTCATGGGGATGCTTGATACCTTCCCCAAAGCCTTTGAAACCTACTGGCCGGGGCTGGGAGGTATTGACCTGCTGGTGGGCCTTGCCGGTGCGGCTGGGGTGTATCTGCTGATACAGTCAAAGATCAGGCAGGCGAAAAAATTCCGGCGGGATGCAGAGTACGGCACCGCCCGCTTTGGAACAAAGGAGGATATAAAGCCGTTTGTAGACCCTAAATTTCAGAACAATGTCATTCTGACCGGGACGGAGTTCCTTACCATGAACACCCGTCCGAAGATACCCGCCAATGCCCGGAACCTAAACGCCTGTGTCATCGGCTCGTCCGGCTCGGGCAAGACAAGGTTCTGGCTGACCCCGCAGCTCCTTCAAGCCCATTCCTCGTATGTGGTGGTAGACCCGAAGGGCGGCACCCTCGACCAGTGCGGGCGGTTTCTTCAATGGGAGAAATACAGGGTGCGAGTGTTCAACAGTATCGACTTTTCAAAATCCATGCACTATAATCCGCTGGCCTATATCAAGACGGAAAGCGATGTTTTGAAATTCGTTACCGCTCTGATTGCCAACACCAAAGGCGACGGCAAGGAGGGCGACGAGTTCTGGAGCAAAGCCGAAACCCTCTTGTACTGCGCCCTTGTGGCCTACATCGTCTTTGAGGGGCCGGAGGAGGAACGCAACATGAATACGCTGGTGGAAATGATAAACAGCATGGAAGTCCGGGAGGATGACGAAACCTTCAAAAATGCGGTGGACTATATGTTTGACGGGCTGGAACGCCGCAGCCCCCAGCACTTCGCCGTGAGGCAGTATAAGAAATACAAGCTCGCCAGCGGCAAGACAGCCAAAAGCATTTTGATTTCCTGCGGTGCAAGACTGGCTCCCTTTGATATTCCCCAGCTTCGGGAGATCATGTCTTATGACGAGCTGGAGCTTGATAAGCTGGGGGATGAAAAATCGGCTCTGTTCTTCCTTATCAGCGACACGGACACCACCTACAACTTTTTGGTTGCCCTCGCTTTTTCGCAGATGTTCAACCTTCTGTGTGAACGGGCTGACAACACCTATGGCGGGCGTCTGCCCTACCATGTGCGGGTGCTATGGGACGAGGCTGCCAACACCGGGCAGGTGCCGGGGCTGGAAAAGATCGTGGCCGTCATCCGCTCCCGTGAGATCAGCCTGACGCTCTTTTATCAGGCTATGAGCCAGTGCAAGGCATTGTACAAAGACCATTCCGAAACCATCATGGGCAACATGGACAGTATCGTATTCCTCGGAGGCCGGGAGGCTTCCACCCTAAAGGATATTTCGGAAAACTGGCTGGGCAAGGCCACCATCTCTATGCAGACCGAGGGCCGAAGCCGTGGACAGTCTGAAAGTTACAGCCAGAATATGCAGCGGCTTGGCCGGGAGCTGATGACCACCAGCGAGATCACCACCATGCCCGGGGATAAATGTATCTTGCAGCTTCGGGGGCTCCCGCCCTTCCTGTCCCCGAAGTATGACTTGAAAAAGCACCCGAATTACAAGTACACAGCCGAATTTGATAAAAAGAAAAACGCCTTCCGCTTGGAAAGCCTGTTCCGCCACCGGCCATTGAGACTAAAGCCGGAGGACGAATACACGGTGTACGAAGTGGATGGCTCCGACACAGACGAAGAAGCTGACCTATTGAACTTCGATGATCTGGACAGCGACGAGTTCGTGTAACTTCGGGCCATGATGACCCGAAGCGCCGCCGATGTGGGCGGCTTTTTTTGTACCCAAAACCATCAAACAAACAAAATGGAGGAACGTATATGGAATTTTTCAATCAGGCAATCGACATTCTCAAAATTCTGGTTATGGCTCTTGGTGCCGGTCTGGCGGTATGGGGCGTCATCAACCTTCTGGAAGGTTACGGGTCGGACAACCCTGCGGCAAATGCTTATGTGTCATAAAGTAGCATATAAAAATTGATATGCAGCCCTACTATTCCAAACAAACATTGTTAAAAATGACGAAATCTTTTGAGGTTTTACATATCATATCGTGAATAACGCTTGATTTATCGGCATTTTCATGGTAACATTATCCTAAGATATAGTGTAGAAATGTATACAAGGATACTTAGTTGAAAGGAGGGAAATTTGGTGGACTATTTATGGGTGTTGGTATTATTGATTTTGGGAGTTTGTATGGTCTGTTATCCTAAAATATTATGGAAAATAGAAAATTTATTCACAGTAAAAAATGGTGAACCAACCGAACTATATTTAGTATTAATGCGGATTGGTGGTGTATTTTTTATTATTTGTTCAGTTGGTATGATTATATATCTAATTATAAAATGAAACACCCTTATAGTTCTTAAATTGTATCCTATTATTCGAATTCAATAATTTCAAGAAAGGAGTGAACTGTATGAATAAGATATTTAAAAAGGTTATATCATTGGCACTTATAGGAACGCTATGTATAGGTGCAAGTACGACGACTTTTGCAAGTGAGTTATCGCCGGAAGCAAAGGCAGAAGCGACACAAACTAATGAAAGTGAGCGGAAAGTAAATTGGTGGCAAGTTGGTTGGAAAGTTTTATCCGACTATTTTGAAAAACTTATCGATCTTGATGGACAGAGCGTAAAAGATAGTAATTGGGCATATCTTGTGTCTCCGAGTATTGAATTTAATACTGGCGAGATGGGAAATGAAGTATACTTTAAACCAGAAGTAAATAATTCAGTTGGTTCAATGCGTATGCATGGACATCGAGTGATTTTTGTTGATATTTAATGGAAAAAATAGAAAGCATTGAGAATATTTCATAATTTCTTGAAAGTACTCTCAGTGCTTTCTTTGATAATATGAAAGGAGAAATAAATGCAAAAAAAACAACTTTCTGTATTAGTACTAATTATTTTATGCTTTTTATTAGGATGTAACAGAGAAACACCAAAAGATGAATCTCAACAAAATTATGAAGATGAATCTAATATTTCTAAAACAAATGGAGAAGAACTTGTAAATATAAACAGTGAATTGTTAGGTTCGACTCCTTTTGATATCCAAATCGATAAAACAGCATTGCAGACTAGAAAAGAAACAGAAACAGAAGTTACAATAAAGACAAATTTAACAGACTGGGGTTATACTGTTTCTTCTGAAAAAGGGAAAATATCTGATATAAATAAAAATTCATTCATATATATAGCACCTAAAGATGAGAGGGATGATACTATAAAAATACAATTATCGGACTATGAAAATGGCATATCATATGAATATACAATTCCACTTATTTTTGCGGGAAACAATGAACATTCTTTAGATAAATTCAAGGAAAATCTTTCAAGATTACCTAATAGTTAGTAAAGAGTCGATAGACTAAAGTACCACCATCCTCTTTTATTTCAACTGAATATCCATCCCGCCGCACCGCAGCGGCACATGAAGCAGTAAATCCGAAAAAGATTTGCTGCTTTTTTTGCGTCCATTTTTGGCAAATTTCCAAAAGTTCCGTATTAGACAGTGAAACCAAAAAAGGCTGCCATTTTTTTCAGACAGCGGGCAAAACGCAGCTTCCGAAACGCCTTATTGTCGGGAAAGACCGAGCCGCCGGAAAAGTTCTTGCCGGAAAGTCCGTCCATTCTGCTCTTTTGTGGTTTGTAGGGAGTAAGGGAAAAACGCCAGCCCGCAGCCTTTTATAAAAAAAGCTGGTTATAGATTTTCTGAAAAAGTGGCAGTAGCAAGTGAACGGCAGGCCGGCAGTTTCTTAGAGCAAGATTCTACCGAGGTGCCAAAATTCGCTTATCGCTCATTTTGCCCCTGCGGGAATCTTGTTGGGGAGTGCCTTCCCCAAACCCTGCTTATGCGGCTTGCGCCGCTGAAAAACCCCTCAAAATATTTTTCGGATTTTTCAAAAACAGTTCCGCTTCACACCCTGTTTTTCTCCTATTAGTGAGAGGACACCACGCACAGAAAGGAGGTCAACCACCTATGAAACGATACAACACGCCGCACCGCAGCCGGGTAGTCAAAACACGCATGACCGAGGAAGAATACGCCGAGTTTGCCCAGCGGCTTTCTGCTTACCACATGAGCCAAGCCGAGTTTATCCGGCAAGCCATAACCGGGGCAGCCATACGCCCCATCATAACCGTTTCCCCCATCAATGACGAGCTGCTTGCCGCTGTCGGGAAGCTGACCGCCGAATACGGGAGGATCGGCGGCAACTTAAACCAGATAGCCCGGACGCTGAACGAGTGGCACAGTCCCTATCCGCAGCTTGCCGGGGAGGTACGGGCGGCGGTTTCCGACCTTGCTGCCCTAAAGTTTGAAGTCTTGCAGAAAGTGGGTGACGCTGTTGGCAACATTCAAACATATCAGCTCTAAAAACGCCGACTATGGCGCAGCGGAAGCCTATCTCACATTTGAGCATGACGAGTTTACCATGAAAGCCACCCTTGATGAAAACGGGCGGCTGATACCGAGGGAGGATTACCGCATTTCTTCCCTCAACTGCGGGGGCGAGGATTTCGCTGTTGCCTGTATGCGAGCCAATCTCCGCTATGAGAAAAACCAAAAACGGGAAGATGTGAAAAGCCACCACTATATCATCAGCTTTGACCCACGGGACGGGACAGACAACGGCTTGACCGTAGACCGGGCGCAGGAGCTGGGCGAGCAGTTCTGCAAGGAGCATTTCCCCGGACACCAAGCCCTAATCTGCACCCACCCGGACGGGCATAACCACAGCGGGAATATCCATGTGCATATCGTCATCAACTCCCTGCGGATTTACGAAGTCCCGCTTCTGCCCTACATGGACAGACCAGCCGACACGCTGGAGGGCTGCAAGCACCGCTGCACCAACGCCGCTATGGAATATTTCAAGAGCGAAGTCATGGAAATGTGCCACCGGGAGGGGCTTTACCAAATCGACCTCTTGAACGGCAGCAAGGAACGGATAACCGAACGGGAATACTGGGCGGCAAAGAAAGGGCAGCTTGCCCTTGACAAAGAGAACGCCGCCAGAGAAGCCGCCGGACAGCCGACCAAGCCCACCAAGTTTGAAACGGACAAGGCGAAGCTGCGCCGGACGATACGGCAGGCACTTTCCCAAGCTGGCAGCTTTGACGAGTTTTCTTCCCTTTTGCTGCGGGAGGGTGTGACCGTCAAGGAGAGCCGGGGGCGGCTTTCCTACCTCACGCCGGACAGGACAAAGCCTATCACAGCCCGAAAGCTGGGGGACGATTTTGACAAGGCTGCTGTCCTTGCCCTGCTCACGCAGAACGCCCACAGAGCTGCCGAACAGACCAAAGCCATACCCGAATACCCTGCCGCAGTTAAAAAGCCGTTACAAGGGGAAAAAGCTGCAAAAACCACCCCGGCAGACAACACCTTGCAGCGCATGGTTGACCGGGAAGCCAAGCGAGCCGAGGGCAAGGGCGTGGGCTATGACCGCTGGGCGGCAAAGCACAACCTAAAGCAAATGGCAGCTACCGTTACCGCCTATCAGCAGTACGGCTTTTCCTCCCCGGAGGAACTGGACGAAGCCTGTTCTGCCGCCTATGCCGCCATGCAGGAAAGCCTTGCGTGGTTGAAGCAGGTGGAAAAGACGCTGAACGGGAAAAAGGAGCTGCAACGGCAGGTGCTTGCCTATTCCAAGACCCGCCCTGTCCGGGACGGGCTGAAACAGCAGAAAAACGCCAAAGCAAAAGCAGCCTACCGTCAGAAGCATGAAAGTGACTTTATCATAGCAGACGCAGCCGCCCGCTATTTCAGGGAGAACGGCATTTCCAAGCTGCCGAGCTATAAATCCCTGCAAGCAGAGATTGAAAGCCTTATCAAAGAGAAAAACAGCGGCTACAACGATTACCGGGCAAAACGGGAGGAGTACCGCCGCTTGCAGACTGTCAAGGGCAATATCGACCAGATTTTACGCCGGAGCGAGCCGCAGCGCAGAAAGGAGCAGAGCCATGAACGGTAATATCCCCCGCATGGACTACCGCCAGTACCGGGCAGCCCGCCGCCTTGTGCATGAGTGCTGCAACTATGACAGCGGGAACTGCCTGCTGTTGGAGGACGGCGAGCCTTGCGTGTGTGTACAGAGTATCAGCTATTCGCTGCTCTGCCGCTGGTTTACCGCCGCTGTCCTGCCCCTTGATGAAGCACTGGAAGCCGCCCTCTTGCGCCGGGGAAGCCGGAAACGCTGCGCTGTCTGCGGGGCGTTCTTCTTCCCAAAATCCAACCGGGGGAAATACTGCCCGGACTGCGCCGGACGCATGAAGCGGATAAACGCCGCCAAACGGAAGCGGAAACAAAGGGAGAAATGTCACGCTTTAGGGCATTTCAAACCCGCATAAATCAAGGCTTTTTTGGAGGGTGTCAAAGGGTGCGTGATACATTTATCCTTTTCCCTTAAAAACGCCCCCTAAAAGCGTAACAGAACCCACAGACAGACACCACAAGGAGGTGAACCCTATCGCTGATTATATGACCGCAGGAACGGAGCTGCCCGCTTACCTGCCTTACCCCCGTTTCCTGCTGGAAACAGACCTATCCCACACCGCAAGAGAGTTATATGCGCTGCTGTTAGACCGTTCCACCCTTTCGCAGAAGAACGGCTGGCAGGACAGCGAGGGACGGACATACATTGTCTACCCCATAGCAGAGATAGCGGAAATGCTGGATAAAGGCTGCACCACCATAAAGGGCGCACTGAACGAACTGGACGCTGCCGGGCTGCTGGAACGCAGACGGACGGGCTTTTCTGCCGCCAACCGTCTGTATGTGAAAGTGCCGCCTATCCCAGTGGTACAGTTTTCCGACCAACTGACGGACGGAAAACCGCCCCTCATAAGGGCGGGAAACCGACCAACTGACAGCCGGAAAACTGACCTTATGACGGTCGGAAAACCGTCCCCTAACCAAACTAATATAAACAACCTAATAGAGAGCCAAACAAAAGGAGCGAGTGAGGGGCAGCCCCCCGCCGCTTATGGCAGATATAAAAATGTATTTCTTTCTGACACAGAACTTTTGGAGCTGGAACAGGACTTCCCCGGCAAGTGGGAGTATTACCTTGACCGCCTTTCCTGCCACATCGCTTCCACCGGGAAGCAGTACCAGAGCCATGCAGCCACCATTTACAAGTGGGCGCAGGAGGACGCTGCCAAAGAGAAGCCAAAGAAAGGCATACCGGACTATTCATTCAAGGAGGGAGAAAGCCTATGACCGATACAATCCACAACACCATACTGCCTATGACCGACACCACAGCCGAGCCGGAGGATTACACCGGGGAGGACGGGCTTTTATACTGCGGCAAATGCCGGAAACCCAAAGAAGCCTATTTCCCGGAGGGCAAGACCTTTTTCGGGCGTGACCGCCACCCGTCAGAGTGCGACTGCCAGCGGGCAGCCCGTAAGGAACGGGAAGCCGCCGAGAAGCGGCGCAGCCACCTTGAAACGGTGGAACGGCTGAAACGGCAGGGCTTTACAGACAAGACCATGCAGGACTGGACATTTGCCAACGATAACGGCAGCTGCCCGCAGATGAAGAACGCCGCCGGATATGTGGCACGCTGGGAACAGATAAAGGACGGGAACTACGGGCTGCTCTTGTGGGGCAGGGTAGGCACTGGGAAAAGCTATTTTGCCGGGTGTATTGCAAACGCCCTCATGGAGCAGGAAGTCCCGGTGTGCATGACAAACTTTGCAGCAATATTAAACGACCTTGCCGCCAGCTTTGCGGGCAGGAACGAATATATTTCCCGCCTTTGCAGCTTCCCCCTGCTCATCATTGACGATTTTGGAATGGAGCGTGGCACAGAATACGGTCTGGAACAGGTCTACAATGTGATTGACAGCCGCTACCGGAGCAGGAAGCCGCTGATTGTGACGACCAACCTCACGCTGGAGGAATTGCAGCACCCGGAGGACACCGCCCACGCCCGGATTTATGACCGCCTGCTTGAAATGTGTTCCCCTCTCTGCTTTACCGGGGAGAATTTGAGGAAAGCCGCCGCACAGGGAAAAATGGAACAGCTGAAACGGCTGCTTGCCGGAAAGGAGATTTGCCTATGACCGACACCCAGAGAAACAAACGCCCTGCCCGCCGCCCGGACTGCGTGACCGAAACGAGGATAGGCAACACAATCCTTGTGGTGTCTGGCTTTTTCAAGGAGGGGGCGACCGACACCGCCGCTGACAAGATGATGAAAGTGCTGGAAGCAGAAGCCGCCGCCGGATATTTGACCTGTGATAAGCCTGATTGAAAAACCGTCATTTTTACCGACCGTAAAGAAGCAGATTTGACGCTTTTGCCGCTATACAGACAGCCGCCCCATGTGGTACAATCAAGGTACGGAATAGTGGGGCTGGCTGTCGGAAACGGAGGAATTTATGTTAAGACAGACCACCCAGCAACTCATTACCGCCCTTTACCCAAGACTGTCCCATGAGGACGAGCTGCAAGGCGAGAGCAATTCCATTTCCAACCAAAAGAGGATTTTGGAAACCTATGCCAAACAGAATGGATTTTCTAATCTGCGCTGGTACACCGACGACGGTTATTCCGGTGCGAACTTTCAAAGACCCGGATTTCAAGCCATGCTTGCAGACATTGAAGCAGGGAAAGTCGGGACAGTTATCGTCAAGGATATGTCGAGGTTAGGGCGAAACTACTTACAGGTGGGAATGTACACAGAAATGATTTTCCCACAGAAAGGTGTCCGCTTCATCGCTATCAATGACGGAGTGGACAGCGCACAGGGGGAAAATGATTTTGCCCCGCTGCGGAACATTTTTAACGAATGGCTGGTGAGAGATACGAGCAAGAAAATCAAGGCAGTAAAACGCTCTAAGGGCATGAGCGGAAAGCCCATCACAAGCAAGCCCGTCTATGGCTACCTCATGGACGAGGACGAAAACTTTATCATTGACGAGGAAGCCGCCCCGGTGGTACGGCAGATTTACAGCCTTTGCCTTGCCGGGAACGGTCCGACCAAGATAGCCCGTATGCTGACCGAGCAGCAAATCCCCACGCCGGGGACGCTGGAATACCGCAGGACGGGCAGCACCCGCCGCTACCACCCCGGCTATGAGTGCAAGTGGGCGACCAATACCGTGGTTCATCTGCTGGAAAACCGGGAATATACGGGCTGTCTGGTAAACTTTAAGACCGAGAAGCCGTCCTACAAGCTGAAACACAGCATAGAAAATCCCCCGGAAAAGCAGGCGGTTTTTGAGAACCACCATGAGCCTATCATTGACCGGGAAACGTGGGAACGGGTGCAGGAGTTACGCAAGCAGCGCAAACGCCCCAACCGTTATGACGAAGTGGGCTTGTTCTCCGGCATACTCTTTTGTGCCGACTGCGGCAGCGTCATGTACCAGCAGCGATACCAGACGGACAAGCGCAAGCAGGACTGTTATATCTGCGGAAGCTACAAGAAACGCACCGCCGACTGCACAGCGCACTTTATCCGCACTGACCTCTTGACCGCTGGCGTACTCTCCAATCTGCGGAAAGTTACCAGCTATGCGGCAAAGCATGAAGCCCGGTTTATGAAGCTTTTAATCGAGCAGAATGAGGACGGGGACAGACGCAGGAACGCCGCCAAGAAAAAGGAGCTGGAAGCCGCCGAGAAACGCATAGCCGAGTTATCTGCTATCTTCAAGCGGCTGTATGAGGACAGCGTAACCGGGCGCATATCGGACGAGCGTTTCACAGAGCTGTCGGCAGACTATGAAGCCGAGCAGAAAGAACTGAAAGAACGTGCCGCCAGACTGCGGGAAGAACTTTCCAAAGCGCAGGAAGCCACCGCAAACGCTGAAAAGTTTATGAATGTGGTACGCAGGCACACTACCATTGAAGAACTTACCCCTACTCTGCTGCGGGAGTTTGTGGAGAAAATCGTTGTCCATGAAAGCGTTGCCCTTGACGGGAAACGCCGGGGCAAGTTACGCAGACAGGAAATCGAAATCTATTATTCTTTTGTCGGCAAGGTAGAACTGCCCGACACCTAACCGCCCGACCTATCCGACATACCTCATGTGCCGGATAGGAACGGCAAAATTTTTTA
>NZ_JAQCSY010000038.1:0-19653 GCF_027686195.1 Coprococcus sp. AF102-57 | reverse complement strand
GGCCATCGCGCAGCGATTTTGTTCAATCGAAAGTTATAAAGGAGAAATGAAATGAGTACAAAAAAAGCAATTAGCACATCATTTGTTGCCATATTTATTTTAATAATCACACAGATTATTGCACAATCCATTGCAAGTATGTTTGTTATAATAAAAATTCCAACTGGCATTTGTAATATTACCGCTGGAATTATATATGTTGGATTGACATATCTTATTCTGAAAATGTTTATTAGCAAAATTATTAAATTGCCGACTTCGGATTTCGGAATGCCTAAATTTGCTATTAAAATAAGATGGATTTTAATAGCTGTATTATTACCATTTGTTATAAAAGGAAGTTATCTTTTAATATTCAACGGTAAGTATGTATCCTCAAATATGAATGGAAATCAGATGTTCAATACTTTAAGTGCAGGGGTTGCATTTACCGGAATAGCGGCTGGATTTGTTGAAGAAATGGTGTTTAGAGGAGTTATACTTAATGCATTAAAGAAAAGATGGAATATTAAGGTGGCTGTAATTGTTCCATCAATGTTATTTGGTATTGTACATGTTCTTGGACAGGATTTTTCAATAGGCAGTTGTTTATTAGTAATTATCGCCGGAACGATGGTAGGCGTTATGTTTTCGATGATTGCAATAGAAAGTGGTTCAGTTTGGAATAGTGGAATAGTTCATGCTATCTGGAACGTTGTGATTATTGGTGGAGGATTAGCCATTGGGGAAAAAATGGATAAATATTCTGTAATGACATATGTACTTAATTCAAAATATTTCGCCATCACAGGTGGTGAGTTTGGAATTGAATCATCTGTTATTTCATTGTTCGGATACATAATAGTTGCTGGTATAGCATTTTTTATGATTAAATCAAGAAAAAATTGATATATAGGTTTGAAAATATGAAGCTATAAGGTACTTGTCAAATTCCAGTTGATATTCCACTTATTTTAGGAAATTTAATAACTATTATATTTGATTATCAAATTCTTCGCAAACCCTTGAAAACACTAAGTTTGTAGCAAGTGTACTTTCCCTTACTCTTTCCCTTGTGTTACATTCTCCCATTAGCTTTCATGAACCTTAATATGGGAAAAATTAAGGGAAAGAAAATTTCATAACACAGTATAACATATAACAATAACAACATGGTGAACTGATTGAAATGTTTTCGATATTTAACTCTATAACTGATTATTAAAAAAATGGAGATAAGATACGATGAGAACAATATTTGCAGAATACAATCCACACAGAAACAGCATTGATGTTTATACCAATGCCGGTTATATGCTCCGCATTGACTGTTGGGAAGCTGAGAAGAACTTAAAAACCACTCCTGGATCAGACTGCGCATTAAATACACTTGCTATTGATGAGCCACTTGAATATGCACGATTATATCTTGATGGTAATATGCAAATGTGGGTAGATGCAGAAGATTCTTTGGAATTGTAAACCACAAGTAGCCTGTATGCTTTATTTTACATACAGGCTACTTAATCAAAATCACCATAATTGATCAAGCAAGTTTTTTTAATATACCTCGGAGTCATTTTCGTTCGATCTTTCATCGCTAATAAAATTTCTCTGAAGTGATAGCAGATAACAGATTGGCAGGTTTTTCTAAAAAATAATCTGCTTTTATGTGCTTATTATGACTGCCCCATACTGCTAAAGCAAAATCAATTCCCGCATTTTCCGCACATTTACTGTCATATTTGCTATCTCCGATATAAAGTACTTTCCTATGGTCTGTTTTTGATAATTCCACATATTTCAAAATCGGTGCGGCATTGGGTTTATGTTCCTGTGTATCGTCTGCACATATGATTGTTTTGAAATAATGACTGATACCAAACGGACAAAAATCATGTGTAAATTCTTCCCTTGTCTTTGATGTGACAATCCCCATTTCATAATCCAGACTTAGAAGATTTTTCAATAATTCAACGATTCCGTCAAATACTTTAATGTTATTTGTATAGTTACGCATATTTTTATCCCATAATTCTATCGCATAGGAAGTGTCTTTTATCGCAAGTTTTTTCAAAGCGTCTGTTCCTGTAATCCCTAACGCAAATCTTAGTTCAGAACATGGTATCTCTCTCCCGGACAATCCCTTTATAGTTTCCTGTAAAGAATGTAATACAGCATATTCCGTATCAATCAGAGTGCCGTCAATGTCAAAAACGATATGCTTATACTTCATGCTGCCACCTTTCCCTGTCTGTATCAAAATAACGTATCACCCTGCATGGATTTCCTACTGCAACACAATTAGGCGGGATAGGGCGGGTAACTACACTTCCAGCCCCTATCACGCTGTTTTTTCCTATAGTGACTCCGGGCAGAAGAATACAGCCGCCGCCAATCCAGACATTACTTTCTATTTCTATCGGACGTGCATAGGTTCTAAAAAATGTTGTCTGACGTTCCCTCCAATCCGGCACAAACCTTTCCTGTGGTAAGACAGGGTGTGAAGATGTATAAATCTGCACATTTGACGCAATCAATACCCTGTCGCCAATTCGGATAGTTTTGTTATCCACAAAGGTACAATTCATATTGACGATCACATCATTTCCCAAAAAAATATTTTTTCCATAGTCGCAATGAAAAGGCGTGTCGATTGCCACATTTTCCCCTATTCCGCCCAACAGCTCCCGAAGAATGGAAGTGCGTTTTTCTGTATCTCTATAATCAGAAAAATAATATTTCCGTGTTAATTCCCTTGTGCGGGCAATCTGCTTTAACGTATCGCTGTCCGCTGTTTCCAAAAAATCACTGGATTCGTAATACACAATATCCCCCCTTAACGAAAACTGTTTTCCATAACGCCCGGAAGCAGGGCATAGATAGAACAGCCAATCTGATCCTCAAACCGTTCTTTAATCTCTAAAATCTTTTTCCATCTGTCTATTGTCGCTGGGTGAACGCCGTATCGCATTGTCACGTCTACAAATCTCTTTTCCAAAAGACAGAACCCCGAAGGCATAGCCAATGCGTCACATAACTGTACAAGACGGTCATAATCATCATATACCGCATTTGCAACAAATTCTTTCATAAACAGGTAATCCTCATCACTGACATCAAACTCTCCGATAGATGTGGCAATATCCTGTATCATAAATGCGTGGGATATACATATTTGTGCGGCTTTTCCCCACCCACGCTCCATACAGTAACGATAGCCGTCTATCAGATGCCTTTCCGAACTCACTCCGGCATAACGTCCAATATCGTGTAACAGCCCGAAAATATACGCCTGTTCAGAAGATAAATCTTTACAGTGTGACGCAATGTTTTTACAGGCTTCGGCTACATACCGGGAATGTTCTGCCCATGCTCCCGGATTGGATTCTGCCGCTTCCCTTAATGCCAGTTCTGCGGTCTGAATGTTCAACTCCATTTTTAACTCCTTTCAAAAGGGCGGGGCTGGAAGATAAACTGTCCAGCCCCTTTATGATGAAATATTTACAGATAAATCAGCAATCCCCGGCATAGTACGAAACAATGTTCATATAGTCCGTTGGATTCGGAACTTCTAAAACAAGCCGCAAACAGTTTTTGTTTTGGGAGTATTGCCGCCACAAACTGCCCTGTATCTTTTCTTCCCCATTGATGTTTTGTTTTTTACCATCCGGGCAGAGCATATTTACTTTGCCGGAACAGCTATTGACCGTATCTAAAAAATTTTTCATGTTCAGAATGTTCAGTTTTACCACTTTGCACTCACCTCCTGTAAATGACGGATTTACTTTACAGGTATCATTATAATGCAAAAGGAATAGAAAAAATATTTCTTTTCTGCCCTTATCTATCACTATTCTGCCATTTTCTCCGATATTCTGTGGGTGAACAATGTGTGTATTCTCGAAAAACCTTTCCAAAATAACTGCTACTCCCCAAACCGCACTCATGGCTGATAACGGTAACTGCTTCCTGCCCCTTTGCTAGCATCTGACAGGCAGCTTGCAGACGGTAAGCCTTTATATACTCTACGGGTGTCATGTGCAGACAGTCATGGAACACTCTATAACACTCCCTTTCGCTTAGGTATGCTGCTGCCGCAAGTTCCGGGATAGAGATTTTCTCTCTGTAATGTTCGTGAATATATATCATCATCAGCTTTATTTTATCGTTGCTTTTATTATGTTCCCCCTTTTTTTCACGCATAGGACGGGATAGTTCAAAAAGCATGAGCCATATTTCTGTTAGGGTTTCCCGCAGTTTTATTTCATATCCAAATTCATCACTGGATAAACGAAATGAAGCGGCAAGCAGTTTCAAAATCCTTTCTTCTTCTGCATTGCCTGGAAAAAGCGGAATTACCTCAATCTGTGGGGCTGTTATGATAGGCGCAATATATTTTTGTTCAATCCTGCTTCCCTGTTCCCCGGCAAGTAGGGAAACATCGAAAATATGAAGTAGCTGTATATTCTTTTCTTTCTGCGATATTGCTTTTGTCATATGGAGTACATTGGAATTTACTATGCCGCCGCTTCCAGCCGGAAACAACAGTTTTCCTCCCGGCGTATCATATTCAATGCTACCACTTTCCATATAAAAAAGTTCCACTGTCTTGTGCCAGTGCCACGGTACATAATGTCCGATATACTTGTCAAGTTCTGCCCTTGAAGCGATATAGGGAAAATCTTTTTCAAAACCGGGAAGCAGTTCTTCCTTGCTTCCAGTATAAAATTCAATGCTATGGATATTTTTCATGTCTGTTCACCTGCACATCTGCGATTTTGTATCTGCTTTATGGATTAAATATACTAGAATAGCTCGGTAATTGTCAATCAATCAAAACAGATTCATTTGGAAGATTATAAAAAATAGTGTTAAAAATCAAAGAACAGTTTTCACAGACTCTAAAAATCTGGATAACTAAAAATAAGTATATTTGTTTTGTGAAAAACAGGCAGTTTTACCTGACCATTTTACTTTAAAAATATCCTCGTTTTTCTCGCCAGTTTTTCACATAACATCGGATTCCGATATAAACCGCATGTACCAGAAGTAGCAACATAATGAGGTTTATCGGAATAATTGATTTTATCCATTTTCCGAAATAGATTATGATAGCTGTACTCATTATCACCACCATGATGCTGATAATATCCCAGCAATATTTCCGGTAGATTTTCCCCACCTGATAGCCAGTCCCGATTATCAGCAATCCCGTTATGATAAATAAAATTCCCATAACAATACTTACAATCAGCCAGTACACAATCCCTGAAATGATACTATTTGAGATTCCACTGCTTAACTGTCCGAAAGAATCTGCACCTGCAACAAATTTTTGAAACAGGCTTAAGATTCCTTTAGCAAACATACTGAAAAAGCTAATACAGTCACTAAAGAAAACTGGAGAAAGGATAGCAGTGAATAGTGTAATGGCTATACTGTACCATGCCAGCAGAAACAGGATACTTTCATAACCAGCCGTCATATTTTTATATTTTTTCTCTAACTGAATTTTACGGTTATCGCATTTTTCTTTTGCTTTTTGGTAAGCAGTGCGGTCACAGTTATCGCATTTCTCATAGGGCACTTTTTTCTCAACAGCTACCTCTGTTGTCTTTTGGTGTGTCTGTGCATAGCGTTTTGCCTGTTCCGCTTTTTCATACCTAAATTTCCATGCCACGACTTCTGCGTCGGCTCTTTTCCTGCTGTCTGTCTCGTTGGCTAATTGTTCTTCTATTTTCCTTAATCTTGTCCGCAATGCTTCGATATTCTCGACTCTGTTTTCGCTGTTCAATTTCTCGTTCAAGGTCAGCGATCTGTTTAGCTGCCTGTTCAGTTCCATAATCATCTGGTCTTTCTGATCCAGTTCGTCCTGCATCTGTTCTGTCATCTGTAGAAGTTCTTCCACTTGACCGACGTTCTCTAAGTTTACGCATTCTCGCATCTATATCCCTCACTTTCTCTATCTGCTGTTTAAGGTCAGTAATTCTCTGCTCTGTTTCAGCAATAAGCTGTTCTCGTTGTTCAGCTTCTGCGTTAATTCCTGCCATTGCTGATTCTCGGTTTCCAACTGTTCGATTCTGTTTTTCTGCTGTTCGATCTGGGAAAGCAGTTCTTCTGTATCTGGCAAAAGATTCAGCAGTCCGGATAACTCGCTGTTTAATATCTGCAAACTCTGGTTCTGCTCCTGAAAGGACAGAAGCTGTCTGTCTTTTTCCTGTAATTCCTGTACCATCTCTGCCATAAGGTTCTGCTGTTCCTCGATCTGGTTTATCATTGATTCCATCATGGGAATGACTTCCCGGCTTTCTTCTAATGTCATTTAATCGCTCCTTCCATAATGATAATGCACCTGATACTTTTCCAAAGGTGTCCAGTATCTTTTGCAATAACGTGTTTTGCTGTTTTATGATTTGATTTTCCGCTACTTTCCACGAACCTTTTATTTCCTGCCCGGCAAGAAATTTTTGTTCAATCTTTCTTGCGTCAGCACCTTCATGGATGGTAGGAATCTGGAGTTTTCCCTGTTTTTCATAAGAACGGTGATTAACCTGATTATGCAAAGGAAGATGTTCATTACACACCTTTGCCCACTCACTCCGCCACAGCTCACAATTTTTGGGATTGTTCCATCCAGTAGCATCGGTCAGCACCCGTTTCCATTGCAGGCGGTTTCTTGCACCAATCTTCTGGATTCCGTTTTCGTCTAATACAGGGATACGGATTCCATGACGGTCAGGGTTTTTCTTATCCTGCCACCAGTCCGGGTGGGATTCGTCAATCACGATATTTCCGCTTTTATCTCTGACAAAATCCCAATCCTTGACTTCTTTCCCCAAGAATGGTCCGGGTTAAAAGGTCGCATCGTCAGAAGCAGGTGGACATGGGGGTTGCCATCCCCTTTGTCGTGGATACTCCAATCAGCACACATTCCCTTATCCACAAATGTTTTTTGGATATAGTCGGATGTATATTGAATCTGTTCCTGTCTGCTCCATTCTTTTGGGAGGGCAAATTCAAATGACCTGCCAAGTTGGGCATCCGCACTTTTTTCAATCTTCAATACCTCATTCCATAATCTTTGTTTCTGAAATGTGATTTTGAATTTTTCTAAAGCAGCTTCTTTATCTTCTGACCTTTTGTAGCGGACAGATTTTTGAAAGCGTTTTATATTTTCTTCTGGTACTATCTGCCATTCAGGAGGTGCGTTTTCACACATCATCAGACTGGTGTAGACCACTTCTTTTTTAGAAGTGTAATAACTGATTCTCCCGGTTTCCTCGTTTTTCATCACATCCCCATTGAGATATGCGGAAGCGGAGATAACAGATTTCCCTTTACTTCGTCCGACTATTTTGATTGTGTAATGAAAAATCGCCATATCTGGATTCCTCCTTTCTGCACATCCGGTATAGATTTCCGGCAACATTGCTTTCGATTTTAGAAAAGCAGCATTGCCAGAACGCCCTCTGCGTAAGAGTGCCCTGCGCATAGCAGCCTGCATGGAATGCGCCTCTCTGGCGAAGAGTGCCTCCTGTGGCATGAGCAGGTCTGGCTGAAAGCCCCGCCGACGGAACGAGCCCGGCAAGCGTGAGCGCAGACCGGTTGCCACTTGTGGCAAACTTATTGGGACGACCTCTGGTTGTCCATAAGTGCGCCCTTCATGAAAAAGCAATGAAGGGAATGAAAAACTCATCCCATCCGCCATTACACTTCCTCCATATCGGTATTTGTTTCTTTCTGCATTGCCTTTGAGAAAAATTTCCCATTGTCTTCCTGCTTTTTCAGAAAACCAATCAGCTTTGGGATGTCTTCCTCCTCAATAGTCGCACCAAGAACGGATTCCACCGCACCGCCAACCTGACAGAGCCTATGGGTTCGTTTTTTACTTTCTTCGGCTTTCTTTCGTTTTAGAAGTTCTTTCTTCTGTGCTGCATATCGTTTTGCTTTTTCAAGGCTTTCCTGTTCCTTCTTTTCCATTTCAAGCATTCGTTCTTCATAACTTTTTGTTGATTTTGCCATTCTTACATTCTCCTTTCCTTCACAAACATAAGTTCTCGGTTGCGTATCAGAAGAAGCACATGGTATAATCTTCTTGCGTGTAGGTATATCATGGCTTCGGTCTGATAGAACCTTTGGCGGTTTCTTCGGAAGCCGCCTTTTTAATTTGCCGCAGTTCTTGTTACGGCTTTTACATTTCCTCTATCCCTCAAATCACGACCTTCATTAGCTTCCATAAACATTTCCAGAATATCGGTTTTAATCAGGACTTTGCGACCAACCTTTAATACTGGAAGTTTCTTCCATTCTACAAGCTGTCTTAAGGTATTTCTGCCGATTCCCGTATAGTCAGCAGCTTCTTCGATGGATAATGCAATTTTTCTTTGCGTCATATAATCACCTCCTTATAAATTGCATTATGCAATTCTTGTGATGTAAGTATATCCTTTTCATATCTTTTTGTCAAGCGTTACGAAATATCAAAAACAAACTTTATGTTGCATATTGCAATTTTGGAAAAACAATGCTATAATTCATACATACCGAAAAAGGAGGCAGTCAGCATGAAAGATAAAGAACTACGCAAGCTGATAGGCAGCAGAGTAAAACAGCGCCGTCTGGAATTGAATCTGACACAGCCTTATGTCGCAGAAAAGATGGGGGTTACCGCTTCTACAATCCTGCGTTATGAGAATGGTTCGATTGACAATACGAAAAAAATGGTGCTGGAAGGTCTTTCGGAAGCACTCCATGTATCTGTGGAATGGCTCAAAGGGGAAACAGATGAATATGAAACCGACATTACGGATAAGAGAGAGTTACAGATTCGTGATGCGATGGGAGATATTCTGGAACAGTTACCGCTTGCCCTTACCAAAGAAGAAGATGCTTTTTCAAAAGATTTATTACTGCTGATGTTAAAACAATATGGTCTGTTTTTGGATTCCTTCCAGTTCGCCTGCAAAAATTTCAAGGGGAATGCTGGTCAGACGGATATTGCCAAAACAATAGGGTTTGAATCGAATGAGGAATATAATGAGATTATGTTCTTAAGGGAAATCACTCCTACCATCAATGCTCTTAATGAGATGGCAGACGTTGTAAGGCTCTATTCCAAGAAACCAAAAACAGCAGAACAAAGGCTTGCAAATCTTTTATCAGAAGTCTTATACGAAGATTCCGAATCGGTATAGTAAGACAACCGGAGTTATGATATACTTACACGCACGAAGCATTTCATCAGTTCCGATTGTCTAATATCGAAAGGAGATATACGATTATGGCAAAAGGATCTGTAAGAAAAAAAGGAAAGAAATGGTACTATCGCTTCTATGTAGAGGACGCAAGCGGCAATCTTGTTCAAAAAGAATGCGTTGGAACAGAAAGCAAAAGTGAAACTGAAAAGCTGCTCCGTCAGGCAATGGATGATTATGAAAAAAAGAAATTTGTTGCCAAAGCGGAAAATCTCACAGTCGGACAACTTCTGGATGTGTGGGCAGAGGAGGAATTAAAAACAGGTACGCTCAGCAATGGTACTGTGGAGAATTACCTCGGAACAATCCGAAATATCAAGAAACACCCATTGGCAGAACGGAAATTAAAAAATGTAACCTCTGAGCATTTGCAATCCTTCTTTGATTTGCTTTCCTTTGGGGGAGTTCATCCCGATGGAAAAGAGAAAAAGGGTTACAGCAAAGATTACATCCATTCTTTTTCCGCAGTCATGCAGCAGTCCTTCCGCTTTGCAGTATTTCCAAAACAGTATATTACGTTCAATCCCATGCAGTATATTAAACTGCGGTATCAGACGGACGAAGTTGATTTGTTTTCGGATGAGGACATGGACGGAAATATCCAACCAATTTCACGAGAAGATTATGAAAGACTGCTTACGTATCTTCAAAAAAAGAACCCAGCCGCAATACTTCCAATCCAGATAGCCTATTATGCCGGGCTTCGTATTGGAGAAGCCTGTGGTTTGGCATGGCAGGACGTAAATCTGGAAGAACAATGCCTTACCATAAGACGCAGCATCCGATATGATGGCTCAAAACGCAAATATATCATCGGACCAACCAAGCGGAAAAAAGTGAGGATTGTTGATTTTGGAGATACGCTGGTAGAGATTTTCCGTAATGCCCGGAAAGAGCAGTTAAAAAATCGAATGCAGTATGGAGAACTTTATCACACGAACTACTACAAAGAGGTCAAAGAGAAAAACAGAGTGTACTACGAGTATTATTGCTTAGACAGAACAGAGGAAGTCCCGGCAGATTATAAAGAAATTTCTTTCGTCTGCTTAAGACCTGATGGCTGTCTGGAACTTCCGACTACTTTGGGAACGGTATGCAGAAAGGTAGCAAAAACATTAGAGGGATTTGAAGGCTTTCATTTCCACCAGTTACGTCATACCTATGCAAGCAACCTTTTAGCAAATGGAGCTGCCCCAAAAGATGTGCAGGAATTGTTAGGACACTCAGATGTCAGTACCACAATGAACGTCTATGCTCACTCCACAAGAGATGCGAAACGAAAATCGGTTCGGCTTCTTGATAAAGTGGTAGGCAATGACTAAAAAATTTCCCTTATTTCCCTTGTGATTATCTCATAAGGGCAAAAATAAGGGAAACTACATATCATTTCACTAATGGACAGGCGGGAAAGCCTATAAAATGGGGAAAGTTAGAGAGATAATTATATAAATTTCAGTTTGTATGCGACAAACGTTTGAACATTTTTTGAACACCGCAACCGTGATGAAGTCTTCAAAGCCCCTTTCTATCAGTATTTGAGATTAAGTAAAACGGTTCGATTCCGGTCTGCGGCATTAAGTAAAAAATAGGAGAAACGTTGAATTTACAGCGTTTCTCTTTTTTTCGCAACAAAACGGGAGAGCAAAATCCCCATGCTCTCCCATCTTTCAGCTCATCCATTCTTATTCTTCAACAGCCCATTTCTCAATCTGTTTCATAAATTTCTCATCTTCTGAAATAACTTTTAGCAGCTTCTTATAATCAATTGCCATAAGTCCCATTAGTCCAAATCGGGTTAATTTTTCTTTGTTTATTGCAAAATTCATAACTCTTCGTTGACACATGTAAGCGATTCGACTACCTGTGTATGCCGTAATCCAAGCTGTATCCTTATCAACTCTGAGTTTCATCAAATTCTTTATACGATTCTGTGGGGTTTTTCATTGCTTCCAGATACACATACGCAGCCTATAACAAATTCTTGCATCTAGTTCTTTACTACAGCTTCCTTCAGATTCCACCTCACAATGGACACCCTGTTCGGCTATATACTTCTTTGTTACCTAGGCGTATTCGGGTAGGGTCAAGCGATGGCGCGGTAGTTTCCGTTTCCATCGCCTGCCACCTCAAACTGTGCATGAGGTTCTCCCTCACACGGCTTTCCGATAATCTTCTTCCCGCAACATTCAAAAGACTGCCACATATCTTTTCTTATTTAGATAATAAAAATACTCTATTCCACTGGTTGCATACCACTTTCGAAATCCATACAGCACATGTTCTCTGTATTTCTTCTGTTTTCGCCTGTAATACACCCGTCTCCATAGCCTCATCCACACGTATTCATCAAGCTGTTTAAACCGTCTTGTTGAGTTTCCGTGCTGAAAGTAGTTCCTCCACCCTCTTATAAGCGGATTTAATTTCTCCACTTTTTGCTCCAGACCCTCATAGGCTGATTTTCTGCAAGTAATTACTCTGATTGCATCCTTTACCTTTTTCATCGCCTTTTTACTTGGCATCATGTAAGGCAACTTCCGTCCACATTTAGTTTTACCAAACTTCTGATAACGGAATCCAAGAAAGTCAAAGCTCTCCTTATTCATATCTACAATCTTTGTTTTCTGCGGATTCAACGTCAGTTTCAACTTGGTCATTATTCTTTTCAAATGCTCAAACGCTAATTCTGCATCTTTTCTTGTTCTGCACACAATCACTGCATCATCTGCATATCTGACTATGACGCCCAGTTCCTTATGGTTTTCCCAGTAGGAGTCCAATACATGAAGATAGATATTGGCTAACAACGGACTAATGACTCCTCCTTGCGGTGAGCCTTTTTCCGTTGGATAATATTTCCCATTTTCAATGACTCCGGCTTGTAACCACTGTCTACATAACTTAATGACCCTTCTATCACTGATGCGATGATTTAATAATCCCAGTAGTATTTCATGATTGATGTTGTCGAAGTATCCCTGTATGTCTGCATCTACTACATACCAGTTTTTATATAATTCTTTTTTCACTTTTTCTGTAGCCTGTTTTGCATCTCTTTTAGGGCGAAATCCATAAGAACTATCTAGAAAGTTTGCTTCAAAGATAGGTTCTATCACTATCTTACAGGCTTGTTGCACAATCCTGTCTCTAATAGTCGGTATTCCCAATGGTCTTTGCTTCCCATCCGGTTTTGGAATGTATACTCTCTTTACCGGCTTAGGTCTGTATTTCTTATTCTTTAAATCCTCTTGAATATCCAACAAGTATTCTTCTACTCCGTATTCCTCAATCATTTCAAAGGTAATGCCGTCAATCCCAGCGCTCCCCTTGTTTTCTCGTACTTCTTTCCATGCCCGCCACAAAATATCCAGGCGAAAGATACGGTCATACAACGCATGAAATCTGCGTTGCTTATCCTTTTTGGCTGCCAGGTATAGATTACGTTGAAGTTGTCGTGATTTTTCTATTGAGTGTTGTTGTCCATTATTTAGCATGCACTATCCCTTACCTTCCCGTTAATCTTGATTAAAGCAGAGCCCCTTTTCTCCCATTGTTTTTCTTACCAATAGTTCATAGATACTATGGGCTCCTCCGACTTCTCATACCACTTCCCAAGAAATTTCGCATGCGTGCTTATATCCTCAGTTACATACTTGTGGTTATATGATGATATGAGATCTCTTCTGTTCCGTTATCAACTTTCATAACATTCCGCTCCCTCTACACCGAAGGGTTCTTCAATGCTGTACTCCAGTATCCCCACATTTTCCATGGTCTTCGTCAGAAAGTCAGTGACTCGACTCCCTCTTATCCCTTACAGGGCTAACGTAACGATGCTACAGGATTCACTTTATGTTACGGACTGCTATTTTGCACCTGTTTCTCACAGGCATACCTCGCTTCAACACAATCGGTCACCCAAAAGCATTGGAGGTTCGCTACAAGGCTCACTGGCGATTACCTTGACCAGACTTTCACTGGCAAGCTGATAACAGCTTGCAGAACACACGACTTTCACCCGTTAGAGCGCGCCCATGGTGCGCAAACTACAAAAAGGATGTGCCTTGGCACATCCTTAGATAACTTATTCTATATTCTGCTTACCGAATCAGCTGTTCCAGTTCACTCTTTTCCTGAACTCCTAAAGTTCTCTCTGCGACCTTTCCATCTTTGAATACGAGAAATGTCGGAATTGACATTACCTTATATTCTCTGGCAAGCGCCATCTGCTCATCCACATTCACCTTACCTACCTTTACATCTGTAAGCTCCTGTGCGAGTTCGTCAACAACCGGTCCCATTGTCTGGCATGGTCCACACCATGTTGCCCAGAAATCTACCAGTACTGGTTCTTTTGCATTTAATACTTCTTCTTCAAAATTCTCTGTTGTTAAATTGATTACTGACATGATAGACATCCTCCTGTTTCATTATCTTTTTCTTCTTTAATGGCAGTAAGCCGTTCCTCTACTTTCTGGATCGTGATTCTTTCCAGATAATCATTACAGCTCCTGTTCATCCCTGTTACAAGTTCGTCCATAACTACAGACATCCCACTTGCAACCAAACACTTTTTATCCGGGTTTCCAGAACGCCAGGATGCTTTTACAAGCGTATTCTCCAGTGCATCACTGATCTGCCTCAGCGTAATATCCGAATTTGCTTTTGCGATCCGGTAACCGCCTCCCATGCCTTCTCTTGTCTCGATCAGACCGGCTTTTTTTAGTTTTCCCATCACTTTGCGTATGCATACAGGATTTGTACATACATTATCTGCGAGTTCTTCACTTGCGATAGTAGCATTGCTGCGATCCAGAAATACAAGTGCATGAACCGCTATTGCAAATTCACTTGTCACGCTTCTCCCCTCATTTCTTATATGTTGAACTGTAATTTTTTTAATTACAATTTATACTGTAACAATATCACATACAGTTTGCCATGTCAACCTCTTTGCCTGGATTTTGTTATGATTTTTTATCTCTGCTGACATTTGCGAGAAAATATGATAGTTTTTTGTGAAAATTTTGTTTATTTATGAGGATTATCTGCTATGAATAAATTATTACATAACAATACACTTTTTACACTCACACTACTTGGCATCGCGACCGCACTTGCCTTTCTTTTTTTCTCATTCGTTTCTGAAAATACTGCAAACATCACATTACTTTATATTATTGCCCAAATCTTGATTGCACGATATACGAACGGATACCTGCTCGGGCTCTTTTCTTCTGTTTTCTCCGTAATCTGTATCAATTTCTTCTTTACCTATCCGTTTTTCCGACTGAATTTCACATTGAGCGGCTATCCGGTCACATTTATCGGAATGTTGATCATTATATTGCTCACCACAGCAACCACTTCCTCTCTTCTGTCTGATGGTTCCATCTTATCAGTGTAACAAGACTCCGGAGCTTACCGTCACTGATCATCCAGACCACGTAACCTTCTGTGTCAAAGATTTCGGACATGGTCTGAACCCGGACGTTATTCCGGATATTTTCAGTGGCATCTGCCACAATACTGGTTCCGTTGACTCCCACAAGGGTATGGGAATCGGCTTATCAATCTGCAAAACGATCATTGACGCACACAATGGTTATATCGAAGCCAAAAACCACACCAATGGTGCTTTATTTCTGTTTACATTACCAAAAGCAAAGGAGGAAAACATTCCATGCAGCCAAAAGTAAATATCCTTTTTATAGAAGACGAACGAAATATCCTTACTTTTGTTACAAAGCTGTTATATGGGCACAATTATAAAGTAACAACCGCCATAACCGGTACTGGAGGTCTTCAGCTGATAAATTCTATCTGTCCAGATCTCATTCTCCTTGATCTTGGGCTCCCGGATATGGATGGTCAGACAATCATCCAGCAGGTTCGTGAATGGTCCGACTGTTCAATCATCGTCATCTCTGCCCGTACAAACGAACATGAAAAGGTAAAAGCTCTCGATCTTGGCGCGGATGATTATATCACCAAGCCATTCGGTTCTGCAGAACTCCTTGTGCATGTATCCGCACCTCACTCAGACACAGTACCCGGATGAATACCTCTTCAGATCAAACTCTTCCACCCTTACAAATGTGGTGAGTTAATACTCGATTTTGAAAAACGTACCCTGACTATCAGTGGAAATATCGTTCATTTGACTCCAATCTCTTTTCAAATTACATATTTTCTTATAAAATGACTTTATCAAAAGAAATACAAAGAACTGGAGTGAGAGAGGCATGAATATTGGAATGTTACTTTTGGTTATAATTGGAGGCTTTGCAGGTCTTTTTTCTACACTTTATATTTGTATCAGTCTTCCATTCACCATTATATGGAAGATTTATCGCTGGGTTGCAAAAGGCATCCCGATTATGAAATAGCTGTTTCGTTTAACATCCTAATTCCAAATATTTCTCCTGCTGATAAGGTTTCTTTATATAGTATTACACCAATCAAGGTAGCTGCAACTGGCTCAACTGATGCCAAAATAGAAGCTTTTCCATTATCTAAATTTTTAAGACCGGCAGTATACAGGCAAAATGCAAGCACTGTACTTAAAAAACCAAATTTCAAACTTGCGGACAAAAATTCCCATGCTTTCCCAAAGTATCCCTGCCAGAATTACCATTCCTGATGCAAGTTTTTTCATTATCCTGCCTCCTTATATCCAAAAAGGATGATAACGCAACAAGCATTGTTACGCAATCATCCTTGAAATACTGTTTTTACTATAATACAAATATGCAGAGCTGTCCAGCCTAAATCAGACTGAATCTTTTATTATATTTAAATTTGACCGACTCCACATATGGTGTCCGGATAAATATCATCGATACAATTCCTTCGGAATTTTCTATGAAATAAAAAAAACTGTAAGCGATTGCTTACAGTTCTCAACTCCCCGAGTTGGGTTCGAACCAACGATTTACCCTGTCCTACCTTCTTGGTTATGCCCTCGACCGATTAGTAACAGTCAGCTCCATGCATTACTGCACTTCCACCTCTGCCCTATCTACCTTGTCGTCTTCAAGGGGTCTTACAACTTTCGTTGGGATATCTCATCTTGAGGGGGGCTTCACGCTTAGATGCCTTCAGCGTTTATCCCTTCCTGACTTGGCTACTCTGCCATGCTCCTGGCGGAACAACAGATACACCAGCGGTCAGTCCAGCCCGGTCCTCTCGTACTAAGGCCAGCTCCTCTCAAATATCCTACGCCCACGCCGGATAGGGACCGAACTGTCTCACGACGTTCTGAACCCAGCTCGCGTACCGCTTTAATGGGCGAACAGCCCAACCCTTGGGACCTACTTCAGCCCCAGGATGCGATGAGCCGACATCGAGGTGCCAAACCACTCCGTCGATGTGAACTCTTGGGAGTGATAAGCCTGTTATCCCCAGGGTAGCTTTTATCCGTTGAGCGATGGCAATCCCACTTTATACCACCGGATCACTAAGTCCTACTTTCGTACCTGCTCCACCCGTCGGTGTCGCAGTCAAGCTCCCTTCTGCCTTTGCACTCTTCGAATGGTTTCCAACCATTCTGAGGGAACCTTTGAGCGCCTCCGATACCCTTTCGGAGGCGACCGCCCCAGTCAAACTCCCCACCTGACATTGTCCCCCAGCCGGGTCACGGCTGCTGGTTAGAAATCCAATACTGCAAGGGTGGTATCCCAACAGCGGCTCCGCATCAACTGGCGTCAATGCTTCTTCGCCTCCCACCTATCCTGTACATACAATATCGAATCCCAGTATCAAGCTGGAGTAAAGCTCCATGGGGTCTTTCCGTCCTGGCGCAGGTAACCAGCATCTTCACTGGTATTTCAATTTCACCGGGTGCATTGTTGAGACAGTGCCCAAATCATTACGCCTTTCGTGCGGGTCGGAACTTACCCGACAAGGAATTTCGCTACCTTAGGACCGTTATAGTTACGGCCGCCGTTTACTGGGGCTTAAGTTCAAAGCTTCGCTTGCGCTAACCTCTCCCCTTAACCTTCCAGCACCGGGCAGGCGTCAGCCCATATACTTCACCTTACGGTTTTGCATAGACCTGTGTTTTTGCTAAACAGTTGCTTGGGCCAATTCTCTGCGGCCAGCTCTCACTGGCACTCCTTCTCCCGAAGTTACGGAGTCATTTTGCCGAGTTCCTTAACAATGCTTCTCCCGTCGGCCTTAGGATTCTCTCCTCACCTACCTGTGTCGGTTTACGGTACGGGTACAGTACAAACAATAGCGGCTTTTCTTGGCAGCTGGCTCACTTATTTCCCTACTCTTGTTCGGTATGCATCACGTCTTCGGATTATAGAGCGGATTTGCCAACTCTACTCCTACCTCGCTTGCCACGGGATTCCATTCCCGCTAGTGCTCTCCCTCTGCGTCCCCACAGTTCTGTTATACTGCAGTACAGGAATTTCAACCTGTTGTCCATCGGCTACGTCTTTCGACCTCACCTTAGGCCCCGACTCACCCAGAGCAGATCAGCTTTACTCTGGAAGCCTTGGGTATTCGGCCGGAAGGATTCTCACCTTCCTCTCGCTACTCATTCCGGCATTCTCTCTTCTTAAAAGTCCACAGCTCCTTCCGGTACTGCTTCTTCCCTTTAAGAATGCTCCTCTACCAATTAACTACGTTAATTCCTGAGCTTCGGTAGTGTGTTTCAGCCCCGGACATTTTCGGCGCAGGACCTCTCGACCAGTGAGCTATTACGCACTCTTTTAATGTATGGCTGCTTCTAAGCCAACATCCTGGTTGTCTTTGAAATCCCACATCCTTTTCCACTTAACACACATTTTGGGACCTTAGCTGCAGGTCTGGGCTCTTTCCCTTTTGACTACCCAACTTATCTCGTGTAGTCTGACTCCCATGAATCATCTTACTGGCATTCGGAGTTTGATATCCTTTGGTAAGCTTTGACGCCCCCGCGGGAATTCAGTGCTCTACCTCCAAAAGACTCTCATGAGGCTAGCCCTAAAGCTATTTCGAGGAGAACCAGCTATCTCCGGGTTCGATTGGAATTTCTCCCCTATCCACACCTCATCCCCACCCTTTTCAACGGATGTGGGTTCGGACCTCCATTGCCTTTTACGGCAACTTCATCCTGGACATGGATAGATCACCCGGTTTCGGGTCTACTCCATCTGACTTAACGCCCTATTAAGACTTGTTTTCACTTCGGCTCCATTCCTTAAGAACTTAACCTCGCCAGATGGCGTAACTCGCCGGACCGTTCTACAAAAAGTACGCGGTTCATCATTTAAAGATGTTCCACAGCTTGTAAACACAGGGTTTCAGGTTCTCTTTCACTCCCCTCCCGGGGTCCTTTTCACCTTTCCTTCACAGTACTATGCGCTATCGGTCACTAAGGAGTATTTAGCCTTACGGGGTGGTCCCCGCTCATTCCCACAAGGTTTCTCGTGTCTCGTGGTACTCTGGATCCCGCCTTGCTGACTCGTCTTTCGCTTACGGGGCTTTCACCCTCTCTGGCTGGCTTTCCCAAAACCATTCTGCTAAACTTATCAGATCAATTACGCGGTCCGAACCCCGGAATGCACGCATTCCGGTTTGGGCTCTTCCGTTTTCGCTCGCCGCTACTCACAGAATCACTTGTTGTTTTCTCTTCCTCCGGCTACTTAGATGTTTCAGTTCACCGGGTTCCCTTCCATACGTTATGGATTGGCGTATGGATGACTGGAGTCTGTCCAGCCGGGTTTCCCCATTCAGATATCTCCGGATCATCGGATATTTGCTCCTCCCCGAAGCTTTTCGCAGCTTATCACGTCTTTCATCGGCTCTTAGTGCCAAGGCATCCACCCTGCGCTCTTTCTAGCATAACCAACTCCCTTCTCCCACGGGAATGGGATCCGGTTACACATGCATAGCGTTGCATGCGTTGGTATTTCAGGTCGTTTTTTTACTTCGTTTTCTCGAAGATGTAAGTTAATCATTACCTTGCGGCGATGATCACCTCGGATGTCTTTCTCTATTTGAGAATTGATTTATTTTTGTATGCAGTTTTCAAAGTACATGTCTGACTGAAGTTTATCAGTCATTAAAAACCAAAATCTCTTTTGATCTTTAATCACTGGTAAAAACCAGCTATCATAACAGCACTGCCCTGCTGATTGGGTTGACCGCAGAATCCCCTTCGGTTCTGTGTCTGTATCTATGCTGAAAGACTAGTGCGGTAGCTAACCACCACTTAGTCGCTTGACGCTTTGGAGCGATTCTCCAAAGTTTCATATTAAATCAAGCACAGTCTGCTTATTTTCTTTTTTATAATCTGGCGGCCACCTGCTCTCCTCCACCTGCTCTCCCACACCGTCTCCAGTGCAGTACCATCGGCCGATCAGGTCTTAACCATCGTGTTCGAGATGGGAACGGGTGTGTCCCCTGACCGCATCGCCACCAGAAGTAT
>NZ_JAQCSY010000037.1:0-20493 GCF_027686195.1 Coprococcus sp. AF102-57 | reverse complement strand
AATTGTCTACTTGACGGGAAGCAGTTCAAAAGAGCAGTCAGTAAGGTTTTTTTGCATTTCTTTATTGATTTTCTTTTTGTGATTGCATCCTATTGCGTAACCAAGTCCAAAGGCTGTTAAGCATAAGCTGATAACAGCAACCAGACCTTCGAGAGTCAACATTAGCATCCCCTCCTTTAGCAAGATTTCCGCAGATAATCTGGGGATTTCTATGTAAACAGAGGGTCACAGTCCCTCTGGAGAAGGACTAACCGCCTACCGTTTATGGTAGCACCATGGGATGATTATATCAAAATGAAGGGGAAGTTACAATTATAAATGTTGTTTTATGCTTCTTTCTAAATAAAATAGATGTTATAATTAAATATTACATTTTACGACGCTCAGCGGCCACGATTCCGTTTCTGAGCGGCCGGTTTCTGGAGCATATCGGCTGCCACGCAAACCAATTATTCCACGGTGCTCTTGACATGAGCCTCCTTCGCACATGATGGCCTGGCAAAGCGGCAATCAGCGCCGAAAGCGGTTTGCCAGAGGCAGAAGCCTATCATGTGCTACTCATGTAAAGAGCCTTTCGCGGCATAAGTGGTTTGCTGATTGTTGCCGACCGTTAGAAAACGGAATTTGGTCGTTTGGTCGCGTAAAACCGGCCGTTTGAAGTCGCAATATGCAAATATAACAATATGTGTAAGCTGATATGGAAATGAATGAAATGCTGGAAGAAATTTTACATTTACAAAGTTAAAAAATGAATCTTACAATTTGGAATTGACGCCTTTCCGTATTAGCCGGATTATGAGTTGAGAAGAGCTTTCTGAGTGTAACTGATGGAAAGGGAAAATAATAAGGAAGTTTTTAGCAGTTCATATAGTTGATTTTGTTTAGAATAAATTTTATACTTAGTATGATAGAAATATTAAATTAGTAGTTTTAGAATATGGCTTTAACTTGTGTAAAATATGTAATAGAAAGAAGAGTGAAGAATGTATCTATCAAATGAAGAAGTAAGATTATTGGATACTGCAGTAAAATATTTTGAAGTTGGATTTAGAAGTTATATTGCAGAAGTTATTATTCAGAAATATGATACTATCGAAAAGTATCGGGCTGCAATTAATAGTAAAAAAAGTACATTTAACGGGGGATCAGCAATATTAAGTGGTAGGATAAATGCATTATTGTCCAATTTGTCTCAAGAAAGACAAATTAAAAAAGTGTATAAATTATTGTCTGAGACAAATAATAATTGTAAGAATAATATTAAAGTTGAAATAAAAGAAGAGAAGAGTGATGCATATATACTAGTCTCCGAATTAATTTCAATTACATATGTTTTTGGAGCAGAGTTGTTTTCGGATATGATACAGAGGTTTTCTAGTCGAGAGGAGTACATGTATTTAGCTGAACAGTATAGAACAATTAGAAATAACTTATCACATCCAGAGGCTAGTATTAGCGATTTAAATTATAAAGAAACTGATAAGTTCATCACAATACTGAAAGGATATATAGACAGTAAATATTTTTGGTTGGCATCTAAGGATGAATTGCAAAAAGTTTTAGATGGACTTTCAATATCGATTAACAATTCTGTAAATATTATTAATAATCTATCGATGTTGCCTAAACAAAAAAATAAATTTGTATGTAGGACAAAAGAAATTAATCTTGTAAAAACTTATCTTACTGGAAATGAATTAGGATTTGGACGAATGCATTATATTTTGATTACAGGTTTTGGGGGGATGGGAAAAACTGCTCTCATTACGGAAGTTATTATGCAGTTAATCAAAGACCATAATAATAAGGTGTTGAGAGATGATAGATGGTTTGATTTTATTCTTTTCTTTTCAGCAAAGGAGGAAGTGCTTGATATTGATGATACTAACGGGAAAATAAATAATTACAGATTGAGAAGTCAGATTAGTACGCTGGAAGATATTAAGCAAGAAATCAGAAAATATTTGGGTACAGATGATCTTATTGAGTATAATAAAAAAGGATTAATTGTCATTGATAATTTTGAAACATTGACGCAGGAGGAAAAAGAAAAAATTAATAATTACATTATTTATGAATCAAATAATAGCATTCAATATGTACTTACATCAAGAAATGAAGAACATATTGATACCAACTATCAACTAAAGTTAAAGACATTTAATGAAATAGAAGGTTGTGATTTTATAAATAAGTATTTAGAAGAAAATGCACTAACAATAGAATTAACAGAAGATAATAAAAAGCAATTGGTTAAATTGAGTAAAGGAAATACATTGGTTTTGGTCTTATCATTACATAGATTAAATCAAGGGATAGATATTTCTGTTATTGAAAAGGAATTAAATTCCATTGGAACCGAAACCGTAAAAAATATTGTGAGTTTTATGTCGAAAAATTCATTTGATGAAATATATAATCAATTTAAAGGTGAAGAGGAGATTGTAGAGCGGATATTACAGATATTGGTTATGTATGATGATCCGATAGATAGATACTCACTGATGATATTAAGTCATTCGGATATGAATATTGTTGATCAAGTAGTAAATGCATTAACTGCAGGGTTGGTTTTAGAGGAACAGAGAGAAGAAGTTCAGATTAACGAATTTGCCAAAACATACTTATTGATAAAGTTTAGACCTAATAAAATCGAGTATATATCAAAACAACAAATGATTTCTGAGTATAAACGTGATTTGACTATAAAGAAAAATAAATTACAAGATTGTAGAAGAAAGAATCCACAGATAGATAATATATTTAAGGAGTGGCAACCAAATAATATTATAGATGAATTGGCTATTTTGGAAGCATTTGAAGCATATATCTATTTTAATGTTGGCTTGGTTACTAATCGGAAGACAAGACCAAATAAAAAATACAATTTAAAACAAGTAAATGAGTATTTCTCTAAAATAGAAGAAACTTCAACACATCCGTATATTTATGCACAAAAAGCAAGAATTTTGTTACCGTTGTTAAGATTTAAATCAGAAGATAATGAACTGATCAAGGAATGTTTGCAAGACTCTTTTGAAAAAACTATAATTTCTGTGGAGACGCAGTATATTAATATTAAGGGAACTATTTCATATGCAAGTATATTGCGTGAATTGGGTAGATTCTATTTGGAGGATAGTAAGAAGAAAGATTATAATAAATCTGCAAATTATTCAGAAAAATCAAAAGAAATATATGAAAAGACGAACAAAATAGATAAATATTATTATTTTACACTTCGAAATTTAGCAAAAGCATATACGGGCTTGTATGAATATACAAAAGAGAAGGAATATATTATTGCGTCACTAAAATTGTGGAATACGATTCAAAATGAGTCAAAATTTGAATTGAAAAATTTAAAGATAGAGGCACAGAAGCAAATAAGTTTTTGTATAGAAAATGTGTGAATAGGCTTACAGTTTGGTTGGGATTAGTGTATATAGAGTAGTGCCTGAAATAGTAAGAAAATATTTATCGAGTGGAAAAGAGAGTTTATTGTTTCGTGTTTTGTGTATTTATTAAACAAATCTTTGCGTTCTTATTTTTATGTGTTATACTTAGTCCATGGCAACATTCTGGCAACAGTTCATCAGAAAGCCAGTGGAAATTATGTAATAGAAATAAAAATAAGGCTTATTGCAAGCAAAACCTTAATGAATTCCGTTAAGTTTTTGCGTGACAGAGCCGAGTTTGAGTAATAAAAATTTTCTGGAATCCCTTATAAGAAGGGCATTTCAGGGCAGATAAAGTTCTATTTGATAACAAAATGATAACACGAGAGATTTTGGCATTATTTATCCGGAATCTTGTGGTTATCAGGTAATATGTGTGAAACCAACAAAAAGGTCTTACTGAATTGAGTGAAATCAATTTGGTAAGGCCTTTTTCGTTGGTTTTTTATTTGTCGTTTTTCGGATAATTATACCGCCACTGATCATATTCTTCCTGAGTGATTTCTCCGGATTTTAGCTTTTCAGCTTCTTCCTGCCATGCATGGAACATATCAAACATAGAAAGGTAGGTGGTTCCTTTGGATTTGTCCAGCCGGAGGCAGAGTTCTCCGTCAATCTCACCAATATGAAGTCCGTAAAGGTCTTCTAATGTAAATAAGGTATGCATAAGTCCTACATAGCTGTCAATATCCGGGACAGCCAGTGCATGCGGAGAGACATCAAAAATATCAGCCAGTGCATTCAGATAGTTTTCTTTTGGACTGCGGGCACCTCAGCAGAGAACGAAGGATTGGCTTTACAAATCGTAGAATCCAGAGAAGACGTACAGCTTTTGAAGGAAAGTAAAGAACAGGCGCTTAGAGATAAAAAAGCCGCAGAAAAGTGTGCAGAAACAGCAGAAAAACAATTAAAAAGCCTGGAAGAACGCAGGGAACAGTTACAGCCGATTATGGATAATGTGAGTAAGGAAATAAAAGAATATGGAATAGTTAAAATGTTGTTACCGGAAGCAGGAACGTTGGAACGGGCAGCGACCTACCGGGACAAAAAAATCAAACCGCTGTTTCTTCAGATAAAAAATAAGGTTGGGGCAATGGCTGCACAGGTTAAAGAACTTACAAAAGAGGTGGAAAATTGGAAGAGTATATATGTGAGTAGAAAGGGTAGTCGAAAGGCTGCTCTTTACAAATATGAAAATAAAAATTGCTGAAAAGGCATGAGTTTTGTAGTGTAAAACTCTTTTGACATTGTGTTTTCCGTTAAGTAAAATATCTTTGATAGACAGATAATGAAAAAATGATTATTCTTGGCTCAGATCAAGAGAACAAATTACTTGCGAAGGGAGGAAATTATATGGAGCTGAGTATACAGATAAAAAAATACCGAACAGAGCTTCATCTATCACAGGAGGAATTGGCAGAAAAGGTATATGTAACAAGACAGACAATTTCTAATTGGGAAAACGAAAAGAGTTATCCTGATATTCATAGCTTGTTACTTCTTAGTTCATTGTTTAATGTATCTCTCGATCAATTAATTAAAGGAGATATAGAGAAAATGAAAGAAATTATTAGCGAGCAAGAAATTAAAAAGTTTAATTATTATGGTTCCATCTATACAGTTCATTTGGCCGTGTTGATTATATCGGCAGTACCTTTGTTTATGTGGCTCGGAAGGTATGCGTATATTCCGTTTGGAATTTTATTTATTATTACACAGTACTGGGCGTTAAAGGTTGAAAAACTAAAAAAGAAAAATGATATACAAACCTATAAGGAAATTGTTGCATTTACGGAGGGAAAAAAATTGGATGAACTTCATAAGGCAGTTGAAGTGGGAAAACGTCCTTATCAAAATATATTAAAGGTTATTATCAGTGCGGGTGTTACAGCGATGATTTGCTTCTTAATTGGGGTACTGATGCACGTATTCTTGAATTAATTAAATTTAAGGATATTTTGATTTGTAGAATTATAAAATAGAGCATTTTTCTCGCAGATTTTAACCGATAGTTAAGAAATCGAAGCCATAATTAAACGAAGGCTCAATTGTAAACACATATTAGAAATACTATAATGAGAATATAAACAGGAGGTAGGAACAATGCAAATTGGTGAGAAGATAAAAAACTATCGGAAAACTGCGGGATTAACACAAGAACAGGTGGCGGATTATTTGGACGTTTCTACTCCTGCGGTAAATAAATGGGAAAAAGGAAACACATATCCAGATATATCATTACTTCCGGCAATTGCTCGATTATTAAAAATTGATATGAATGAACTATTTTCATTTCGTGAAGAATTGACAGAAAAAGAGATTGGACAATTTGTGAATGAGCTTTCGGAAGTTTCATTGGATAGCTTTATAAAAGCCTTTGAGATGGGAAAAAATAAAATAAAGGAATATCCTCATTGTGATTCGTTGATTTATTCAATTGCTACTGTTTTAAATGCGGCGCTAACTTTATCCGATATCGATGATGAGAAAAAGTTGGAATGTAATAATGTGATTGTTGAATGGCTGGAACAAACTGCTGAAAGTCCGGATGAAAAGGTAAGGATTTCCAGTATTTTTATGCTTGCAGCGAAATATATACAAATGGAAAAATATAAAGAAGCAAATATCTTTTTGGATAAAATTCCAGATACTGTGATAGATGCCACAATTATGAAAACGAATGTACTAGCACACCAGGAAGGGACAGATATTGCAGCGTTCTTTTTAGAGGGAAAACTGATGCAGACAGTTACGAATATACAAAACTATCTGTATAAGTTGATAGAAATGGAAGAAGAAACCGGAAATCATTGTAAAGCAGAGGAGATTGCCGAAATCACAGAACATATGGTATCGTTATTTGGTCTGTGGGATTACGGTAAAGTAGTACCATATCTATTGATTGCCGTGTATCGAAAGGATGTAGAAAAATGTATTCAGTTGATAAAAGAAGTACTGATGGAGTCACAGAAGCCATGGAAGATGGTGGAATCACCTTTATATTACAGATATGTGGATACAGTACAGGGAAAGTCTTTTTCAGGCGTTGGAAATAATTTTGTTCGTGCATTAGCTACAGAAATTGAAAATAAAGAAGAGTATGAATTTTTGAAAGGAAATAAAGAATTGGAGGCGATTTTTTCTCAATATTTGAAATAGATTGCGATAAAAGTATATAGAAATGATAAAATAAAAGCTGTAAAAATCTACGTTGAATTTTACAGCTTTTTGTGTATAATAGAAGTAGCAGAAACAATTTAAAATCAAAGGAAGGAGCTGAAAGAATATGGCAAATATTTTACCAGTATCTGATTTGAGAAATTATAATGAAGTCCTGAAGAACTGTCATAAAGGAGAACCAGTATATCTGACTAAGAATGGCAGAGGACGTTTCGTTGTCATGGATATTGAAGATTATGAGCGTGACCGTGCAGAGAAAAAGCTTCTCTTGAAGCTGCAGGAAGCTGAAGAAGCAGTGAAAGACGGAGAAGGCTGGCTGGATCTGGATGAATTAAAAGCACTTGTGGGGGAATAAGATGTTAAAACTGCGGATCAATCCGATTGTTGCAAAGGATTTGAAAAACATCCGAGATTATATTGCTGAAGATAACGAAGAATATGCAGCAAAGACCATAAAGGAAATTTACGGTAAATTTGAAAACCTTCAGATGTTTCCTGAAATGGGGTCGGATCTCTCTAAACGGGTCAGCTTTCGGACAGATTATAAATATGCGATATGGGAAGATTATGTTATTATCTACAAGGTCGGTAACGAATATGTAGAGATTTATCGTGTAGTTAACCGATATCAGGATATCACGAGAATCTTTGATTGATAACAAAGATGTGATAACAAATTGATAACACCGTTCAGTACAGTCTGTGGACTTTGGACAGTGGAACACATATAAAACCAGATAGAACCATAATTCCTATACAAAAGTGTATAGTGATAAGATTTTATTTGCGAGTTTGAATAACGGACTAAAATGCCGAAAGCCTGTATTTATACGGGTTTCCGGCATTTGTTTTATCAAATGGCTCTGGTTTGGCTCTATTTGTGGGGAGAGTAATGACTTTCATAAATCAATATATTGCGTTGTTAGGTTGATTAGGAGAAAAGATGACAGATAATGAAAAGAGATTTATAAAAAGTATATTTTCGGGAGACAGTAGTGGTCATGACTATTATCATACGATACGAGTATATAAACTGGCTACTAAAATCGCAAAACAGGAAAATGCAGATGTTAAAACAGTGCGGTTGGCGGCTCTGTTACATGATGTGGACGATATTAAGCTTTCTCCGGACACTTATGCTACCAAGAAAAATGCAGTTGATTTTATGACAATTAACAAAATAGATGGTAAAAGGATAGAGGCGGTATGCAAAATTATAGATGAAGTTTCATTTGCAGGAGCTGATTCAGTCGTACCTGATACCATAGAAGGAAAATGTGTGCAGGATGCAGACAGACTTGATGCTATAGGAGCTATTGGAATTGCCAGAACACTTGCATATGGTGGTAGTAGGGGAAGAAAGATTTATGATCCGGAAATAAAACCTAAAATGGGAATGAACAAAGAAGAGTATCGGAATAATCAAGATTCTACAAGCATCAATCATTTCTATGAAAAGTTGCTCTTGTTAAAAGACATGATGAATACGACTGAGGGAAAGAAACTGGCAGAACATAGACAGGTTGTAATGCAGGAATTTCTGAATGAGTTTATGCTGGAATGGGAAGGGAAAATGTGATGGAAGTAAAATTTTATGATACAGTTAATGATGAACTATTAAAATTTGCAGTAATTATCTCACAAAGTAATGGCAAGTGGGTTTTCTGCAAACATAAAGAAAGAGATACATATGAAGTGCCGGGAGGGCATAGAGAAGCTGGAGAGGATATTTTTGAAACAGCTAAAAGGGAGTTGCAGGAAGAGACTGGAGCTATCAAATTTGAGATAAAACCAATATGTGTATATTCGGTGACAGGTAAGACTAGAGTAAATGATACAGGTGAAGAAACATTTGGACTGCTTTGTTTTGCAGAGATAACAGAGTTTGCGAAAGAATTACATAGCGAAATGGAGAAAGTTGTGCTTATGGATGAGTTGCCTGAGAACTGGACATATCCGTTGATACAGCCGAAATTGATAGAGAAGTATTTACAGGTAAAAATAATTTCTATAATTGGAACAACAGTAACTGTCACAGTCGATAGACCATTAGGAAGTTATCATCCTGAATATAAGGATATGTATTATCCAATAAATTATGGTTACATTGAAGGAGTTATGGCACCAGATGGAGAAGAGCAGGACGCTTATATATTAGGTGTAAATGAACCAGTAAAGAAGTTTACAGGTAAAATTATTGCCATTGTTCGGAGAAAAGATGATATAGAAGAAAAGTGGGTAGTTGTGCCAGACGGAGTAACTTTTTCAAAGGAAGAAATCAGGAGACAGATTCATTTTCAGGAACAATATTTCGACAGTGAAATTGTGATGTAATATTAAGGAGATTGCTATGTCATTAGGATTAAAAAGAGGAATAGTGCAGCTTGAACCACATGATAAACAGTGGGATGAGGCTGCCATGTTAGATGTAGCCCAATCAACGGTTTCAAATGTATTGAGAAAAAAATAATAGTAATATTTTTAAAGATTATACAGAAAGAAGGTGTTATTTTGGAAGATAGAGTTGATGTTAGTACCTTTGCAAATTCACAATGTGCAATTAGAGAATACATGCATTTTAAATTGGAGAATGAATATATGCATGAGGCAAGAGTTTTAGTATCATCTATGGGAAAAACTCGGTATAATGATATTCTGAAGATAGTACCTCGAATTGAAACAAATAATTCGTCAATTGATATAATTGGGGATGCGCAATTTGAACGAGATTATTATGGTAAATATACAAATGAATATCAGATATTTACTTTGATAAATGGAACTCTATTAATCAAAGGCGTAGATCGATGGGGAAATCCTATTGAAATTGATATAACGAGTGTATAAAAACCAGCATGAATGATATATTAAACTATATGTATGATGATCAGATTACGGGAATGCGTAGCATGTAGTAATCTGATTAATCATAAATGAGGGGGAAAAATACCTTTTGACCCTCATATCATATGTATTGTAAATAAATTGAGAGATATTGGATAAATATGACTATATAATGAGGATAAGAATATGAAATGCGAGTCAACAGATTTAGAAATTGAAACGATTGTTAATAGAATAAAAAATGGCGATATGGATTTACAGCCGGATTTTCAGAGAGGCGAGATTTGGACTATTCAAAAAAAACAAAAACTTATTGATTCAATATTGCGTGGGTGGAAAATCCCTCCGATACATGTGATCCATAATGCACAATCTGTGGATGAAGTGTTAGATGGTCAGCAGAGAC
The DNA here is from genome assembly GCF_027686195.1 of Coprococcus sp. AF102-57. Taxonomy (NCBI): domain Bacteria; kingdom Bacillati; phylum Bacillota; class Clostridia; order Lachnospirales; family Lachnospiraceae; genus Coprococcus; species Coprococcus sp. AF102-57. The sequence goes on along the minus strand of NZ_JAQCSY010000037.1, from coordinate 10,605 downwards.
TTGCTGCAATACGAGATTTTTTTGACAATATTATTTGTGTTGATGGAACAGTGTTGCCAGAAGATCAGGAAATAGCAAATTTGAATGGAATGCATTACAGAGATCTTCCGTTAAAATGGCAAAGGCAGTTTAGACAGTATAGTGTTGTAATCATAAGATTAACAGAGTATAGACCGGAAGAACCAGCAGAATTATTCTATAGACTAAATCAACCTACTGCATTAACATCTGCAGAACAAAGAAATGCATATATTGGCGTTACTAGGGATCAAGTGAAAGAATTATCAAATAAATTTGTTGCGTTGGGAGCAGATAAAGAAACCATAGGTTTTTCAAATTCGCGCCTAGCATATGATGAGATAATATCAAAATTCTGTTTTGCGGTTGAAACCCATACACTTAAGAAGAAAATTACGTCTAATGACATATCTTTTCAATATCGACAGGCTGTGCCGTTTTCAGATGAGTGTATTGAGATTGTTGATGAAACTTTAAGAAAATTTATGATATGTGTTTCAGAATGGAAGGATTTTAAGTTTTCATTTAATAAAGCAACGATATTTAGTTGGTTTGTATATATTCGTAGAAATCTGGATTCAGAAACAACTGATTTACAAAATACTATTAGTTATATGGAATTTTGTAGAGCTTATATAAAAGGAAAGTATAAAAAAGTTGATGATAAATATATAAAGACCTTCTTAAGTTTACAAAAACAAGTTTCGTTTTTTGAAGTTATGTTAAATACATTTAATCAGAGAACCAGTATGGGAAGTACAGATGCTCTTTCAATAATATATAGAGACATTATTATTACACTTTTTAGAGATATGCTATGGAACGAAGAGTCGGAACTATTGCAGTACACGATGGACACTTTTGCTGAAGTGGAGAATTTTAATTATACGCTTGAGAAAATTGTTGAAAAGTATAATTGGGGAGAAAATTTTTAGATGAGAAAAGCAAAAGAAACTGATTATTGGGATAAAGTTTATAAAAGAAAATATAGTAGAAATTTATTAAGCGTAGAACTCAATGGGCTAAATAATTTACAGGAGATATCCTTTTCAAAGGGCATTACGGCAATATGCGGTTTAAATGGAGCAGGAAAAAGTACTATTATAGCGGCTGTAAAAGATTTATTAGGATTAAATTTAAGCGAAAGTGATCTACATAAATTGAAATCCGCTACAGTTAATGGACAATTCGAATGTGATAATAAGAAAATTTCCTGCTCGAATTGTAATGGAAAACGCTTGTATGATACAGGATATGATTTGGATAGCATTAAATACTTGGATTGTGATGAGAATATTCAAATTCAAGAATTTCATATAAGACAAGCAAATTTTGAAGAGTTGCTTGAACAAAATGAGGAATATGAATTATTACCAGAACAGATCAGTGATATTTGTTATCTGACGGGGAAAAGATATCAATCATGTAAAATATGGGAATTTGAAGATATTGAAGGGATAGGAATAGTTCCATTTTTTAATGTCACTATTGATGAAATAGAGTATGATTCAAGAAGTATGGGGCGAGGTGAACATTTTCTTTTTTATTTGTTTTGGTACATAAATAAATGTAATTCGGGAACAATTGTCATTATTGAAGAACCTGAAACATATATAAGTATATGTTCACAAATTCATTTTGCAAACTATTTGGGAAAACAAATAGCAGAAAAAGGAATTCAGGCAATTGTTACGACACATTCGCCTTATTTGGTAGAACATGTAAAAAATAGTAATATACGAATAGTAAGTAGAATGGGAAATATGGCTATGATTACTAAACCTGATGACGATATGATGGCAGAGGATATATTAGGTATTACACAAAGCTATACGGGAACATTATTTGTTGAGGATAGGGTAGCATATGATTTTCTATCAATTATTTTAGAGGATAAGGCACCATATATTTTAAAAAAGTATACGATCGATGTAGCTGAAGGTGGAGAAAAGGCTATAACTTATCGATTGGAGTTTCCGTCAAGTGATAAAATAAAATATAATTTTATAGGAATTTACGATGGAGACATGAGGGAACGATTAGATACATCAAAATTAAATTGGAAATGGTTATTTTTACCAGGGAGTAAAGCACTAGAAGAGTTATATAGGGAGTATTTACATGTGCCGGAAAATCTCGAGAAGTTTTGTGAAATCGTTGGAAAAGAAAAGCAGCAAATTATTACTATGTTAGCAACCATTGATGGAAATGATTATCATGATTGGTTTGAAGAATTGAGAAAATTTTTAGGAATTGATGGTAAAATGTTGGTTAGGAATTTTTATCGGATAATGCAGGAAATGGATAAAGAAATTGAAGAATTTATTGCAGAATTAAAGAAAAGTATAGCATAAAAGGAGTTACTTTTATGCTATGCATAAGTCATAGGAGTTTGGAATACAGGTATTATATGGCTCCATTTTGGCTCTAAAAATTTTGGACGAGGTACACAAAAATGCAAAATGTGATGAATATGAGAATAAAACACACAAATGTGTACCAAGAAACAACCAGATAAATCTCTCCGCCCAAGAGTTTGAATAATCCACGCAATCATAGAAATCCAGTATTCATGCGGGTTACAAACAAATTTGTTTAGCGATTGGCAACAAAATGGCAACATTTTGTGATTATTCAAGAGATAGAAATTTTATTTCATAACGTATATAAAGAGAGTATGAAACTTTTTCTGTAAAATAATGTTTATAAGGTCCTTCTATGATAAAATAAATATCATTAGGAGGACCTTTTATTATGGCAAGACAAAAGATACCTGTACATCGTGTACAAATGACAGAAGGAAAACGAAACATCATCCATACTTATAAGACATGGATCGCCTAAGAGCGGCTACTGGGAGATTATAGAAAATTAGCGGGATGATAGAAAATGAAGGTTAAATTAGAAGATGATGGCGAAGATAATTCAGAACTTATTGAAGAAATAGAAGATTCATTTATAGAAGAGTATATTCCATTACCAGGACAGTATGAAATCAATGAGTACAGGATTATTGATTTAGCTAATGCACAGGATATATGGGAAGATAAGATTTTACCTCTTACTGCAAAAGAACATGATATTTTACTGGATTGCTATCGGACTAAGCTTAGGTATAGTTATTGGGTTTTTAATAGATGATATTGGTCTTGGAATGTGTCTGGGGGTTATGATGGGTGTTAGCATCGGCCCTGCAATTGATGTGCTGAGAAAAAATAAGAAATCAGAGGAGCAAGAGGATAATGATGAGAAAGAATAATGTGCTTCGCAAATATATAGCGTCACTTCTATTATTTTTGTTATTTGAGACAGTGGCAATCACGTTGTGGAAGGCTAAAGGAAACTTGTTTTATCTGTTGAATTTCAGCTACATTGGAGGATGCCTTGCGTTGGGAACAGCATTTTTTACTGCAGGAAAACGCTATGCCCGACATTTTCTTGGTGTTTTTGAGGCGGCAACAATCCACTACGCAGTCGCGAAGATATTCGGTCCACTGTTTTTCAATTCTGCGTGTTCACTGCGATGAAAGCAAATGTGTTCATTGTGGAAAATGTCTGCGTGTCTGCCCAATGAATGTGGAGGTCAATAAGGAATCCCGCAAACGAAAGAGAGGAACGGAGTGCATACTCTGTTATGAATGTACGAAGGTCTGTCCGACCAAAGCATTGCATTAAAAAATGGAGTTGGAGATATAGCTGCAATGGCAAAGTCGAGTTTTGTACATACACCAAAAAATAAAAGATATAATTTGGAATGTAGATTATGATATACTGCAAACAAGATATAGTGCAAAATGTAACAGGAAGGAGTACGCACAGTGTCAGAGAAAAAGAAATTTACAGTATACGTCGGAAGTGTAGCACTATGCGTAGGTGTGGCAGTTCTGCTTCATTATGTGTCCTTTACCAATCCTTATCTGCAATCTATTTGTCACCTTTTAAGGCCTTTTATTTATATAGGACTTTATCTGGTATGGGCGATTTCTTTTCAAAAGAGAATTATCCAAAAGGAACCCCGTCGTTGTTTAATAATGATTGCAGTGATGATGGTTTTTTGGATGCTCGTTCGTATGTGTAAATTTGAAATACCGTATGAGATGCCGACAGCACTGCGCTACGCCTGGTATCTTTATTATATTCCTATGCTGTTACTCCCTACGGTCAGTCTTTATCTGGCATTTTATATACGGCAGCCGGAGAATTATAAATTACCGGAAAGACGGTGTCTGCTGTTTTTTCCGGCATTGTTTCTGATAGGGATTGTATTAACAAATGATCTGCACCAGTTAGTTTTTACTTTCCCGGAGGGAAGACTGGGGGAAGCAGCTTCCTATGAAGTAGGAGTCTATGGATATGGAGCAATGTATTATGCTATAGTCGCCTGGGATCTTGGATGTCTGCTGGTGGCACTCTTGATTATTCTATTAAGGTGTAGAAAAATTAAAAACAGGAAAATGCTTTGGATGCCTTTTGGTGCTTATGGTCTGTCGGTTGTCTATGGCATCGCCTATTATCTGAATCTGCCCTTCTGGAAAATATTTTCAAGCGATATGACAGCTGCATTATGCCTTCTGTTTGCTTTGATCATTGAAAGCTGCATCCAGTGCGGATTGATTCCTTCCAATACAGGATACGCACAATTATTTGCAGCATCTACAATTTCAGCACAGATTACAGATCAGAGTGGAAAATGCATTTATCAATCTCAGGATTCGGAATGTATTGCACCGGAAATCGTAAGGCAGGTAGTTCAATGTCCGATCATGTTAGAAAATGGGATCAGGCTGTCGGGAAAACCAATTTTGGGAGGCTATGTGTTGTGGAAGGAAAACCTGTCAGAATTACAGGAAATCGTAAGAGAGCTTGAAGATCGGAAGGAAGAATTAAAAGATGCGAATCTGATTGAGGAAGAAAATCTGAGAACAAAAAGAGAAGTAGAAAAACTTTCTGTGAAGAATCAGCTGTATGATAAAATACAGAAACAGACGGCAAGGCAGAGTAAACTTTTGACGGAATTCATTGAAGCATATTCTATGGAAGAAGATGAGAACAAAAGGGAAAAAATATTAGGGAAGATAGTTGTGATCGGAGCCTATATAAAAAGGCGTAGTAATCTTATTTTTATTGCGGAGCAGACAGTAAAATTTCCGATAAGAGAGTTGGAGTTATGTTTCAGGGAAACGATAAAGAATCTGGAATGGAATCATGTTGAGGCAGGTTTTTCCACCGCGTTAGAAGAAATACGAAGTGAAGATGCTATGCAGATTTATGATTTTTTTGAAGCAGTCATAGAGGAATCTTTGGAAGATCTGTCGGCATTTAATGTAAATCTGAAATGCAGAGAGGCGCGGATCATCATGTCTATGAGTGTGGAATGCAAAACAGATCTGCAGGAAATTGCAAGACGATATGGAGCTTATGCGGAGCAGGATTTTGACGGATCATGGCTGCTTTCTCTGATTCTGGGAGGAGGTGGCGGCAAATGATAAAAACATTTGAAAACTGTTCACCGGAGTATCAGATTACGATTGTTTGTTTTTTTATTTTTTTGACTTTGCTGTGTATGATTCTGGTTATTTATGAAGGAACAGGGAAAAGACAAAGAAAGATGTTGCTGCTGGACAGTGTATTGCTTATAGTTATTTTCCTTATAACAGCTGTCTTGTGTGTGTGGCAACGGGCGTTTTACGAAGAAGATTCCATGATATTATTTAAAATACCGTATGTGATTTTAATTGTTATAGGAATTTGCGGTTTTTTATATGTGGGATTGAAGATTTTTAGAATTTATAAGTACCGCAAGAACTGCCTGAGGGAAAATGCAGTGCAGGAAAGTTTGGACAATTTGCCGAGTGGAATTGTTTTTTTTGATGGGAACGGAATGCCTAAACTGATGAATCGAAAAATGTATCAAATTTGCCAGAATCTGGCGGGAAGAGATATACAGAATATTACAGAACTGGAGGAAGCACTGGGACATCCTCTGAAAGAGAATGTATTTTATGATGTTGATTTGAAAGTATACTGCTTTGCGGATGGAAGTGTGTGGAAATTTTCAGAGAAAGAGATTATTACGACAGCCGGAGATCATTTTTTTCAAGTTCTTGCTTCTGAAGTGTCGGAATTATATCGGAACAAAGTGTTGCTGAAGGAAGAAAATCAGAAACTTCAGGAAATGTCTGTGGCTATGAAAGAACTTTCTAAGAATGTAATAACGCTGACCAGAGAAGAAGAAATGTTATCTATGAAAATGAGAGTGCATGATAATCTGGGATATAGCGTTTTGGCGGCACAGCGGATGTTGCTGCGCGAATCGGAAGCAGACCGGGATGTTTTTCTTTCGCAATGGAAGCAGACATTAGACTTGCTGAATAAAGATAACGAGTCTGTGAAAGGCGAACAACTGCACAGGCAGGTGCAGGAAAGAGCGGAGATTTTGGGTGTGAAAATCATTTATACAGGAGAACAAGTCTGGGAATTTCATATTTTCGAACTGATGGATATAATACTTTTGGAGGCACTTTCCAACTGTGTCCGCCATGCAGGGGCAAGCGAACTGTATGTAAAATGCAGTAGTGGGGAACAAGAATGGATTATGGTGATTACAGATAATGGACAAACAACGGAGAAGGATGTCAAAGAAGGAGGAGGATTATCCGGTATACGAAAAAGGGTGGAGCAATGTGGAGGTACATTGAGAATTTGTGCGGAGTCAAAATTTTCAATAATCGTTAAGATACCAAAGGAGGTGCGGAGATGATACGGGTACTAATCGTGGAAGACCAGCGTATGGCTCGGGAAGATATGGAAAATTATATTCAGTCCAGTGGGAGGTATTGTCTGGCGGCTTCTATCACAAACGCAGCTATGGCAGAAACCGTATGCAGACAGAGCAGGTGTGAACTTGTCTTGATGGATGTCTGTACGGAGAATGATGAGAGTGGTCTTGTGGCAGCGGAGAAGATTAAAAGGACAATGCCCCAGATAAAAGTAATTATCGTGACTTCTTTAGTAGAGTGCAGTTTTATTGACAGGGCGCGCAAAGCAGGAGTAGAAAGTTTTTGGTATAAAGATGCCGGTAAAGAAGAACTGTTGGAGGTTATGGATCGTACGATGAAAGGGGAGAACGTGTATCCGGATGCTCCGCCGGTTGTGATGATCGGAACGGCGAAAAGCTGTGATTTTACACCTGGAGAATTAGCAGTTCTGCGATTAGTGGTGGAAGGAGAATCCTATAAAAAAATTGCAGAGAGCTTGTGTATATCACCGGAAACTGTAAAATGGCATATCAAAAATATGTTGCAGAAAACGAATTTTGATTCCAAAACGAAATTGGCGGTAGCTGTTACAAAGAAAAATCTGATTATAAATGGATTTTAAAAATAGCATTTTACTACCCATATGGGGAGTGCTTAAGACTCTGAAAACCGATATCATATACTATGTAAAAGTGTCTCGATCCGATGGTTCTGTTCTTTGTTGAGATGTCAGATTGTTTATAAGACACTGTCTGGAAAGGAGATAAATAATATGAGATATATTATGAGAAGAATCTGCCTGTTCTTGGTAATGATTGCGGTTATAGTTTTTACAGGGTGTGGGCAGAAGAAAAAAGAAGATCCGGTAACCGTTACATTGTGGCATGTATATGGCGGACAGACAGAATCGCCATTAAACGATTTGATTGATGAATTTAATGAAACGATTGGAAAAGAGGAAAATATCCGAGTACAGGTTGGCAGTGTTACAAATACGAATACGATACATGAAAATGTACTGGCATCCGCATTTGGAGATCCGGGAGCCTCTAAACTGCCGGATATGTTTGTTTCCTATCCTAAAACAGTTCTGGCGATGCCGGATGATACGGAACTTGTAGATTATTATGATTATTTTACAGAAGAAGAACTGAACGAATTTATTCCGGCTTTTTTGGAAGAAGGTGTCATTCATGAAAGACTTTCCATTTTGCCGGTAGCAAAATCAACGGAAGTTATGTTTATCAATAAAACAGCATTTGATCGTTTCGCGAAAGAAACAGGAGCGAAGATGGAAGATTTAAAAACATGGGAAGGACTCTTCGCAATGGCAGAACAATATGCTGCATGGACAGATAACCAGACGCCGGACATTCCTGATGATGGAAAGAATTTTTTCGTTCATGATTATCATTTTAACTATTTTCAGGTAGGTGTAGAATCTCTGGGTGAAAATTTCTTTAAGGGAGAAAATTTGGCTTTCGGACCGGAATTTCAAACAGTATGGGAACCTTATGCAAAAGCGGCACTGTCCGGAGGAGTATGGCTTCGCAGCGGTTATGCAACGGAACCTTTGCGAACGGGAGATTCGATTGTATCGGTGGCTTCGTCAGCCAGTGTGTTATATTATTCTGACAAAGTTACTTATGCGGATAACACATCGGAAAAAATAGAGATTGTTTCCATGCCATGTCCCGTATTTGCCAGGGGGGAAACGATGGTCATGCAGCGAGGTGCCGGCATTTGTACGGTGAAATCTACACCGGAAAAAGAAAAGGCCTGTATTACGTTTCTTAAATGGCTGACAGAAGCCCAAAAGAATGTAGAATTTGTGACCAGTCTTGGATATATGCCGGTAAAGCAGGAGGCTTTCGATATTTACCTTCCGGAGGCGATCAAGAAGTTAAGTGATCCGATGTATGTATCCCTGTATCAGGCTTTTTTAAAGACGCAGGAGAATTATACATTTTATACTGCTCCGAAATTGGATTCCTATCTGGATCTGGAAACAAAGTTTGAAGAACTTATCAGGCAAATCTTGTCAGTAAAGCGGTTGGAGTGGCTGGAAGCCCCGGAAGATATGGATAAACTTGTTTCAGAGACATTAGAGGATTTCAAAGCAGCATACACACAATAATGTCTGCCGGATCGGCAAAAAGAGGTGGCTGACATATGGGAGAAAAGAAAATAAATTTTTGGAAGATTATAAAAGGAATAAAGAGACAAAGCATCCGTATGCAGCAAAGACTGATTGTTTATTGGTGCGTGGTGATTTTAACAATTTTTTTAGTGACAGTTCTATTACTCAGTATTTTGGGAGTCCTTCCGGGAATGGATTTTAAAGTACGGGAAATGTTGTCTGCCCAGCAGAAAAATACGTTGTCAACTATGACAGAGCAGACTGATATTATGATGGCGAGAAGTATTTCTTTATCGGAAGATATTACAAAAGAATTGAACCAATGCCTGACAGCCAATGGAAAGACATTTTCAGATTTGAATGATAATCCTCAGCTGATTATGGATTTGGAGGCTGCACTGTATCCCTCCTTGAAATCGGCATTGGACGTGAAGTATTGCAGTGGAGTTTTTGTTGTATTGGATGCAACGGTAAATACGAAGACGGAATATGCAGATATATCACGCATGGGAATCTACCTGCGCCTGTCTGATTTAAAGGCAGTAAATACAAGCAAACAGCACGTAGTTTTTTTCAGGGGAAATGCTGATATTGCAAGAGCAGAGCAGGTACAGCTCCATAACCGTTGGAATTTAGAATTTGATACGTCCGCATTGTCGGGGTATGAACAGATTATGCAGTTTGATGGAAACCGGCTGGTAGAGAGCTGCCTGTGGACAGACCGGCTGGAGCTGAGTGATACATGGGAGGATGTGCAGCTTTTATATGTCCCGGTTTTAGACAGTACCGGAAAAGTACGCGGTTTGTGCGGTATGGAGATGAGTAATCTGTATTTCAGGCTGTCTTATCCTATGGTGGAAGGTTCCTGTGGGAATATAGTGACAGTACTGGCTCCTGTGGACAAAAAAGGAAACATCTATCTGGATAAGGCGATGTTCGGAGATACAAAAGAAACGTATCTTTCACCATCAGGAACGATGACAGTGAAGAAAGGAAAATATTATAATACATATTCTACCGCTTTCGGGAATTATATAGGCAGGCATGAACTGCTTGAATTGAAGAGTTGTAATGGGATGCCGCTTGCGGTATTGACATTGATATCAGAAGCGAATTATGAAAAATTAACAGCGGACAATCGAAGGGACTGGATCATCGGTACGTTGTTATTCCTGATTTTATTATTGGTTGTTTCTGTCGGTATGTCCCATCGTTTTGTGAAGCCGATTCTTCGGAGTTTAAAAGCACTGCAGGAGGATACGCTGACGGACGAAAACTTATCAGGCATTTCAGAAGTGGATGCACTGGTTGATTTTATGCAGAAAAAAAGAAATACGGAGAAACTGGAAAATGGAGGCATTCCTCCGAATATAGAAGAAATGCTCAAGGCGTTTGCTTTGCGTGTGGAAACTCTGACTCCGTCAGAGAGGATGGTTCTTCAGTATTATGTTGATGGATATACGATACAGGAGATTGCTTCATTGCTTTATATCAGTATTGGAACAGCAAGAAAGCATAATACAAATATGAATCGAAAACTGGGGATAACTGTCAGAGAGGAATTAATGCTGTATATTGAGTTATTTCGAAAATGTAATCAGTTAGATAAGCTGACATATAGCAGAACTGAGTAAACGAAAAAGAGTCTTTACAGCAATGTCATGATGCCGGGGTCAAAACATAGCGTTT
>NZ_JAQCSY010000036.1:0-24015 GCF_027686195.1 Coprococcus sp. AF102-57 | reverse complement strand
AACTATTAAAAGAATTTGGCATTGAATAAAAACTAAATAACCCTTACCCCCATCCCGTGACTGATCACCGTCTAAGATGCAGTGCATTTCCCCAATATCAGTCACGGGATCTTTTTGTCCGGAAAATCCCTCTCCCTCACCGCTATAACCAGATCACTCCTTTTCTATGCGCTCCCCGCAAGCTATACTTTTTGCACTTCCATCACATTATTCCCAACTTTTACTTCTATTCTAATATCCCAATACATATAGTAGAGTCAGACACAAATATTACGCACTCCTACAAATCATGATGTTGGGGTTCAAAGGTATTTTGACCCCTTTGATACTAGATTGCTACGTGCTTTGCACTCTCGCAATCCTCAAAAGCATTCGTAATCCGCTCATTTTTCTTTGAAAAATGGCTACTTACTCATGTTTTTGGCGGAGCAAGAGGGCAAAAATCCTCTTGCAAGCAAGCTTGCATCGGCTTTCTGACCTTTTGACCCTGATATCAAATCATTATATTATTACAAAAACATTACTATTTCTTGTTATAGCTTAAAAAAGTTAATATTTTTCGTTATTGGTAATGATTCACGTAATGCTTTGTCAGATACAATACCTATATAAGATAAAAAAGTCTAAATAATTAGGAAGGGCAGATGAAAACTGACATGAATAAAAAGCAAAAAAATACAAGAACTTTTTTAATAAAAATCATGGATCAGCAGAACGGTACCTGGCAGGGCAGCGTTACCTGGGTGGAAGAGCAGCGAGAGCAGCATTTCCGCAGTGCCCTTGAATTATTGAAGCTGATAGACGGAGCACTTGATAACAATTATGAAGTCAGAATTGAGGAATAGAAGGAGGACGCCATGAAAAGTAATACAAAGAAACGTTTAATAGCATTCATGCTTTGCATGGTACTTGTGCTTAGCAGTGCGATATCAGCATTCGCTGATGAAGGAACCGTTCATCGTGTTCCAACAGATACAGTGGAGTTATCCAGTGAAATCATGAAAGATGGTGTCTCACAGGGTACTTTATTTGCTACCATACCAGAAGAAGCATTCCAGTCAACGGAAGAAAATGCAACTCTTCAAATGAATCTACAATCGGAAACAGAAGAGTCGACCGTAATCGAAAATATTCAGAATGAACTGGAAGCTCGTGGAATCACTGAATATACGATTCAGCAGACGATCATGGGAAATGTATCATTTTCTGTCAGTCCTGAAGCAAATGCACAGATCCCTGAAAAACCGATTCATTTCCGTTTTGAAAATACATCATTAGATACAACCCATGCAATGGGATTTGTATATGATTCTTTTAATAATACAACTACATTATATGAACTGAATGAAAATACACTTCAGTTTGAAGAAGATGTAGAGATGAAAACAGAGTCAATCGTAGTTGGATGTTTTGATGTAATTGAAAAGGCAACTAACAAAACTACAGAAGATGTTACTGAACCAGAAAATCCAAAAGCAGAAAAAAATGAATCTACCCCACAGGAAAACAATAATGTTCAGGTTGCTGATACACAAAGAACAGTAAGTATTACAGAAAACTATGGAAAACTGACAGCTAATTACAGTGATACAACGGCAGATGTTGGATATGTTTGGTACAGAAGTATTAATGGAGCAACAGCGGAAAGACAGATTCCAACACAGTATTCCAGTACAACAGGAACAAATCTTGGAAAAGATATCAGTTCAGACGGTAAAGAACTTTACATAGCATTGAATGGTGGCGCACTCGGATATAATGGAAATAATTTAGTAACTTATACAGTAGAAGCTTATAGTAAAAGCAATCTGAACGAGTATGGATTACCAAACGATGGTGCGACAGTTCTTGCAACAAGTTCTGTATATAATGTGACCGGATACTATGAAGTACAGAATGGAAGTTTTGAGACACCAAGTGTTACGGATTATCATCAGAATACAAATAACTGGCAGTTTTCAAATGAAAATTATAAAGCATTAGACGGTGTTTGGCAGACAACAGGTACACATGATGCAGATACCAGATGGTCTGATTTGGAAGGCGCGGATATCGAAATTGTTACGACATTAGGATCATCATTAAAACGTCAGAGTGACAGAGATCAGAGATATAATTGGCATGGAGATGAGATAGCAGCAGATGGAAATCAGTTTGCAGAACTTAACTGTGCAGCTGCCGGAGCATTATATCAGGATGTCCTTACGACACCTGGAGAAGTTTTAAATTATCAGGTGGCACATAGAGCACGAGGATCGAACGGAATTGATAACTCTGCGGTAGAATATGATACAATGTATGTTGTTGCAATGTCCAGTGAGCTGGCTAAAAATATTACGACTCAGGATCAGGTGTTAGACGTTGTCAATAATAAGGAAAAGTATCCGGGAGCAATGGTTGCTACCTATAGAGACGGAGATCGTTCTTGGACAACTCATCAGGGAACTTATACTGTAGCAAGTAATCAGTATTCTACACGTTTCTTCTTCGTTGCAGGTAGTACAGCATCCAATAATGCTACAGTCGGAAACTTTATTGATAATGTAAGATTTACACGAGACAGATTGACACCAGTAGCAGGTACAGCAAATGTTACTGTAACAAAAACCATTACTGGTTTGAGTGCTGCAGATGCAGAGACATTGGCTAACAAACTTTCGTTTAAAGTAGGTGATGTAAGAACCTTATCATATAATGATATGACCTGGACATATGAAAATGGTGTTTACAGAGGAAGTACGATTGTAAATATTCCACAGGATAAATGTGGTGACATCAATATCGAAGAAACAGGTACATTAGATGTATCAGGATATACTAGAAATACATCTATATTCGTAGACAGTACGGTAGCCGGAAGCGGAATTACTTCTACAAATATGAACATTGCAGTTGGAAATTCCAGGAGCGTAGAATTTAAAAACAACTATTCTAAGAATGGCGGTTCCGGTGAAACTGTTGAAAGCAAAATGTTTCATGAAAAGTACATCAAACGTAATGACAATGGTACATATGATATTACACTGAATGCTTCCGGAACAATTGGCTCCGATGTAAAAAAAGCTTTTGTTGATATTGTATTGGTGGTTGATACTTCTGGTAGTATGAAAGGAAGTAATTTAGAAAATACAAAGACGGCAATTAACGCCTTAGTAGATGCCTTCGATGCAAAAAAGGAAACAGTAGATACAAAATACAAATTAGTCACCTTTAGTTCATCAGCTAAAACAAAAACAGATGATTGGGTTAATGGAACAAACCTGAAGAAAGAAGCAGGAAAATTGTCTGCAGATGGCGGAACAAATTATGACCAGGGATTATCACAAGCTGCCACCGCAATAAATAGCAGTAGTAGAGAAAATGCAAAGAAAATTGTCATTTTCCTGACAGATGGAAAACCGACTTACTATGGAACAAACAAATCTGGATATGGAAATGATACAAGCAAAAAAACGCTTGAGGCAGCAGTAACATCTGCTGGTAAGATTAAGTGCGAGAGGTTTTATGCAGTTGGAATTGGACTTCCAAGCTCTGTTAATGTTTATACACATGATGATACGAAATATTGGAGCCATAGAGAAAACTGTTCGGAGGAAGGTCAAAAAGTACAATCTGAATATTATGGAAGTTGGCTCTACGATCGATCTTATTGGTATTATGATATCTTTGAAACAATCTCAGGATTAGATATTTTGGAGCGAGTAAAAAACGCAACTACAGCGAGTACCAAAAGAGCGATTAATTATTCAGATCCTTCCGATCTTACAGGAGAATTTACAAGTATTGCTGGTGACATCTTAACGTTGGCATGCTCGAATGTTACAATTACTGATACATTAAGTCAGTATGTTGATACAACAGCTAATACAAAAATCAAAGTAAATATCGCACAGAAAACCGCAAATGGTTACACAAATGTGTCAGGCAATGGACGTGAATTTTCATTAACAGAGGGTTCTTTAACTGGTGGTGATGTTTACGAAGGTACTACTAAAATTGCTACGGTAAGTTACAGTAAAGATAAGAAAACCGCAACACTAAAATTTGAAGATAGTTACACGTTCAAAGAAAATTACTATTATTATCTGTCCATTACAAATGTTGTGCCTAACCAGACTGCATTTGATGAATATCAAAAGACAGCTTATCCTAACAAAGGTGATAAATACACAGATGCATCTTCAGATGGTTATTCTGCAGTTGAAACTGGAACATCATCAGAAAAGGCAGGTTTCTATTCAAACAGCGCAGCAACGATTTCTTATAAGTGGAAAGACAGCAATGTTACAGAAAATTATAGAAAACCAGTTGTTCAAGTTGAACAGATTCGAGTTAAAAAAACTTGGGTAGGAATCACTGATCCAAAGGATACCGTTTTAGTACAATTAATTGATAAAACTGGAAATCCGGTTTCAGGACGCATTCTTGAATTGTTAAATGGGAAAAATTACAGTGGTTCTTTCACTGTAGAAGAAGCAGATAATTACGGCGGTGTTCGTGAGCTGAAGCTGGATGACACAAACGGGACAATTGTTTATAAGGGTCATAAGTACAGCATGATTGAATCAAATGAAACAACAACTATCAGCGGAACGACATACACAGTAACTTATAGTACATCTGGTAATCGTTACACCATTACAAATACCAAGAGTGCTCAGAAAATTAAAATTCTGAAAACAAGACATGCAGAAGGTACACCGGATATTTATCTGAAAGGTGCAGAATTTACTCTGGTAGACAGTAATGGAAAAGTAGTAAAGATTGGCACAAATACAAATGGAACTTACATTTCAGATGCCAATGGTCTAGTCTTGGAAGGCGATATTGCTTATGGTACTTATACACTGACTGAGGTGAAAGCACCATCAGGTTATACCAAGTTGGCAAATCCTATCACTGTAACAGTAAATGATAAAGGTATTACCGTTTCAGAAAATACAAATGTAAAGGTTAAAACAACAAATAATACCTACGTCATTACAGTGGCAAATGATTTGCTTTATGAACTGCCTCACACCGGAGGTTCCGGAATTTACTTGTATATGATCGGCGGCATGTTACTTATGTTTGCGGCTGTATGGATCTTATATAAAAACAAATGCAAGGAGGTGCTGGGAAAATAATTGTAAGAATTAATTTTTCAGTGGCTTCTTGCCACACAAAAACGTTATTATCCCATATGAGGGGACAATAAAAAATGGGCAAAGTCCTTAAAAGAAAAGGAGACAACAATATGAAGAAGATGAGAAAAATCTTTGCAGTGTTATTAACACTGGCTATGGTACTCGGAATGAGTATGACATCGTTTGCAGCTGAATTTGGAACAAAAACAGCCGATACAGCTTCTCTGACAGTAAATGGATTAGTTCCAGGAGAAGCAACGGAGGTAAGCGTTTATAAAGTAGTTGGATGGGATGCAGCAAAAAGTAGCTGGAAACTTGAAACTGGTGTAGCGTCTAATGATGTAATTCTTTCTGATAAACCAGTTACTATCAATTGGCAGAATTTTGTTGATAAGAGAACTTCTCTTACCCGCGTAGCTACCGCAAATGTTACAGATGGTACTGTTACATTCCACGGTCTTGAAATTGGTGCATATTATGTCTATGCTGGATCTGAAAAAACATCTTACAATCCAATGGGCGAAGCTGTTTACGAGTACGGCAGTGATGGATTAATGAAACCAGCAGATAAAACAATCAATGCTAAAGGTTCTACATATACACTTACAAAAGCTTTCAAAGGCGAAAACGGAACAGCTACATACCAGGTAGTAGAACGTGGAGAGGTAGTTCCATTTACTATTACAGCTGTATTTCCAAGTTATGATAAAGAAGCAACAGATAGAACATTCCAGATTACTGACGAACCTACAGGTATGAAAGTGACTGAAGTTACTGTAAAAGTTGGAGAAACACCACTTGAGGCAGGAGAAAATACTTATTCATTAGTAAGTGTTAATGCTGATGGAACTGATGGCGCTCCTATAACAGCCTTACCGGCAGCAGAGGGACAGAAGGTAAGAGTAAGATTTGCTCCTTCCTATATTGGAACAGAGAATACTCATGCTGGTCAGACTGTAACAGTAGAAGTAAAAGCACAGATTACAAATGCAGCTACTTTTGCAAACAAAGCTTCAAGTAACAAAGGAAAAGATGTACCAGAAGTAACAGGTAAATTAGGTTCTATCACAATCAACAAATATGATGAAAATTATGATGCACATAAGACTAATAATAACCTTTTAGCAGGCGCAGAATTCAGTATTACTCCTGCTAACGAAGGTGCAACTGCAATCAAGTTCGTACATGTTGAAGAAAAAGATGGCGTTTCTATTTACCAAAAAGCAACTGCTGAAGAAATTGCTGATACTAACATTACTAAAGTAACAAATATTGTTGCTAAAGATGGTGTAGTAGTAGCTAAAGGTCTTGATGATGGCGAATACAAAATCGTCGAAACAAAAGCTCCGGCAGGATATTCTGTAGTAGAAGTACCTAATGTAACAATTGAAAACGGAGAGAATCCAGTGGCTACAGCAAATGTTTCAGATACAAAATTACATTCCCTTCCACATACCGGTGGTATCGGTACAACAATCTTCACAATCGCTGGATGCGTTATCATGATCGCAGCAGCTGGTCTGTTCTTCGCAAGCCGCAAGAAATCAGACAACAAATAATTGCAATAATTATTTATAATCAGATATTGAATCCGGGGCAGGTCGCCCCGGATTCCTAAAAAATAATACAACAGCAAGGAGAGTTCGGATGAAACGCAAAGCAAACAAACTTATTATTGGCATCATATTTTTAGCCGGGTTGTCCTTACTGCTGTATCCATTCGTTGCAAACCAGTGGAATAACTACAGGCAAAAGCAATTGATCAGCAGTTATGAACAGACTGTATCCGAAAAGGATGCAGCACATGAGATTGATTATGATGCAGAACTGCAGAAAGCAGAAGCTTACAACGAAGCATTACTTCCAAGTATCCTTCCTGACTCATTTGCAGTTGCCGCAGCCAGTGACAAAGAAGACCAGTCCTACATGGATGCTCTGAATATTGCCGGTGACGAGATGATGGGAATCGTGGAGATCCCGAAGATTGACATCAAGCTTCCGATCTACCACACTACCGATGAAGATGTTCTCAAACAGGCAGCCGGACATCTGGAGGGAAGCTCTCTTCCAATCGGCGGTAAAAGTACACACGCCGTTATCTCCGCACACCGTGGACTTCCGAGTGCGTCTCTTTTTACCGATCTGGATCAGCTGGAAGAAGGCGATCATTTTCTGATCCATGTATTAAACGAAACATTATGTTATGAAGTCGACAAGATTTCCGTAGTAAAACCGGAAGAAACTTCCTCTCTTGCAGTAGAAGAAGGAAAAGATCTTGTAACACTTTTAACCTGTACTCCATACGGAGTCAATACCGAGCGGCTTCTGGTCCGTGGTCACAGAGTACCTTATGTGGAACAGGAAGTTGCCGATGAGAAGACACCACTCAGCGGAATTAGTTTTCATACAAATTATCTTTTATGGGTAATTATTGGTCTTGTAATTACCACAATCTTCATCCTTGTGTTATACTTAAAGGAGAAGAAGCTTCAAAAGAAGAAAAATGAGACCTCTTAAAAAGAGAATAAGAACGAGAAAGGGAATATGCCTATGAAAAGAAAAATCTCAACCTTCCTTTTCGGTCTGTTATTCTTGATAGGATTTGGGATTCTGATCTACCCGACGGTATCCAACCAGTGGAACACCTACAGACAGAATCAGCTGATCAGCAGCTATGACAATACAATACAGGACATGGAATCAGAGGACTTCACATCCGAGTGGGAGAAAGCAAAAGCTTTCAATAATACCATTCAGCAGAACAACCTCTACGGAGATGTATTTGGTGAAGATGAAAATGACATCAAAGACACCGAATACTGGAAGATCCTGAACGTTGCAGATGACGGTGTAATGGGATACCTTTCCATTCCGAAGATCAACATCAAGCTTGCCATTTACCATGGCACCGGTGATGATGAACTTCAGACCGGTGTCGGACATCTGAACGGCACAAAGCTTCCGATCGGAGGGGAGAGTACCCACAGTGTTCTCGCAGCTCACCGTGGACTTCCAAGCGCAAAGCTTTTTACCGATATCGATCAGCTCAAAGTTGGCGATAAATTTTACATCCATGTACTGGATGAAGTCCTTGCCTACAAGGTAGACCAGATTCTTCCGATGGTAGACAAAGACGATCATGAAACACTGGAGAAAGCACTCCAGATAGAAGAAGGAAAAGATCAGGTAACTTTATTTACCTGTACACCATATGGAGTCAACTCCCATCGTCTTCTCGTAAGAGGAACCAGAATTCCATATAACGGCGAAGAGGATGCTACCGAATCAGTTACAGATTCTATGGTAAAAGCCATTCAGAATTATTATATGCTCTATTTAATTTTAGGACTTTCAATCACGATTCTTGTGATCATTCTCTTGCGATTCCTTTCCAAGAGAAAAGCTCACAAAGAATAACCAAGATTTTTAAGGAGGACATGAGGCGATGATGAATAAACGATTAAAACAGGGAAGTACTTTTCTCTTAGCTGTCGCTCTTACATTTCCACTGCTCACTCTTCCGGGTGCGAAAGCCGCAAGCGCGATCGATACCGATGCAGAGTGTTCCATCCAATTTGACATTGGTGGAAACAGTGAACTTCTAAATGACGACGTTACTGTTCAGGTCAATCTGTACAAAGTTGCATCAGTTGATGTATCCGGCAACTATACCGCAACCGGTGCATTTTCAAAACTGGATTTTTCATCCGTAAGTGCTGATAACCTGGATACTGCAGCTGCTACTTGGGCAGAACGTGCCAAAGAAGCACAAGGTAAGTTGACAGATTCAAAGGGAAATACGGTTGTTGATCCAACCGAAACCGTTACACTGCAGAACGGAAGAGGCTACCAAGATAAATTGGATACCGGACTTTACCTTGTAGATACACCAAAAGTGATTACAACCAATTATACTTATACCTTTACTCCTTACCTTGTATCACTTCCGACCAATAATTACTACAGTGGTAACGGTGCAAGTGATGACTGGATCTACGATTTGACCAAAGAATACAACAGTGCAGTTGGTCTGAAACCGGAACAGCACGTAAGATACGGTAATCTGGTGATCAATAAGGAACTGGTAGATCACAATGCTACCTTCGGTAACAATGCAACGTTCGTATTCCAGATTGATATCACAACACTGGATAAGAAGACCGAAACCAGAATCGAAGAGCTTACCTTCAATGCTACAGGCAGCCATTCTGTAACGATTGAAAAAATTCCTGCCGGATCTCATGTCAAGGTAACGGAGGTTTACAGCGGTGCAAGCTATGAACTCGCTTCTGCTAAAAGTCAGGAAACAGACATCATTGCTAATCCTGAAAAAGAAACCGAAGTAGAATTCAAACCGGCAAAGGTTTCATTTATCAACAAACACGATGGACGTACCAATGGCGGATACGGCGTAAAAAATAATTTCAAACTCGATGAAACTGATCAGTATCAGTACACCGAACCAGCAGCAAAGAACTAGAAAGGGGGAATCGGAATGAGAAAGTTACATAAAAAACCACTAATCATGGCAGCAGCAACACTTGCTCTTACCGGAACCCTGGCAGTTGGAAGCGCGATGGCGTATTTTACAACTTATTCGACAGCCGGTGGCGGTGTAACAATGAATATGGGATTTACAGAAACCATCCCAAATGAAACAGTAGATCAAAACGGGAAGCATGTCACGATCAGCAATATCGGTGATTATGACTGCTTCGTAAGAGTAACGGCATTCGCTCCGGTAACACTTACATACAACACTCCGGACGGCGGATGGACCGAAATGGTCGACGAGAATGACAAGAATGTCTCCTACTGGTGTTACGACGATGTCCTTCCGGCAGGCAAGACAACCGAACAGGAACTCAATATCACTTATAAGTTCCCGGAAGGAAATGACAAACCGGAAGAATTCAACATCGTAGTCATCCAGGAATGCACCCCGGTTCTCTACGACGAGGACGGCAATCCATACGCCGACTGGAATCACGTAATCAAAGACGACAGCACACAGACGACAGAGTAGGAGGTAATGAGAATGAAAAAGAAAAAGAAATCATTTCCAAAGAAACCTGCCCTGGTCCTGACAGCCGCAGCACTCCTGCTGGTTGGAAGCACTGTCGGCAGTACACGCGCCGCACTCACTTACTACAGTGAGAATTATTCCGCACAGATGAATATGCAGAGTATCGGCGTATCTCTTCTGGAAAATGACAAAGTAGTCAGCAGCCGGGATTATGTATCGAACAATGAATGGAAGGGAACCTCACAGGGTACACTTCTCACAAACCTTCTTGGAAAGGATGAGACATTTACACCCGGCAAGAAATATAACGAAGCAATCAGCGTCAAGAACAGCGGTACGATCGACACCTTTGTACGTGTGATCATCACAAAGAGCTGGCAGGACGAAGAAGGTAAAAAGAACACCGAACTTTCACCGGATCTGATCGAGCTGAACTTCCTCACAGACAACGGATGGCAGGTTGCAAAGGCACAGTCCACGAAAGAGCGTACCGTTCTTTATTATACCAAGGCAGTTGCAGCCGGAGATACCACACCGGCATTATCGGATACACTCCGAATCAATCCTTCGATTGCATCGGATGTAACAAAGCATGTAACCGAATCTGAAAAAGAATCTGAAAAAGGTAAAACCATCACTTATACTTACAAGTACAATGGCTACACCTTCCACATTGACGCAGAGGTGGATGCAGTTCAGACACACAACGCAAAGGACGCGATCAAGAGTGCCTGGGGCGTGGACGTAAATGTATCAGACGACGAAACAACAATGAGCTTACAGTAGGGAGGTACAGAGTATGAAAAAGAAAATTTTGTGCCTCGCCATGACAGTGATAATGGCAGCAGGGGTACACACAACTGCATTTGCAAAGGATTCTCAGGGAGTCGACGGATGGCAGGTTAATTTCACCGGCGGCAAGATGGAAAGTAATTTTAAAAGCTCCGATGTGACTGACGAGCTGGCAAATATCCAGCCGGGTGACAGCATCGAGCTCAAGGTTCAGCTTAAGAACTCCGACAGTACGGATACCGACTGGTACATGACCAACGAAGTGATCCAGACACTGGAGGATGCACAGTCTTCCGCAGAAGGTGGTGCTTATGAATACAAGCTGACCTATGTTGGAAGTGATAATGCCGAAAAGGTACTCTATGACAGTACAACTGTCGGAGGGGAAGGCGCTTCCAAAGCAGGAGAAGGTCTGAAGCAGATCGATAGCTCAACCCAAGAATATTTCTACCTCGGAAGACTTGCTTCCAATAATACCGGAACGGTACACCTTACCGTCGGTGTTGAAGGTGAGACACAGGGCAACGGTTATCAGCTCACACTCGCAAAGCTCCGCATGAACTTTGCAGTAGAAAAGGTTTCAGCCGGCAAAACCATCACCAAGAATAAGATTGTTAAGACAACCAAGACCGTTAAAACCGGTGATACCGCAAGAGTTCTTCTCTTCTGTGTGCTTGCACTCATCAGTGGACTGATCCTTCTTGCATATGGTATCTACACACTCAATAAGAACACAAAAAGACGCAGACAGAAAGGAGAGTAAGCAGATGAAAAAATGGAAAAGATTACTGGTTTCTCTTCTGACTGTATCCATGACACTCGGTGCATCCACAATGAGCGTTATGGCAGATGATACTACACCGTATACCTACAAGGTAACATTATCCGCAGGTAACAAAGGAACAATTAACGGACAGAACAAGATCGAGCAGACAAACATTGCTTCCGGTTCTACCGTTACTTTCAATCTGAATGACATCCAGGTAACAGACGACAAGTATTATGTCAAAGGAATCCGTCTCAGCGGACGTGACAATAACGAAACACTTGCGGCTCCTTCCTTTACCGTTGATAAAGATGCCGACTATGTAGTCGCTTATGGAATCAAAGGCAACATGGTTGCCTATACCGTAAATTATCAGGATGCATCCGGTAAATCACTGGCAGAGAGCCAGACCTTCTACGGAAACGTCGGCGACAAGCCGGTCGTTGCTTACCGTTACGTTGAAAATTATATTCCTGATGCTCTTGCACTTACGAAGACTTTGAGTGATAATGAATCTGAGAATGTATTTACGTTTACCTACACACCGGGAGCTACAGACCGTATCGTTGAGACAACAACTACCGTCACAACAACAGTTCCTGGAACCGCAACTCCTGCCGGTGCAGCAGGTACAACCGGAGCTGCCGGTACAACAGGTGCAGCCGCCGGTACTGGTAGAGGTACTACAGCGGGTGGTACTGCAGCAGGTGGTACTGCAGCAGGTGGCACTACAGCGGGTGGTACTACAACAGGCGGTACTGCCGGTGGTACAACGAATGCAGACAATTCTCAGGATACGACAGACGATACGACCACCGCACCGGATGAACAGACACCAAAGTCTCTGGTAGATCTGGATGATGAAGACACTCCAAAAGGAAATATCGATGCGAAAGACAAGACGAGCAAAACTCCGATCGCAGCAGGGATCGGCATTATCGTTGTTGCAGTAGCAGCTCTCGCAGGACTGATCGTATTCTTGAAAAAACGTGCAAAATAAAAAAAGCGCGGCACTAAAGGAGAAGTCTTTTTTGAAGAGAACGAAGAAAAAGAAAAGCCCAGTGGCTGCATTTTGCAGTGCACTGGGCACTGTTTTACTGACAGTACTGATTCTTGCCTGTATTCCGCTGACGCTTCCGAAAGCTTTTGGTTTTCAGATGTATACCGTGATCAGTGGGAGCATGGAACCGGCGATCCCGACGGGAAGCCTGGTCTATGTCCGGTATGAAGAACCAGATACGATCGTCAAAGATGATGTCATTGCTTTTTACAGCAACAATGCAGACGGCTCGATCATCACCCACCGCGTAGTATCCAACAGCCCGGCGATGGGACAGTTTATCACCAAAGGGGATGCCAATGAGGAAAAAGATATGAATCCGATTCCTTACAACAACTACATCGGAAAAGTAAAGCTTTCTGTTCCGGTTGTCGGCGGTATCGCACAGGCTGCAACCGGCACTGCCGGAAAGATTGCCGCTGCATCTATGATCGGTCTTGCTGTGATTCTTGAAATCGTTGCTGCCATGCTTGACAGACGCGATGACGAAGACGAATAAGAGAGAACGTTTTTCATTTTAACTTGCTAAAGTGTAAAACATTTGCTAAAATAATATCAGATTGTATTGTCAGAAGAAGATGGGGGAATTTCACAATTCTCCCATTTGTCATATATTGAAAAGAATGGAGAGGTGAATGGATTGTTATCCAACCAGATTTTACAGAGAACAATCAATGAAATAGGGGATATCATCGAGTGTAACTGTTCCATCTGGAACACAGACGGAGTGATACTTGCAGCTGTAGGTAAGGAGAAGCCTGCAGTAAAAAAAGCTGTCTGCTCATTTTTAAAAGAGCTGGAGGTTACCGGCGTATCGGAGGAGCACCTGGATGAATGCTATGGTCTGTTTCCGGTTTATGATGATGATGAACTGACTTATATTTTCGTGATCGAGCACAATAGTGAGATTGATGTGCATACCAGCGGACGCTTAAGTGTCTGCCAGCTGGAGAGCCTTTTAAGATCCGGAAGTGAACGTCTTGACCGTAACCGTTTTATCCAGAACCTGCTCCTGGATAACCTGCTTCTCGTAGATATCTACAATCAGGCGAAAAAGCTTGGTATTACAGTTGAGCAGCGCAGAGTCGTCTATCTGATCGAACCGAAAAATCCGGATGACACGATCGTCCTGGATATGATCCGTGGGATTTATTCCTCGGGAACCGGTGATTTTGTTACTGCCGTAGATGAGGGACATATTATTCTGATCAAATCCCTTGACAGTACGGATGATTATGATACGATCCGTTCGACTGCCGATATGCTGGTGAATGCGATCAACACCGAAGCTATGGTCAATGTCCGGCTTTCCTTCGGAACCATCATTCCCGAGCTCAAAGAGGTCTCACAGTCTTACAAAGAAGCAGGCATGGCTCTGGATGTGGGACGTATCTTCTATCCGGAACGCAATATTTTATCCTACCGCGAACTCGGTATCGGACGGCTGATCCACCAGCTTCCCGTTTCCTTATGCGAGATGTTCCTGGAAGAAGTATTTGCCGGAAATACCGTTGATCAGTTTGACGAAGAAACCTTATCCACAGTTGATAAATTTTTTGAAAACAGCCTGAATATTTCGGAGACAGCGAGACAGCTTTTCGTTCACCGGAATACGCTCGTCTACCGGCTGGAGAAGATCCAGAAGCAGACCGGGCTGGATGTCAGAGTCTTTGAGGACGCCCTGACATTTAAGATTGCTCTGATGGTCGCAGACCACATGAAATTCATAGAAAACAGAAAATAGGAGGACATGATATGGTGAAATTATACGAAGGCGGTGCCTATCTTTTACACGGTACTGAGGTAATTGCAGATGCACCCGATGCACTTGCTGCCGTAAAAAGCAAGACAGGTATTGAGACAACAAAAGAAGCTGCTGCAAAAGAGACAATGGCTTATGGGATCTTAAGTGCGCATAATACTTCCGGTAATATGCAGCAGCTTCAGATCAAATTTGACAAGCTGACTTCGCACGACATTACCTTTGTCGGAATCATCCAGACTGCAAGAGCATCCGGACTGGAGAAATTCCCGATCCCTTATGTTCTGACCAACTGCCATAACTCTCTGTGTGCAGTCGGCGGTACGATCAATGAAGATGACCACATGTTTGGACTGACCTGTGCGAAGAAGTACGGCGGTGTCTATGTTCCGCCTCATCAGGCCGTTATCCACCAGTTTGCCCGTGAAATGCTCGCAGGCGGCGGCAAGATGATCCTTGGTTCTGACAGCCACACCCGTTATGGTGCACTCGGTACCATGGCAATGGGAGAGGGCGGACCGGAACTTGTAAAACAGCTTCTGAACAAGACTTATGATATCAAGATGCCGGGTGTTGTCGGAATCTATCTGGACGGCGAACCGGTGAAAGGTGTCGGACCGCAGGACGTTGCCCTTGCGATCATCGGCGCAACCTTCGGCAATGGCTATGTCAATAACAAAGTCATGGAATTTGTCGGACCTGGCGTTGGCAAATTAAGTGCAGACTTCCGTATCGGAATCGATGTTATGACAACAGAGACAACCTGCCTCTCTTCTATCTGGAGAACCGATGACAAGATCAAAGAGTTCTACGATATCCACGGAAGAAGTGATGACTTCAGGGAACTGGAGCCTGGCGCAGTCGCTTACTATGACGGTCTTGTATACGTCAATTTGAGCGAGATCAAGCCTATGATCGCCATGCCGTTCCATCCGTCCAATGTCTACACCATCGAGGATGTCAATGCCAACCTTGCAGATGTTCTCCACGATGTAGAGCAGCGCGCGCTGGTAAGCCTGGACGGTGCTGTGGATTACTCTCTTCAGGACAAGATCGTAAATGGTAAGCTTTATGTCGATCAGGGTATCATCGCAGGCTGTGCCGGTGGCGGTTTTGAAAATATCTGTGCTGCCGCAGACATCATCCGTGGCAAATACATCGGATCAGATGAATTTACCTTCAGTGTTTACCCGGCAAGTACACCGATCTACATGGAGCTTGTGAAAAATGGTGCGGTTGCTGACCTGATGGAAGCCGGTACGATCGTGAAGACAGCCTTCTGCGGACCGTGCTTCGGTGCAGGGGATACTCCGGCAAACAATGCATTTTCCATCCGTCACTCTACCCGTAACTTCCCGAACCGTGAAGGAAGCAAGCTGCAGAGTGGACAGATCGCATCTGTTGCCCTTATGGATGCACGTTCCATTGCCGCAACTGCTGCGAACAAAGGTTTCCTTACTCCGGCAACAGATTTTGATATTGAATACAAGAACCCGACCTACCACTTTGATTCCAGAATTTACGCCAACCGTGTATTTGACAGCCACGGCGTTGCTGATCCTTCGGTTGAGATCAAATTCGGACCGAACATCAAAGACTGGCCGGCAATGAGCGCTCTTCCTGAGAATCTGATCCTGAAGGTCGTATCTGAGATCCACGATCCGGTTACAACGACAGACGAACTGATCCCGTCCGGCGAGACTTCTTCTTATCGTTCCAACCCACTTGGACTTGCTGAATTTGCACTTTCCAGAAAGGATCCTGCCTATGTAGGACGCGCGAAAGAGGTCCAGAAAGCCCAGAAAGCGATTGAAGCAGGTACTTGTCCACTGGATGTACTGGATGAATTAAAACCGGTGATGGCAGCAATCCAGAAGTCTTATCCGGAAGTCGGCAAAGGAAATATCGGTGTCGGAAGTACCATTTTCGCGGTCAAACCTGGTGATGGTTCTGCCCGTGAGCAGGCTGCTTCCTGCCAGAAGGTCCTCGGCGGCTGGGCGAATATCGCGAATGAGTACGCAACCAAACGTTACCGCTCGAACCTGATCAACTGGGGCATGCTTCCGTTTATTACCGAAGAGGAACACACAAAGCTTTCTTTCAGGAACGGTGACTATCTCTTCGTGCCGGATATCCGCAAAGCAGTAGAAGATAAAGCTTCCACGATCAGGGCTTATGTCGTAGGCGATGATCTGAAAGAGATCGATCTGAAACTCGGTGATCTGACGGATGCAGAACGTGAGATCATCCTCAAAGGATGTCTGATCAACTATTACAGAGGTTAATTTTTCTCAGAAAATGATATGATTTCAAAGGGACGGAAATTTTTCTGTCCCTTTTTGCAACACTTCCGACTTTTTTATACTCTTATATACAAAGAACCGATTTTGAGAGGAGGGACTTTATGATCGATGCAATTGCATTTAAAGAATTATATAAGACGGTTTATCAGGATCTGTATCGTTTTGCGCTCTGCATGATGCATCATCCGCAGGATGCAGAAGACGCCGTCAGTGAAGCCGTTCTTTCCGCCTATGAGAACATACATAAATTACGCAAAGAAGAAGCATTCCGTTCCTGGATCTTTCAGATTCTGGCAAATGTGTGCCGCCGGAAGTTAAAGAGCCGTGAACGGACCGAGACCGAGCTGAAAGAAGATCATGCTTCTGCCACATACTGTGACGGACTCCGCACAGATGTGGAACGTGCTTTTCTTATTCTCGATGAAGACGATCAGCTGATCATCGGCTTATCCGTCTATGGCGGTTACAACAGTAAAGAGATCGGAAAAATGCTAAGGCTGAACCCGAATACAGTCCGCTCCCGCAGAAAGCGTGCCCTCGAAAAGATGAGCTGGCTTCTGAAAGAGTAGGATAAAAGAGTAATAGGAGGTGTTTCATATGACAGATCACGAAAAAGAAATACTGGATAAAATAAAACAATCTACGGAAAAAACTCCTGTTCCGGAAAGCCTTGCACCGGATCAGATTATGAAAATGCTGGAAGAGCATAACAGCACTCAGGCTTCCGGACATATCCCGAAAAAGCATGGATTTTCCCGCGGCCACCGGATGCGCGGAGGACTTATCGCTGCCGCACTGGTACTGGTTGTCGGCATTGGCGCCCACATCCGCCAGCAGAATTTTTCTTCAGACTCAGCCACTTCTTCCACAAAAGGCAGTTCTTCAATCGGTACATCCTCCGGTAAGCTTGCCTCTTCCAATACTTTAGAAACGGCAACCGATTATGATGAAGTCTACACATACCTGCAATCTTATCAGGATGAGTTGGATTCTTCATCTGTTACCGGTTCAACCGACAGCGGAATTGTCATGTATTCAACTAAAACAGCCGACAGTGGTGCACGCACCGATAGCTCCAGCTCCTCTTCGGATTCTGCAACAGCCTCTGCACGTGCTGTGGATACTTCATTTTCCGATACCAACGTCCGCACAGAGGGTGTCGGTGAAGCAGACATTGTAAAAACGGATGGAAATTATCTTTATACACTGAAAGCAAACTCACAGGAAATTTCCATTGTAGATATCCGGTCTGATCAGATGAAGGTTGTTTCCGGTATTTCGCTGAATGAGAATTTTCAGGCATCCGAGTTTTACCTGAGTGACCAGAAGCTTTTTGTCCTTGGCAACATGCAGAACACGCAGGTTGATTCTGACAGCAAGACGTTGTACCGCGGCAGCTGTACCCGTATCCAGACTTATGATCTGACAGATATCAACAATCCGAAATCCATCGGAACCGTGGATCAGAGTGGTTACTACCGCACTTCACGTTTTAAAGACGGATACCTGTATGTATTCAGTGACTATTATATTTACGATACGATCACCAAAAAGGATTATCCTTCCTATGTTCCGCTTGTTGGTGACAATCTTCTGAAGCAGTCGGATATCTATCTCCCGACGAACCATGCAGCAGACCAGTACCTTGTTGTCAGCTCCGTTTCCGCTTCCAGTCCGGATAAGGCAGCAGACCAGAAAGCAGTCATGTCTGAGAATGGCGAAGTCTATGTGAGTGAGAACAACATTTATATTTACGAGTATGCGAACAGCAGTATCCTCGCAGATAATCTTGCGGCAAAGAATCAGACGATCCTCCGCAAGCTGTCTTACAATAAAGGAAAACTTTCCGGCTCTGCCCAGGGCAAAGTAAAAGGATATCTGAACGATTCCTTCAGCATTGATGAGTATGACAATACGCTGCGACTGGTGACAACGGTTACGCACAATGCCGGAAACTCTTCACAGTCCAATGCAGTCTATGTGCTGGATGCAGATTTGAAAACAATCGGTAAAATCGAAGATCTTGCCAAAAATGAACAGGTCTATTCCGCAAGATTTTTGGGCGATACCGGTTACTTTGTAACTTATGAACAGACAGATCCTTTATTCTCCGTAGACTTTTCCGATCCGGAGAATCCGAAGATCCTTGGCAAGCTGAAAATTCCCGGCTTTTCGGAATACCTGCATTTTTACAGTGATAATCTGCTTCTTGGCATCGGTATGGATACCGATGAAAATGGAGTCACAAACGGGATAAAAGTCTCCATGTTTGATATCAGTGATCCTTCGGATGTGAAGGAAGTC
Source organism: Coprococcus sp. AF102-57 (assembly GCF_027686195.1). Taxonomy (NCBI): domain Bacteria; kingdom Bacillati; phylum Bacillota; class Clostridia; order Lachnospirales; family Lachnospiraceae; genus Coprococcus; species Coprococcus sp. AF102-57. The sequence goes on along the minus strand of NZ_JAQCSY010000036.1, from coordinate 4,876 downwards.
AGCAAGTACACACTGGATCAGTACTATTACTCGGATGTCTTTTCTGACTACCGTGCAGCACTGGTTGATCCGGAAAAGAATCTGATCGGCTTTCCGCTTTCCGGATCTGCCAACCAGTATGTGATCCTTTCTTACGATAAAGATCAGGGCTTCCAGGTACAGATGCAAGAGGAAGTCAACGGTAATTCTTATCTTGGAACCCGCGGTGTGTATGCAAACGACAAGTTCTATGTGATCAATGGAAATGCAATTGAAGCATACCGGATGGGAGACTATGTGAAGATAGATGATCTGCTGCTATAGTGCAGCTTTGCAGAAGGAGCTACCGCTCCGCATACTTTGTACACCATTCCACATCATTGTATACACCAAAATCGTATATAATCGAGTAGGCTGACTCCTACTCGATTCTTATACTTTGTACATCATCTGGCTTGACAGCTCGATGATGTGCATGCGCCAAATGCAGATCCTTGTGCAAGCACAAATCTGCACTTGGCTCATCGTATACACAAAAACAGGTGCCCACTGGGATATATCACTAAGATATACTTACGTGGACACCTGTTTTATATTTTCATTTACCTGTTATTCCACACCGTTAAAGCAGTAGGTACATACCTGGCATGCATCAATCCCGATTGATTTGATCAGATCATCCAGTCTGTGATAACGAAGGGAAGTGAAATTCTGTCTCTTGCGGATTTCCTCCAGCATTGCTGCATACCGGTCACTGTTCGGATCCGCATATTCATCCAGTACATTGACATCATTATCGCCTTCCCACTCACGTATGATTCTTCTTGTAATCAGATCCAGGTCTGATTTGGAACGGGAGAAGTTCAGATATTTGCAACCGTACAGAAGCGGTGGACATGCCGGGCGGACATGCACTTCTTTTGCGCCACTCTGATACAGGAACTCTGTCGTCTCACGGAGCTGTGTGCCACGCACGATCGAATCATCGATCAGCAGAAGGCTTCTGTCTTCGATCAGACTATGTACCGGGATCAGTTTCATTCTGGCGATCAGATTACGCTGACTCTGTGTTGTCGGCATGAAGGATCTTGGCCAGGTCGGAGTATATTTGATAAATGGTCTTGCATACGGAATACCTGATTCATTTGCATAGCCTATCGCATGAGCGATACCCGAATCCGGAACTCCTGCAACAATATCCACGTCGATCGAATGGTCATCTCTCTGTGCTAAAAGCTTTCCACAGTTGTAACGCATTTCTTCTACACCAACCCCTTCATAAGAAGAAGTAGGATATCCATAGTATACCCACAGGAACGAACAGATTCTCATCTTTTCACATGCAGGACTTACAGTCTCCACAGATTCCGGTGTCACGTAGACGATTTCCCCAGGTCCCAGCTCTTTGTAATCTGTGTATCCAAGGTTGATATATGCAAAGCTTTCAAAGGAAACGCAGTATGCATTCTCTTTCTTTCCGATCACAACCGGTGTACGTCCGAGAAGGTCTCTGGCTGCATAAATTCCATTCTCTGTCAGAAGCAGAAGTGTCATCGAGCCTTCAACTACTGACTGCACATAACGGATTCCCTCAACAAATGAATCCTTTTTACAGATCAATGCCGCAACCAGCTCTGTAGAATTGATCTGTCCACTGGTCATAGACTGAAAATGTGTATGTCCATTTTCATAAAGATTCCGGATCAGCTGATCCGCATTATTGATCTTACCTACTGTCGTAATTCCAAAGCACCCCAGATGCGACTGGATCAGAATTGGCTGTGGATCATAATCTGAAATACATCCAATTCCAATATTTCCCTTCATTGTATCAACATCTTTTTCAAATTTTGTACGGAACGGCGAATTTTCAATATTATGAATTGCTCGCTTCCAGCCATCACTTCCGTAAGTAGCCATACCTCCGCGGCGGGTTCCAAGATGCGAATGATAATCTGTTCCATAAAAAAGATCCAGATTACATGCTTCTTTTGATGCAACGCCAAAAAATCCTCCCATATCTGTAGGTCTCCTTTCTTTATCCCAATGCCATAGCCTGTATTTTTCATCTATTTTTTAGTGTATCATGCATTTATGGACGGAAACAATAGCAAAACCCCGAATATATTGCAAATGGCTATAACTATTTCTAATCGTATTTATAATTGTTTGAATTTTCTGATATATATATTGCAATTTCAATTCTTTCTAATTTTACCAAAATTATTTTAAAATTATATTGACAAATAAGTATTTGGGTGTTATTATTAAGTCAATCCAAAAGAAAAGAAGTTCCTGACGAGAAAGGGAATTTCAAAAAGATATTTTTTTAATCTGTTACATAGTTTCATATATACTCGCCAAGAGTATAAGATGAAGAACCAGATCAGAAAAGGGTAACAAGAATAATTGTTATTTGAAGGTTAGAAAGTTTTAAAAAAGCAACTATACATTTTGGTTATGAGCGTTTTGTAAGTGGAGTGTGTAGAGAACAATTTTTAAAATTGATAATTTATAATAATAAGAGAAAATTGATATCTGACTTCTGAACAGAAAAAAGTATAAGAGAAAAAGAATATCCGGATAAAATTTTGGAACGAGAACGAAAGGAAGGAGGCTTTGACCGTTGGATATTTCATCATCTAAAACTCAATATGTTAATGGTATGGCAAATGTAAATTCCTGTGAGATGAGCCTTAACCATAGATTATAATCCGGTAAGAGAAAAGTTAATGATAAAAAAGGTCGGAGTAGTAGATAAACCGGAAGCGATTATAAGATATAAAAAGATTCAGCATTTGTTGACATATTGAAGTAAATACCACAGTAATTCAAGATCAGAAAATGTGTAAAGAAACATTCATTGATAAGTAAATTTAACAGTGACGAGAAAGCTGATAAATACAAAAATTGAATTACCTGATTATATAAAATAACAAAAGATCAGAATTGATCAAAATCGATTCATATGATTTCATTTTTATAAATTTTATAAAATCTGAATATCATATGAAATGCTCAAAGAACTTACAGGAATAAGAATTACTTAATTCCTCCGATATAAAAATAAAAATTATAAAATAAAAATTACAATTGAATATTCCGAGACAGCCATTTAAAAGATGGCTGTCTCCTTTTTTTCTGTTACCAGCTCCCAATTTGTGAATTTTTTGTAATATTTTTTTAACATTTCTGAAAAATATCAGCCGTAATTTTTGACATTGACAACGCTCTATGATACACTTAGTAAGTAAAATTATAAGACTTTTGTTTTCCGTTTCTGGTACAAAAGTCAGACTTACTGAGGAAAAGTAAAATAATTAATAATAATCATATGAGGTGAGAAACGTTGGATAAATATGAATATCGCGCAAAGACAGAGCAGATGCTTGCGTATGCCGAACAGAAGTCTTACCAGAAAGCGATGTCGATTGCAGATACGATCGACTGGCGTAAAGTAAAAAATACCGCCATGCTCTCTACCGTAAGCGAAATCTATGAAAATGCGGGGGAACTTGGTAAAGCACGTGATACCTTATTTATTGCGTATGATAAAGCACCTTCCAGCAGAAAGGTCGTATACCGCCTGGGAATTATTTCTCTGAAGCTGGGACATTTCGATGAAGCAGCTGATTGCTACGAAGAATTTGTCAAGCTTGCTCCGAAAGATCCAAACCAGTACATTCTCCGGTATAAGATCTTAAAAGCACAGAAAGCGCCAGTTAAAGAACAGATTGAAGCTCTTGAAGATTTCAAGCATTCTGAATACGTTGAAAAATGGGCATATGAGCTTGCCAGATTATACGCTGAAGCCGGTATGACTTCCGAATGTCTTGATGAATGTGATGATCTGATTCTCTGGTTCAGCGAAGGTACTTATGTATATCAGGCAATGGAACTTAAAATGAAATACAAACCGCTGACTCCACTTCAGCAGGAAAAATACGATCATCGAAATGATGGTATCGGCTGTAAGGATTCTTCCAAGAGAAAACCTTCCTTCCGAAAATCCAAAGGACGTCCTGCACCGGATCCACGAATCGCAGACAAGATCCGCAAAGATGTACATGTCACAGACAGTATTGATCTTCCGGATCTTCCAGAGCCAATGACCCGGACACATGCTTCCGAACCAGAAGCTGAGTCACAGTCAAAAACCCGGATTCGAAGCACTTCCGATATTTCCACAACCATTTCCGGTGCTTCCCTTTCAGATGCCCTGAAAGCCGGTGTTGCCGTTGCAAGTGGTGCAGTTGCTCCTGAATCTGCTTCAGACGATTCACAGATGACCGGTAAGATGAAGATTGAAGAAATTCTTGCCAACTGGGAAGCAACCCAGCGTGAAAATGCAAAGATTCTTGAAAAGAGCCAGGAGGAAGCTGAGAAAGAAAAAGCCCTGCGCGAGAAGAAGAAAGAAGAAGAAGAGGAAGTTCTTGGAGCTACAAAACCAATCCTTTCTGATGATATCCGCAAACTGATGGAACAGCTTGAAAATGGTGAAGAGCCTGAAATCACCGATGAAGATGCTGAAGATTTCGTTGATGATGAAGAGGATGAAGCGACTGAAAGCCCGGAAGATTCATCCAAAGAAGCTTCAGACACTGACGAGGATGATCCGGAAGAAAATGATTTTGAAGAAATCGTTGACTCCGAAGAAGATGATGAATCGGATGCGGTTTACGATGAAGAAGCTGAATATGAGGATGAAGACGATTCTGAGTATGTCGAGGATGAAGATGATTCCGAGTATGACGACGATGAATACGAGGATGAAGATGATTCCGAATATGACGATGACGAAGAATATGAGGATGAAGACGATTCCGAGTATGACGATGACGAAGAATACGAGGATGAGGATAATTCCAAGTATGATGACGAGGAAGAATACGAAGAT
>NZ_JAQCSY010000035.1:0-25397 GCF_027686195.1 Coprococcus sp. AF102-57 | reverse complement strand
ATCCATAAATATATTGTAGTAGAATAAGGAAGAAAAAGAAGCGGCAGTTTCCTGAAATACAAAATGTAAATCAGACTGTCGCTTTTTCATGTATTTTTAAATCAAATAAATTTTAAAAGCTGATAAAAAAGAATGATAATTTGGAGAAAAATAGCATAGAATAGTTTTGAGCTGATATGACAGAGAATGTTTTGGCATATTGACAGGACATTTAAAATGACGTATACTAAATTCAGTGATCGTTCTGTAGAAACTTGAGAAGCCTACAGGCGGGGGAGAGCCTGCGGGTCTCTCCCTCTTTTGTTTTAAGGAGAAATGAGATGCAGACACCGAAAAAATTCTCTTCTTTTAGTGACCAGGTTTCCTGGATCAGTGATGAAAAGGGAATAAAAATAAAAGACAGAGAATATGCGGAAGAGATGTTACGCCAAATAGGATATTTTCCTCTTATGGGAGGATATAAACATCTTTTTAGAATATCAAACACAAAAAAATATAAAGCAGGAACAAGTTTTGAAGAAATAGTCAGTTTGTATAAGTTTGATGCAGAGCTTAGAGAGTTGTTCTTTAAATATTTACTGCAGATTGAGCGACAGATGCGTTCTTTGATGTCATACTATTTTACTGAAATGTATGGAGCAGAGCAGAAGCAGTACCTGGACGCTAATAATTATAATAATACAAAAAGAAATCATGCAACAATCGTAAAGTTGATAGCGACCTTGAAACGGGCAACAACGACCACAGATTATACATATATCAACTATTACCGCAAGACATATGGTGAAATTCCATTATGGGTTTTGGCAAATGTACTTACATTTGGAAACTTATCAAAAATGTTCCGAGTATTTCCTCAATCTTTAAAATCAAAAGTATCAAAAAACTTTGAACCTTTGAATCAGCATCAGATGGAGCAGTTTCTATCTGTTCTCACGAAATATAGAAATGTATGTGCGCATGGGGAACGACTGTTTACATACAGAACGGTAGATGCTATTGCGGATACACCGCTTCATAAAAAACTTTCATTACCACAGAGCGGTAATCAGTACGAAAAAGGAAAACAAGATTTGTTTGCTGTGGTGATTGCTTTTAGATATCTATTACCTGGAAAAGATTTTCTGGAATTTAAAAGAAAGCTTATAAAAGAGATTGACTGAGTAAACAGAGAGGTAGAGCATATAAGCGAAACGGAATTATTGAATAAAATGGGTTTCCCGGAAAACTGGAAAAATATTACCAGATACCATTTAAAGTAAAGAAATATCCTCTAAGAGATAGTGAAATACCTATTGTCTTAGAGGATTTTTTTGTATTAATTATAGGATTGACAAAGAAATGAGTCAATAAGAAAATAAGTATTGAAAATAGTTGGAACAAGTACTAAAATAAAGTTGGGACAATAAAACGGAGTTATACTGCGAGGAAGATTATGAAGAATAAAAAGATTAAATGCGATATATATACCAGAGTATCCACAACCATGCAGGTGGATGGCTACAGTCTGGATGCTCAGAAAGAAAAACTCAAGAGATATGCAGAATTTCAGAATATGGAAATCGTAAATGAGTATTCCGATGAAGGTAAGTCTGGAAAGAGCGTAGAGGGCAGACCGGAATTTCAGAGAATGTTAGATAATATTGAGAATGGAACAGATGAGGTACAGTTTGTACTGGTGTTCAAGCTTTCCAGATTCGGTCGTAATGCGGCAGATGTATTAAACTCTTTGCAGAGGATGCAGGATTTTGGAGTGAATCTGATCTGTGTTGAAGATGGGATTGACAGCTCAAAAGATAGTGGAAAGCTGATGATTTCTGTTCTGTCTGCGGTGGCAGAGATTGAACGGGAGAATATCCTTGTTCAGACAATGGAAGGACGTAAGCAGAAAGCAAGGGAAGGAAAATGGAACGGCGGGTTTGCTCCATATGGCTATGAATTGGTAAATGGAGAATTGCAGATCGCAGAGGACGAAGCAGAGATTATTCGTCTGATCTATGATAAATTTATTCATACCAATATGGGAATTTCTGCGATTGCTGCATGGCTGAACCAGCATGGATATAAAAAGAAAAAACGACAGAATAATACACTGGACGCATTTGCCGCTTCATTTATAAAAGGCGTTCTGGATAATCCGGTATACTGTGGAAAGCTGGCTTATGGACGAAGGAAGAATGAGAAAGTATCTGGTACAAGAAATGAATACCGTATTGTAAAGCAGGAAAATTATATGCTACACGATGGTATCCATGAAGGAATCATTTCAGAAACAGACTGGGAGCTGGCACATCAAAAACGGGAAAAAACAGGTGTAAAATATGAAAAGACACATAGCCTCGATCATGAGCATATTTTATCCGGAATATTGAGATGTCCGTTATGTGGAAGCGGTATGTATGGAAACGTGAACCGAAAGAAAAAGAAAGACGGAACCTTATATAAGGATTATTTCTATTATGCCTGCAAACATCGTCGCCTGGTAGACGGTCATAAATGTGGATATCGTAAACAATGGAGCGAAGAGAAGATTAACAATGCAGTAGAAGAAGTTATCCGGAAACTGGTGAAGAATCCGAAATTTGAAGAAGCAATTCTGAATAAAATTGGTTCAAGAATAGATACAGAAGAAATAGAAAAAGAGATTGAAAGACTGGAAAAACAGTACAGGCAGCTGACCGGAGCAAAAGCAAGACTTGGACAGCAGATGGATAGCCTGGACATCATGGATAAATTTTATGAAAAGAAATATCAGGATATGGAGACAAGGTTATACCGTCTGTATGATGAAATTGAAGGCGTGGAGAACAGTATAGAAGAAGTCAAGAACCGCCTGCTGAATATTCAGCAACAGAAAATATCAGAAGAAAACGTCTATCAATTTCTTTTATATTTTGATAAACTATATGATAAGTTCACCGACCTGGAGAAGAAAGAATTTCTTAACAGTTTTGTAGAACAGGTGGACATTTACGAGCAGGAGCAGCCAGATGGCAGATTCCTGAAGCACATAAAGTTCCGCTTCCCGGTGTATTTTGGAGACAGGGAAATACAGGAACTTTGTTGGGACAACGAAAGTACCGTTGAGACGGTTGTTTTGATGTCAAAGGTGAACCCTAAGAAGTAAAAATAATGTAGTAAATAAAAGGCTTTTCAGAGAGCTATCGTTATTGAGTACGATTGGCTGCTGGAAAGCCTTTCTTTTTATGCTTGAAAATGGCTTTGTGGGAATTGGTCCATAATGCAGGGTTGACACTAGGGGATAGATAACAAGAGAAAATGAACCCTGGGGTTCACCCTATAACGATAGTAGAAATAAGAAAAACAGCGACCGGGGAGTTGGTGTCCGGCCGCTGCTTGTAAATTAACGATAATTCTTGTTGTAGAGTTCTTTGGCATATGCCTGCATTTTCTTTACGTACTCATATGCCTGGCTCTTTCCCTTTTTCAAGTCGACCTGCTTCAGAGCATTACTGATTTGTGGGTCGTCCATCAGTAGAGAGAAGATTGCTTTAGCTTCTGGGTACTTCAAGGATACCTCGTTGATGAGATCGTCGATCATCATAAGACTGAGAACTGAGTTTTCAGTTGAAGTATTATCTGTTGGCTCCCAACCGCTACGATTAGTATCGTCGTCGCTGTTATCATCCATAAACTTGTCTAATGAAATATAACGCGAGAGGTACTGATCCTTTTCAGAACGTTCACACACTTCACATTTATTGTACTTAGGGCAGCGGATGTATTCGCCCTTGGAATTAAGAATTAAGCATCTCTTTTTGCGAGTCGATTCAAGATACGCATCTTTTTCTTTCCAGAATCCTTCCATGTAGGATTCGACCTGATCCTTAGGGATAGCTGTGAAACCTACAAGAATTTTTCTACCGCGAATGTTCCAGGTTTCGAAGCTATCTTCGATAATTCCTTCTTTACGTTTGCGAATACCATCTCTAATATCCTGATGGTAATTTTTTAAAACTTCATGTGCTAAGAATGGAACTAATGCCTCATTTTCCTTTGGTGCTACGCCATTGTAGCTCTTCTTGTTACTGTAATCATAATTTTTCTCTTCCATGTGGCTTTCCTCCTTGGGTTGATGCGGAGGAAATTCCACATGTGCGATACCTGAATATATTTGGCCATTGCCATAGAGAGTTTCCTCCTATTGGTTGGCCAGCTTGTCCTATTCAGCTGGTTTGGTTATTTAGTTGTTCATCAGATTCAGATAGGACCGTTCTTGATCAGAGAACGCATCATCTGATGGTGGGTGCCTTTACCGTCGGCCTCCGGACGCTGTATTAGTTGTCATTTGCTATCATTTCTAGATCAGCGAATGCTTCGCTGTAGTAGCAAGAAGATAAGTCATAGAAACCGTGTGCGTTGTATCTGGCAAACACGGAGCTTACTGTAGAAGAACCATACTCGGCTGCCACTGCATTAGCGGTATTCTCGATGTTGATTTCCCAATCGGATTTACTCATTAGCATCACTTCCTTCCTGTCTTAGTGGCCACATTGACTTTTGATGATTTGAGTTTAATATTTTTAATGAAATACTTTTATGCCTGGGATTTGGCGGTTTTATGCCCGGTTTTATGCCCGAAAGCTCTCTGTACTGCGATATATATAAATGTAAATTTTATATGCTAATTTAGTGATTTGGATTTGCTATATGTTGATTCTAACTTGCTTTTTGTGTAGTTGTGTGATATGTTTTAAAGGTAGTGATATGAATTCATTTATATAGATACGGAGGAAAGATATGAAATTCAGCTATAACAAGTTATGGAAGATGCTGATCGATAAGGGAATGATGAAAAAAGACCTTGCAGAACGAGCTAATATAACCTCCACGACAATGGCAAAAATGGGTAAAGATATGCCGGTGAGTATGGAAATTCTAGGCAGAATATGCGTAGCATTAAAATGCAATATTGGAGATATTGTTGAGGTGATTGTTGGTGACACGAAAGGGGAAGCTTAATTGATAAGATTTACTTCTGGATCTCTTTTCAAAGTGATCTCTCTATGCAAAAGTGGTCGGAGATACTCGGATGATACGATAGCTACAATGCTATTTCCGAATGTTCAATACACCACTAATTACATAGGCCATGTAAAAGATTGCACAAAAAATCTTCCTGATGAGATAACTCAATATATGAGCGATACAGATCAGGAAGAAATTATAGATACGTTGAATAGTGCAGTTAGAAAGGTTTTTCTTACAGTAATAAGTTCAGAGAAACAACCAATATTGATTGCTGCTATTCAAAAAATATTAGAAGAAGATTTGTCGATAGATGATTCAACTCAAATTGGATATTTGCCATCCTATACAAAAGGAAATATGAAAAATGCAACCACAGTTGAACCGATAGAATTTATCGCAAATGCGCTATTTAGCGTTTGTAATCAACAGAATAATCAAGATGGAAAAGTAGATATTAAAAATATTAATCCTTCTTTCCTTGAAAAATTGAAATCATCTGCTCAGAGAATTACTCTTCAGATTGTGCAGAGACCTGAAGCGAAGATTGTAAAAACTGTGATTCAACCAGCTGTTGCAGGAGATGATTACAGTATTATATATGAAGATCCTAAAGATGATCATAGTGTAGGCATTTATGAGAAATTTACTCATAAGTGGAGAATTAAAAATACTGGGACAATTCCTTGGAAAAACAGATATTTAACGCTTCAAAATAAAGGTGAGATTCGAGTAAAAGCTACACAGGATCAGTTTGATATCCCTGCATTGAAACCAGGCGATGTAGCTGTTGTGAATGTAGAAATGGACTCACGTTATTTTGAAGGAACTTATACCGTGATTTGGGAAATGAAAATGTCAGATGGAACATTGTGCTTTCCGAATAAAGAAAAAGAGTTTTCATTTGATGTAACGGTAAAAAGTGATATGTAAGCCCTGATAATTGGTCATTACGAAATATATATATTGATAATTGTAAAAATATCAGAATGAAAGGAATTATTATGAATAATCAAGTACATACACAAATTGTTAGTTTTATATGGAGTATCGCGGATGATTGCCTGCGAGATGTATATGTTAGAGGAAAATATCGTGATGTTATTTTACCTATGACTGTTATAAGAAGGCTTGATGCAATGCTTGAAGGCACTGTTGAAAATGTAAGAAATACAAAGAAAATGCTTGATGAGGCTAAGGTTGATAATCAATGGCCAGCACTTTGTAATGCTGCTGGTCAGCCTTTTTGTAATGCATCACCATTTCTTCTGAAAGATTTGACGAGCCGTGCTAGTAAACAAAAATTAAAAACTGATTTTGAAACATATCTGGATGGTTTTTCTCCTAATGTACAGGAGATACTTGAAAAGTTTAAATTCAGAAATCAGATAGCAACAATGGTTGACGCTGATATTCTCGGTTCAGTTATAGAGAAGTTCGTGTCTTCGGACATTAATCTTAGTCCAAACCCGGTATATAAGGATGACGAGAAGACTATCCTCAAGCATCCAGGCCTTGATAATCATGGCATGGGTACTATTTTTGAGGAACTTATTCGTAAATTTAACGAAGAAAATAATGAAGAAGCCGGAGAACACTGGACGCCTCGTGATGTTGTAGAACTTATGGCAGATCTTATCTTTATACCAATTGCGGATCAGATCAAGGATGCTACTTATACATGCTATGATGGCGCGTGTGGTACGGGAGGTATGCTTACTGTTGCACAGGACAGACTTCAGACACTTGCAACAAGACGTGGTAAGAATGTATCAATCCATCTATTTGGACAAGAAGTACAACCAGAAACATATGCTATCTGTAAAGCAGATATGCTTTTGAAAGGTGACGGGGAACAAGCAGAGCACATTGCATATGGCTCCACTTTATCTGCTGATGGAAATGCAACTCGTCAATTTGACTTTATGCTTGCAAATCCGCCGTATGGAAAGAGCTGGAAGGTTGACGCAGAAAAAATGGGTGGTAAGAAAGAAATCCTTGATACCCGTTTCAATACTTATTTAGAAGATGGAACTGAAATGAAGATGATTCCACGTACAAGCGATGGTCAGCTTCTATTCCTTCTTAATAATGTTGCAAAAATGAAAAAAGATTCTACGCTCGGAAGTCGTATCGCAGAGGTACACAATGGTTCTTCCATTTTTACTGGTGATGCCGGTAGTGGAGAAAGCAATGCTCGCCGCTACATGATTGAAAACGACCTTGTTGAAGCTATTATTGCTCTACCTGAAAATATGTTTTACAACACAGGCATCGGAACATTTATCTGGGTTCTTTCAAACAAGAAAGATGAACGTAGAAAAGGAAAAATACAATTAATTGACGCTACTGCCATGAAGTCACCTCTTCGTAAAAATATGGGTAAAAAGAACTGTGAGTTCACTCATGATATTCGAAAAGAAATTATTCGTATCTTCCTTGATATGGAAGACAGTGAAGTCAGCATGATTTTTGACAATAACGCTTTTGCTTATTGGAATGTAACTGTAGAAAGACCTCTTCGTTTGAGAGTGTTCCCAGAACGAACTATTCCTGCAAATACTTTTAAAAAAGCTGATGAATACGAGACAGTAACCACTGCCATCGCAAAAGCTTCTGCTACTGCTCCGCTTGATGATTGGACAGCGTTTGCAAAGGCAACAAAACTCAAGAAGGCACAACTTAACAAAGTGCGTCCATTTATCACTGAGAAAGATGCAACCGCTGTTGCAACAGATGAACCGGACACTGACCTTCGTGACACAGAGAATATCCCATTCACATATGAAGGTGGCATCGAGGCTTTCATGCAGAATGAAGTCCTTACTTACGCTCCAGATGCCTATATCGATGAGAAAAAGACACAGATTGGCTACGAAATCAGCTTTACAAAGTATTTTTACAAGCCTGTAGAACTTCGTGAAATGTCAGATATTATCGAAAGCCTTAACTCACTTGAGAAAGAAGCTGACGGTATGATGGCTGATATTATAGGAGGAATTATATAATGGGTGAATACAAGGCTATGCTAAAAGCTCCCGCTGATTGGATCGGGCAAATACCTGAACATTGGGAATGTAAAAAAATCGGTTCTCTTTTCACTGAAAGAAAAACCAAAGTATCCGATACCGACTATTCACCTTTGTCAGTAACAAAAATAGGGATAGTACCCCAGTTGGCTAATGCTGCAAAATCTGACTCCGGAGATAATAGAAAATTTGTTTGTTCTGGGGATTTTGTAATTAATAGTCGCTCTGACAGAAAAGGCTCATGTGGTGTATCCGAATTAGATGGATCAGTATCTTTGATAAATATAGTACTAACTCCAAGAACCAACTGGAACAATAAATATGTGCATTATCTTATGCGTAGCCAGCCTTTTTCAGAAGAATATTATCATTATGGTCGTGGAATTGTTGCTGACCTTTGGACCACAAGATACAGCGAAATGAAGAATATTCTGCTGCCCATTCCTCCTCGCGATGAGCAGGACCAAATCGTCGGTTTTTTGGACTGGAAGGTTTCGAGCATCAATAGGCTGATTAACATCAAGAAAAGGGAAATAAAAGAGCTTGAAGATTTGTTATATACTATTATCAGTTCAACTGTTTTATATGGTGTTGCAGGGAAAAATACAAATGAGCAATGGGAAAAAGTTAGGCTTAGTTATGCAACATGGATTCGTGCAAGACTTGGATGGAAGGGCTTAAAGGCTTCTGAATATGTAGATAATGGTTATCCATTCTTGTCAGCATTCAATATAGTCAACAATAAACTATCGTGGGATGCTCTAAACTATATAAACAAACAGCGATATGATGAATCTCCTGAAATAAAGCTTTCTATCGGGGATATATTGCTTGTAAAAGACGGTGCTGGAATTGGAAAATGTGCGAGAATTGACAATATGCCATTTGGTGAGTCTGCACCTAATGGTTCATTGGCTGTGATTACTCCAAGTAGTAACTTGAACTATAAATATCTATACTACTATTTCATCAGCAATGCCTTTAGAAATGAAATGTTCAAGATTATTACTGGAATGGGAGTCCCTCACCTTACACAGCATTTTCTTAAAAATGTTGAAATACCATGCCCACCATTGTCAATTCAGGAAGAAATATCTACCTATTTGGATGTTATCTCTGAAAGAATTAATGCTTTAATTGACAATAAAAAAGAATCTATAGAAAACTTACACGAATACCGCAACAGACTTATTTCCGATACAGTTACTGGAAAAGTCGATGTTCGTGATATAGAAATACCAGAATATGAATTTACAGATGAATCTGCCGACAGTGATTCTGAAAATGTGGATTTTGATGCTGATGCCGATGAGGAACAGGAGGATTAAGTATGCAATTTTCAAATACCAAAGAAGACGGTTTAGAAACAATAATCGTTGATTGGCTTGTTAAGCATAATGGCTACGAGCAAGGTACAAATGCAGACTACAACAAAGAGTATGCCATAGACGAAACACGCCTCTTCCGCTTCCTTGCTGACACTCAGCCGGATGAGATGGAAAAGCTGGCAGTCTTTAAGAGTGAGCAGAAAAAGAGAACATTCCTGAATCGCCTCCAGGGTGAACTTGCAAAACGCGGAATCATCGATGTTCTTCGCAATGGAATCAAGGTGTATCCAGCTGACCTCATTATGTTCTATCTGACACCGAATGAAAATAATGATACGGCGAAGGCGCTTTATGCCAAGAATATATTCAGCGTTACAAGACAGCTTCGCTACTCTATCGATGCAGGGAAACTGGCTCTTGATCTTTGCATATTCATCAATGGTCTACCTGTAATTACTTTCGAGCTTAAGAATCAGCTGACCAAACAGAATGTAGAAAATGCTGTTCAGCAGTATAAAGACGACCGTAGTCCAAAAGAACAGATTTTTTCTTTCAAAAGATGCATGGTTCATTTTGCTGTGGATGACGACCGAGTTAAATTTTGCACCAAACTCGCAGCTCAAGATAGTTGGTTCCTGCCTTTTGATAAAGGTTATAACGATGGTGCAGGTAATCCACCTAATCCTAATGGTTTAAAAACAGACTACCTTTGGAAAGAGATTCTTACCAAGGATAAGCTGACACGAATTATTGAAAGCTATGCTCAAGTTGTAACTGAAGTTGATGAAGAAACAAAGAAAAAGACTGTAAAACAGATATTTCCCCGTTATCATCAGCTTGATGTTGTTGAAAAACTAATTGCCGATGTCGAAACAAATGGTGTCGGTAACAGATACCTTATTCAACATAGTGCCGGGAGTGGTAAGTCGAACTCTATCGCTTGGCTTGCGTATAGATTAATGGAACTGGAAAAGGATGCTCATCCTATTTTCAATTCTATTTTGGTTGTTACTGACAGACGAATTCTCGACAAGCAAATTCGAGATAATATTAAACAGTTTGCGCAGGTAGGCAATGTTGTGGCGTGGGCAGAACATTCCAGTGATTTGCGTAAAGCTATCACTGACGGCAAACGTATTATCATAACCACAATTGAGAAGTTCCCATATGTTGTGCCGGATATTGGTGCTGAACACAAAGATAATAAATTTGCAATTTTAATCGATGAGGCTCATTCCGGTCAAAGCGGACGTAACTCTGCACAAATGAATCTTGCCCTATCAGGTCTTGCTTCTGACAACGATATGGATAACGAAGATAAAATTAATGCCATGATGGAAGGTAGAAAGCTTCTGAAGAATGCCAGCTATTTTGCTTTTACCGCTACGCCTAAGAATAAAACATTAGAGACATTTGGTAAAAAGTTGACTGATGAACAAGGTAATCCAATTTATAACGAGGATGGAACACAGAAGGCATCAGCATTCCATGTCTATACCATGAAGCAAGCTATCCAAGAAGGTTTTATTCTTGATGTGTTAAAGAATTATACACCTATCGATAGCTTCTATAAGTTAAAGAAGATAATTGAAGATGATCCGCAGTTTGATAAGAAAAAAGCACAGAAAAAATTAAGAGCTTTTGTAGAAAGCGATTCTTACACCATCGACAAGAAGGCTGCTATGATGGTGGAACATTTTCATGAGCAAGTAATCGCAAAAGGAAAAATTGGTGGACAGGCGAGAGCAATGGTTGTTACTTCTAGCATTCCTAGATGTATTGAATATTTTTATGCGATTAATAAACATCTTGCAGAAAGACATAGTCCGTACAAGGCGATAGTTGCATTTTCCGGTGATCATAAATATAACGGTCAGGAGCCTCCACTCACTTCAGCTATTATGAATGGTTTTGCAGACTCAAAGATACCAAAGGAATTTAAGAAAGATCCATACAGGTTCCTTGTGGTTGCGGATATGTTCCAGACCGGATTTGATGAGCCATTGCTTCACACAATGTATGTTGACAAGCAATTGTATGATATTCAGGCTGTGCAGACATTATCAAGATTAAATCGCTGCCATCCGAAAAAGCACGATACATGTGTTTTGGACTTTGCTAATAAGCCAGAAATTATACAAGAGTCATTTTCAAGATATTATAGAACGACGATATTATCTGGAGAAACAGATCCGAATAAACTATATGATTTAATTTCAGTAATGGAGAAGCATCAGGTATATTCGCCGGATGATATTGAAAATGAAGTTAATTTATACCTAAACGGTGCTCAACGTGATAAGTTAGATTATATTCTTGACGTTTGTACAAATATTTACAAAACATTAGAGATTGAAGATCAGATAGAATTTAAGAGTAGTGCAAAGGCATTTTGTCGTACATATGGATTCCTGGGGGCAATTTTGCCTTATGGAAATCCAGAATGGGAAAAGCTATCAATCTTCCTTAATTTATTGATTCCTAAGCTACCATCACCTCAGGATGATGATTTATCACAGGGAATTCTTGAAACAATAGACTTAGCTAGTTATCGAAATGAAGCTCGTGAAACAATGTCCATCCAGCTTGATGATGCTGATTCAGAAATAGCACCAGTTCCAGCTAGTAAAAGCGGACATATTGTGAGCCCTGAGATGGACTTGCTATCTATCATTGTTAGTGAGTTCAATGATATGTTTGGAAATATTGATTGGAAAGAGCCTGATAATGCAAGACGTCAGATTCTTGAAATTCCAGCGATGGTTTCTAAGGATGAAAAGTACAGAAATGCGATGAGAAATTCTGACGAGCAGAGTGCAAAATTGGAAAGCGAGCGTGCATTGCAGCAAGTTATCTTTTCAATAATGGCGGATAATATGGAGATATTTAAGCAATATCAAGATAATCCATCATTTAAAAAATGGTTGTCGGATTTGGTGTTTAATTTGACCTATAACAAAGAAGGAAACACATATGAGGCGCCAACAACTGGGAAAGTTACATCGTATCAAAATATAGATACACCAACACTTATGGTTGCTGAACCTAAAACAGAATACAAAACAGAGAAATAAAAGTTAGGAGGTCACTATGGCAGAAGATATATCACGTACGCTGAAGAAGAAATCGTTGGATGGAATCTTCAATGAAGTAGTACATAATGAAAAACTTGAAATTAGTAACAACGAAGAACTACGCTTATTCTATTTGGCTGTGCGTGGAAATAAATTCTATACAGAAGACCTCCAAACAGCTCTCTATCGTAATATAGGGCGTTATGTATTTTCACGGGCAGCATTAGAGGATTTTCATATTAATGATGACGACGATAGTATCATTTCTCAGGCCCTTAAGGTTATGTCAGAAAATGGAGAGTTTGATGCTAAGGGAACTGGTAATGAGTTAGGCGAAATGCTTATTTATGCGATGCTTGAGGAGATGCTTGGTGCTAGAAAGTTGATGAGCCGAGTTGAAATTGATTCTAATCCTTTAAGCAATGGATCGGAATGCGAGAGTATTCATTTGTTATCCGGCACTGATTCAAATGGAAAAATTTCATATGAGATGGTATTTGGTGCATCAAATATTATAGGAGACATAAAAGATGCCATTGATAATGCATTTGAAGAAATAGAACGTATTGAGAAGCATGGTAATAAGGATATAAAAATGGTAGAGAAGACTGCTTTAAGTGGTTTTTATAATAAGAGTGAAATTGATTTTATCAAAAAGCATATTATTCCAGAACCAGGGAAAAGCGGAGATTATGAGATTGCATATGGAGTTTTTCTTGGCTACACGCTTGGCCTTAATTCCACAGGACTAAGTAGTGCTGAATACAAAGAAAAAGTTAACAGGCGATTGGAATTGGATATCAAACAGCATGCATCTTATATTGCTAATAAAATTATTACCAAAGGACTAGATGGACACTCCTTTTATTTTTACATTTTACCTTTTAACGATGCTGAGACAGATAAAAAAGAAATTATGGAGCATATTATGAAGGGGGAAGTGACGCTATGAGTGAAGAACTAATAAATCTTGGCGAATCTATCTTCAACGAAATTGATCAAAATGACTATTTGAATAGCATATATGACAACATGCTCTATAACTATGCTCTAATCAAATTTCATCTTACAAGCGTTCGTCAGAGACGTGATTATGATGTTGATGCAGCACTTCAATTTGCAGACTTATTATCGAATTCGACACATACATCTAAAGCGGATGACCATAAGATGTGGGCGCAAGAGATAATTTCGTTGTTGTTAGAATTGGAACCAGAGAATGAACAAGTGAAATATTATGCTGGTTCAGTTCTTACCAACGTAGGAAATTTTCGTGGACGAGAGCTTGTGAAATCCTCTTATACAGAAAGGACTTTACAGGAAAAGGCATTTGCTACTTTTTGTAAGCAGTATTTAACAATTCCGGCAGATAAAAGTAAGACGTTTTTTTTACAGCAAAAAAACATTTATGATAGATTAAGTAGCAATTTTTTGAGTTATTCTGCTCCAACGTCAATGGGAAAATCGTTCATTATGCACATGTTTATTAAGGAACAGATAATGAATGGCGTTAAGATGAACTTTGCAAGAATAGTTCCTACTAAAGCCTTAATCAATGAAATGCGTAATGATACCATTAATGATCTAAAAAATATTCTAGAAGAACAGAATTATCGTGTGGTAACAGCTGCTAGTGATATTTCTCTTGAAGAGGAACATAATTTTATTCTTATTATGACTCCTGAAAGATTGCTATATTTTTTAATTAGTAATCCTGATTTTCAGTTAGATTATTTGTTTATTGATGAAGCTCATAAAATAGGCGGTCGTAATAGCAGAGGACCATTCTACTATAAAGTTGTGGATCTTCTTTCAAGAAAGAAACAGGTGCCTCATTTTATTTTTGCATCGCCTAATATCCCGAACCCGGAGGAATACCTAAAGCTCGTAACTGAAGCTGAAAAAGGAGCGGAGAATGCAATAACATCATCATATGCACCAGTTACGCAGTTTAAATTTATTATTAATTGTGAAGACCAGACCATTAGTATATATAACGATCATACGAAAACTCCGGTGTTCGTATGTAAAATAAAGCGATCTGGGACAGAATTAATGTCTTATATGTTGTTAATGGAACAATATGATCCCGAACACAAACAGAGAACGCTCGCGTACGTAAATAGCAAAAACAGTGCTATTGAAAATGCACGTTTGTTTGCAGATAGAAGAGCCCCTCTTAATGATCCAGAACTCAAGCGTTTAGCTAGCGATATTAAGAGAGAGGTTCACGGAGATTATTTTTTGTCAGATATTGTTGAAAAGGGTGTGGCATATCATATTGGATACCTTCCTTCCTCTATCAGAAGTAGAATTGAAGAGCTATTTAAAGATGGAAAGATTACAACTATGTTCTGTACAAGTACGTTGATTGAAGGAGTGAATCTTCCGGCGGATAATCTCTTCATTGCAAATAATTATAATGGGCGTCCAAAGATGAGTGGGGTTGAGTTTAAGAATCTCATTGGCCGTGTTGGACGAATAAAATTTAATTTATATGGGAATGTTTTTTTCGTGACAGATGGAAAGAGAACTACTGAGAAAGAGTACTTAGAACTTTTAAGGGAGCCTGTTAAAGAGCAGAAGCTATCTGTGGTTCAAGATCTAAAACCAAAACTTAAGAAGCATATTGTGGAAGCCTTACTTGAGGGAGATGCAGTCATTGATAAATACAATGATTCTCAGCCAGAAGAAGAATACATTATGATGCGTAAGTTTGGGCTGATTTTATTACAGGATATTGTTGATGAGCGTGATAGTCTTGTGAAGAGGGAATTTTCAAAGCAATTAAGTAATAAAGATTTATTGAAAATAAAGAATCTCTATGACAATAGCAAGAATTATATTGATAACGATATCAATATATCGGTTGACCAAACGAAGAAATTAGCAAAGGCTATACGAGAAGGTAGTCATTTCCCTGAAGCCGAGAATGGCTATTTTAGCCATAAGATGGTCTATAAATTTCTCGATGAATTACGGCAAATATTTGATTGGGATAGATACGAGTATTCTACTCTTGGTAAGAAAGATAAAGATGGAGAATACAGAATGTTATCCTGGTATGCGGTGATTCTTTCACAGTGGATGGAAGGCCATGGATTAAACAATATTATGAGAAAGGCCTTGACATTCAGAAGAGAAAATCCGTATCCGTTTTACTTGAACCGCTATACAGTTGTAACCTATGATGATTCACCAGAACATAAAAATGTTGTTTTTGCTAATACGCTAGAGGTTATTGAAAATATTATTCTTTTCAGTATTTCAAACTATTTCTTGCGTTATGCAAATATGTATAAAAGTATTCACGGTGAGAATTCCCTGGATAAAAATAACTGGTATGAATTCGTTGAATACGGTACAACAAATGAAGTAACAATATTCCTTCAGAGAAATGGATTTTCGAGAGAAGCGGCAAATTATATTAAAGATCATGCAGAAGAATATATTGTGTATGCTGATGGAGAAACTTCCGAAATCAAACTAAAAAAGAATCTTCTCGAATGCAGCAATAATACGGTAAGAACTGATGCGGAATCAATTATATATAATATTCCTCAATTGTTCTTGAATGAAGAAATGTGATGAAAAGAGGGATACTATGGCAAGAGGAAAAAACATACAGTTATATCTGATGGACGGAGACGTTAATGGACGGATTAAATGTACGCTTGCAAATTGGACAGGATTAGCGTTCAAAATTCCAAGGACGGCTCTTGATTTGTGTAAAGATAGACCGGAACTCAAGCAAACAGGTGTATATTTGCTATTCGGCAAAGATGAAAATGATAAAAGTGTCGTCTATATAGGACAGGCAGGAGTGCGAAAAAATGGAGAGGGCATATTGAACCGTTTAGTTGAACATAATCGCAACCCTAAAAAAGACTATTGGACAGAAGCAATAGCCCTGACAACCTCAAATGATTCTCTTGGACCGACAGAGATAAGCTATCTTGAGCATCAGTTTTATCAGTTTGCTGTTAAAGAAAAACGGTATGAGGTAAAAAATGATAATGATCCAACACCGGGTAACATTTCAGAAGAAAAAGAAAGCGAGTTAGATGAGTTCATTGAGTACGCTAAAGTTATTGTAGGTACTCTTGGTCATAAGGTTTTTGTTCCACTATTAGCAGATAATAATGACGGCGAGAACACTACTTCAGAAAGCATAACTTTATACTGTACACGAAATGGCATAAATTCTATCGGTGTAAGAACAAGTGACGGATTTGTAGTTAAGAAGGGAAGTATAATTTCTCAAAAGATTACTAAGAGCTGTCCTGATTATGTTCTTAAAAAGAGAACTCAACACAAGAACATTATCGATGCAAATAATATGTTAACAGAAGATATTTTATTTAATACGCCTTCAGGTGCATCTAGCTTTGCATGCGGAGCTAGCACAAATGGCAATATTGAATGGAAAACATCCGAGGGTATTACATTAAAATCACTTAATGAACAGGGACAGTGATTTTATTGATTCAAACTTGTGATTTAGGTGGTGATATTAGAATGATGGAATTGTTAGAAGATGTACTAATAAGGTGTTCAGAATGCGGAAGTGTAATAGGAATACATAAGGAAGAAATCGAGTTTGACGCTTTCGCATATGATCATGGCGAGAATGGCATGGGAGATGAAATTGAATATCGACATGACGGGGTGATTGTATGTGAAGAATGCGGAAACGAGATCCAATTCAGAATCTCAGGATTTGAATATCCTGTAGGTGCATATAACTACGATGATCACGAAATATATGGCGGCGATTTTGAAGAATCACCAATTGTAGGAATCGTATATAGTCAGGAAGAATTTGATATTGATTGTGCTTACAATGAGTTTAATAGGGTTGAACGGCTTATTTTAGAAATATCAGACAATCCAGACTTGATTTACAATATTTCGCCGAGAGAGTTTGAGGAAGTAATCAATAGGGTGCTTCAAGATGAAGGCTTTGAGACCGATCTAACTCAGGCAACGAGAGACGGTGGACGTGATATTGTTGCTACAAAATATGAGATGGGAAAACCTATTGTGTTTTACATAGAATGCAAACGATATGGTAGAAGAAATTCGGTTGGAGTGAGTATTGTGCGTTCTCTATATGGGGTTCAGACATCAGATCAGATAAATAAATCAATCTTGGTGACAACAGGACACGTAACTAGAGGTGCTAGACGTTTTGTCGAAAAACAAAATACGATGATGAGCATCCTTGATGTAAATGAGATTCATCATTTGATTCAGCGAAGTGCAATGAAGTATAGATAGAAATAAAACCAGGAGGTTGGCAATTCTCCTGGTTTTATTAGTGATTTAATCTTTTTTATAAAATTTTGTAATATATCCATCGGCATGGAGCAGGATGTCTGGCATCCAGTCCGGTGTTCTTGCCATCTGCTTGCAGAGCGCTTCCAGGGATACTTTCTCGGAACATTCGATAATCAGTTCATCGTGGACATGACCGCAAATAAAGCAGTGGGAGAGTGTTTTCATAGCATTCATCAGAAGGTCTCTGGAGATGGCTTGTACCACATTCTCGACAAATTTAGGACCGTAGCTTTCCAGGCGTTCCTACTTTTTAGTGGCTCCGATACCTTCATAGGTTACAGATTCTCTACCGAATTTATTCTCGCCAATGCGTGGTTTGACGTAAGTGAGCTTTCTGCTGGATGGAAGAGTAATGAATAACATGCCACTGCGCCATGTGAACTTGATACCGTGTGAGGCAGTGCTGCAATGCATCTTGATTGCATTTTTGATAGCTGTATCGAAGTCCCACCAAAGAGCTACAATATTAGGATTGGACTGCCTCCAGGCGTCTACCAGCGGTTGGAGTTCATCTTCGGTAAGCCCCATTTCTAATGCGCCCATTGCCTTCAGTGCACCGACACTGTCGCCGTAGCCAAGAGCCAGCTCCGCAATCTTACCTTTTTGACGAAGGTGGCCGTTGATACCATGTTTCTCAACTGGTACATGGAACATCTGACTGGCACTCGCACAGTAAATGTCACCACCATTTTTGAATACATCTGCACGCCATGATTCTCCGGCCAAGTGAGCAATGACACGAGCTTCGATTGCACTAAAGTCAGCCACATAGAATTTATATCCAGGCTTTGCAATGAAGGCAGTGCGGATAAGTTGGGAAAGGGTATCTGGGATAGCATCATATAACATAGACAAGGAATCATAATCGCCAATGCGGACAAGTTCTCTTGCAGCGTCCAGATCATTCATATGGTTTTGAGGAAGGTTCTGCAACTGGATTAAGCGGCCAGCCCAACGACCGGTACGATTGGCACCGTAGAACTGGAACATGTGCCTCTAGTACGGTGATCAATGCAGGCAGCATTTTGCATTGCCTGATATTTTTTGACAGAGCTTTTTGCAAGTTGCTGACGGAGGGAGAGGACCTGTGCTAAATCTTCCGGTGCATCTTTGATCATTTCAGCAATGGCCTTCTTACCAAGTGACTCCGCCTCGACGCCTTGCTCGGATAGCCAGGACTTCATCTGGGATACACTGTTTGGATTGTCAATATTGGTAAGACTACGCATCTCATCTGCGATAGTGGCTTTGGAACGTTCGTCAAAGGTGATAGCGTTTTCTACCATCTGAAGATCCACAAGAATACCTCGATCATTGATTTCCTGGTCAAGGTGATATTCTGACCAAATGAAGTCAGGAACCGGAAATTTATGCAGCTTTTCCTTGATGCCTATTTCGACTTCAACGTCACGTTTGTTGTATAACTTAAAAACAGCCCATTTCTCTGGCGCATGCATGGGAAAGTTTCTGGTCCTGCCACCATTGGATTTGGTAGGTTTACATGGAGCACAGAAGTAGCGGATGAGATCTTTGCCTTCCTTCATTTTCTGATCTTTAAGGCCAAGCACAGCACCGACACCTTCAAGTGAAAGTGGAAGTCCCATGTAGGCACTCCAAATCATTGTGCAGCGCCATGAAGCAGGATCGAGGTAATTGCCAACGGTGTCCTCAGGAATGCTGTAACTGCAGAAGCGGTCAGGGTAGTTACGTTTCATCCAGTAGGAGAGGCAGATGCGCTCGAAGGAAGCGTTGAAGGCCCATTTGATTATGTCATCACTAACAATAGCATCCAGAATCTCATCAGGAAGAACATCGCCGCCATTGATGGAGACTGCAAATAATAGTATTTCAAAATTCTCAGATTCGGCATATTTGTATACGCCAGATTTTTTTATATCAACATCGCTATAAGTTTCTAAGTCGATGGACATTTCTTTTATCTTTTCTATGTGTTTACTCCTTTATAAAAATAGGCAGCAGCACGATATGTACTGCCGCCCACATGTTAAATTTTGCTATCTGAAGAATTGTTCTTCTTTTTCCTTACTAGCCCTGGGCAAAGCCAATGTACGAAGCGAATCGATACTTCGATCAGCCACTTCCAGATTGTAGCTAGTGCAAAAAGTGTTAATGCAAGTACGATAGCAGTAAACGTGAAATTTACAGCATCGTTCATGAATTGATTAATTAATTCCATACTCATTGATTGTCACCTGTCCTTTCATTGTCATCAGCGTTCTGCTGAGTTTTCTTTTCCTTATGTGCTTTGACTTTCTTTTTGATAAAGCAAATACCTTCATAGATAATCATTCCAAGACCAGCGAGAAGGTATCCCATTGTGGTACCAAAGCAAACTGATAACATTAATTCTTGATAATTTGTCATTATATTTCACCTCATTTTTCTAAGATGACTGGCAGCAGTTATTCCACTGCCATCCGGGTTTATTTGTTGCAGATTAGCTTAAGAAATCGTCATCCTCTTCGGTAGCAAAATCATCCTCAGCTCTAGACTTACCGCCAAGGGGCTCACCATCACGAATCTTCTGAAGGTTGTTAAGTCCACAGGCGATTCCACGGTTACCGTTGGAATTGAAAGCGTACAGGTTAATGGAAGCATGACCGTACACGCTGCTGTAAACTTTGGAGCGGTCAATGATCTGCTGACGATCGGCATCTACAATGCCAGGTGCAGTAGCAGAGTTGGCGTTGATGAAGTAGCTGTCCTTATAAGCTTCATCACCAGGACGCTCCTTGTCCCCGTCACGAAGAGGAGTCTTGATAACATCAAGTGCAGGACAAACCTTAGCGGTTCCCTTAAGCTTGGATTCACCTTCCTCGTAGGCTGCCTTGATTGCGGATTTAATCTTGTTTACGGTTACGGTATCTGACTTTGGAATGATAAGAGAAACGCTGTACTTTGGTGCGCCGCCATTGATTGACTTAGGGTCCCACACGTTAGCGTATGACCATCTTGTGTTTACTCCTGTGATAACTTTTGTAGGGTTTGCGATCTTAGACATAATATTTTCCTCCTGTTAATTGTCATTAAAATCATCTGCTGCAGTGTTCATTGCTGGTCTTTTATCAGACTCAGGAACAAGAGCAGGTTTGCCTGGTGGCTTATAAACAAGTCCATCTAATAACTGTTCAAACTTCTTCTTTCCAAGTAGTGAGCTCATGGCAGTAATACCGAGAAGCTTCTTTTCATATGGATCATATCCTGCAGCGGTTACCGCTTCTGCGACAGCAGCGTCGTCAGTGTATTTACGGTTGCTTCTGCCTTCTACAATTTTGAAACCATCATAGTGGGTTCCAGATTGTGCTTGTGTTAGTGCGTAATCTTTGATGTCATTTCCCCAGGAAATCAACTGGTCGATTCTTGGAAGAATTGCTGCAATCTCGAAATCATCAAGGGTAGCAGGCATCTCGAAATCGTACTTTGCAAGTTCCAGGTTGGTTTCTGCACGCTTTCTACAAGTAGCTTTTACTTTGCAGAACTGGCAGTGGTCACCAGCCTTAAATTCACCTTTGCCTTCATAAGCGAGGGCAGCGGTAGGTTTCAATACATCCTCAGCCCATTTAAGAAGATCTTCTTTGCTGATGGAGCTAGTAGATACGTTTTCTCTTCGTGGCTGGAAGATTGTCATTTCGATAGTGCTGATGTCATACAAGTCTTCGAATGCCTCTAAAGCACCAAGCGCATAGCACATCATCTGACTGTTACCTTCGGATTCCACAAGGACTCCAAGACCATGCTTGTAATCAATAATGTGGAGAACTTCGTCAGCAATAATGACGCAGTCACCGGTTCCGAATCCGTTCTCAACCCAGCGAGAGAAGTCAAGTCTCTGTTCAATGAATACCATAGGGTCACTACAGAATTTCTTGGAACGTTCGAATTGCTCCAGAACATAATCTCTGTATTCTTCCGCACAGTTTTGCATCTCACCACTGTAATAAGTAAGGTTCTCTGTTGGATCTTCTACATCACGTCCCAGCGCCTTTTCTACCAGGTAGGCACAAAGCTCATGACAATCGGTACCTTCCTGTGCATGGGGGGAGGGCTCATCTTTGATTCCTTCACAGAGCTTTGCAGAAGGTGGACAGTTGATCCACCGATGCGAAGCTGATGCGGAGAGGAATGCGTGCTTAGCCATTGGCAATTACCTCGGCCTCAGCCACTAAAGCAGGATAATCTTCCTCTTTCACATCACTCAGGCGACTAGCACCATATTTTGTTAAGAGGGCCTTTGTTTCAGCTTTCTTTCCTTTACCAGCAAGTGAAGCCATGATTCCGCGTACTTCCTGGAATGAGTATTTCTTAACTTCCGGAGCAGGAGCCGGGGCTTCTTTCTTTTCTGTTTTTGTGTCTATCTTGCGCACAGCAGGAGCTATATCTGAGAACATTTCCTTTAATGCAGTAGCTGCATCAATCATTTTCTGTCCTGCGGTGATCATCTCATCAAGGACAAGGTCTAAATTCGACATTTTACTCATTTTTAGGTTCCTCACTTTCACTTTGATTTTCAGTAGATTGTCTTAGTTTGGCTGCCAGTCTTTTTGCTACGACGCTGATGGCAATGAGCGTATCAATAAGCTCTTCATCAACGGCATCAATAGGACTGGCAGAATCTTTTGTGTTTGTCATCTTCTTAACCTCGCTTTCCGATTGGCTTTCTGCCTTTCTAACTTCCTAAGGGGATTCGAAGGAGTGAATTCCGGATTTTTTGAAAACTTTTTAAATTTTCTTTTTGACCGGTGCCTCATGCCCTTCTAACTACCTAAGGGAAAGTGCGAGATGAAATTCCGGGTTTTTGTGAAAATAAAAATGTCAGGCTGTTTCGCTTATATAAGGAAGCGATTCGTGCCTGACATATTTTTTTTGGAATTTTATGAAATGGGCCGGAATCTGGGTGGCCAATTCCCCTTAGGAAGTTGAAGAAGGTAAAACTTCTAACTTTTAACGAAAGGAGAGTGAGAGCCATGAGCGTATTTGGATGTAATCAAGAAGGTTATTCTGATCCGACTGCAGCTGAAGCAATCGCGAAGGCAAGTAAGAAGAAGTATCTGCCGCTTGTCTACATCTGCTCTAAGTATTCCGGTGATGTTGTTACCAATACAGAAGCAGCAAAACGGTACAGCCGATTCGCAGTGGGCCAGGATGCCATACCACTCGCGCCGCATTTACTGCTTCCTCTTTATATGAAAGAAGAGTCAGAACGAGAGTTGGCCATGTTTATGGATATGGTGCTGCTTGGAAAGTGTGACGAGCTGTGGGTATTTGGTGGAGAAGCTAGTGCAGGCATGTGCGCTGAGATAGCAAAAGCCAAGAGACACGGGAAGAAAATCAGATATTTCGATAGTTTGTGTAACGAAACAAACAGAGCTCTGGAGATTGGGCCAGAGAGATTGCAGGAGGAACGTTAAATATGAATTTTGTTATTTACACAGCCGACTGCACCGGGAATAAAGCTAACTGCGACTACCCACACAGGGTGGAAGTAGATAGTGCTGATGTTCTCCAGGAAGCAGTCAAAAAAGATCATGTTTGCGCTGAGTATAAAGGTAACTACAGAAGCAAGGACAATTTCGTGACTTCGAATGCCATCGTCATGGATGTGGATAACGATCACACGGATGAACTATTGGAGTTCATTACAGAAGCCAAGATGGATGAGATGTTTCCAGACATCGATTATTGTCTGGTACCGAGTCGACATCACATGTTGCCAAAGGGATCACATCCAGCAGCACCTAGATTCCATGTGATTTTTCCAGTGGAAGCAATTAATAACGCAGATGAGTATGCAAAGGTAAAGGAAGTTCTTTATAAGAAGTACCCGTTCTTCGATGGAAATGCACTGGACGCTGCAAAATTCTTATTTGGTTGCGATGTATCGGAAGTTACGTGGCATGAAGGTTGGATGAGCATTATGGACGATTTGTCTGACGGAGACTTGGTAATGGGTGCTCCGGAGGAGGACGAGGAGTTTGATGCTCCGGCACATTCGGGTCCAATTTTAGAAGGAAGTCGTAATAAGACACTGAGCCATTACGCATATAGAGACTTGTGTTTTATTGTCCAAACTAGGATAAAAGCTGGCTGATTGGTAAATGGTATTCGTAATATTGCAGAAGAGATTGTGTTAAAAGAATTGGTGTATATCTAAAGCATGGAAAGCTCCTTCGGGAGTTTTTGGCTGTTTATAAGATAAATTCTGTCGGAGATTTATTATAAAACATTACTTTACAAGAAGAATAAAAAAGCATATAATTCTTTTATAATATATTTAATAAAAGAGGGTAAGAAAACGGAAAATAAAGATAAAAAAAATATAACAAGAAAAAAAATAATTAATTATGTGCTAAACAATCATGTTACATCCAAGGCGGGAATCGCAAAAGAGTTAAACTTGAGTATGCCGACTGTGTTAGCAAATGTGAATGACTTGTTAGAAAAAAGGGTGTTGGAAGAAACTGGGGAATATGCTTCAACCGGTGGAAGGAAGGCAAAAAGTATAGGGATTAATAAGTCATACTGTCATGCAATGGGAATTTTGATTACAGCGAATCATATAGAAATGGTATTAGTAAATCTTGGAGATGAGATTATAAAAAAAGATCGCATCCGTTTAAAATTTACGGCTGAATTATCTTATTGTACAGAGGTGGCACAAAAGGTCAAAACTTTTCTTGAAGGCGAAGCAGCGAAGGACACGCTACTTGGGATTGGAGTGGCGATTCCAGGAATTATTGATCAGAAAGAACGGATTGTTTTAAAATCCCATGCTTTAGGTATAGAGAATTATAGTCTGCGCTTTTTAGAGCAGGCGCTGGAAATTCCAGTATATTTTGAAAACGATGCTAATGCTGCAATGCTTGCAGAAAAAAAGCAAAAGTATCCAAATGCGATATATCTGTCTTTGAACCACACCTTAGGAGGTGCATTCTGCATAGATGGAAAGCTGTTTCGAGGGCAAAACCAGAAAGCAGGGGAGTTTGGTCACATGATACTCGTTCCCGGTGGAAGAAAGTGTTATTGTGGTAAATCAGGATGTGCAGATGCATATTGTGCTGCAAGTGTACTGACACAAGATAACAGGCAGTCACTGGATGCATTTATGGAAAAAATTGAAAGTGGTGATGAAAAAAATTTGCAGACATGGAATGAGTATCTGGATCATCTTGCTGTTTTGATATCAAATTTGCGGATGGCATATGATATGGATATCATACTAGGAGGTGATGTGGGAGGTGTATTGTCAGATTATATGATACCACTGGGAGAAAAAGTGATGGCATATAATGGCTTTGAGCATGATGTTTCATACTTGAAAAATTGTTCGTATAAGAAAGAAGCGTCGGCTGTTGGAGCCGCGAAATACTTTTTTACAAAACATATGGTAGAATTGTAAATTTTTTGAACGAAGATAAGCAGTACACCGCATCTGGTGTGTAGGGTAAGGGGATGTTTAGTCTGTTGGAGTTAAAAGCTCCCACCGACAGGTTGTAAAGCGAATCCGGATGTCCGCTTTATATGTGTGAAAAACGAGAAGTTGTGTAAAATTAAAAAAAGATATTATAGTAAAAAACGGAAAGAAAACAGTTGAACTGCTTCCCGTCAAGTAGACAATT
>NZ_JAQCSY010000034.1:16315-26248 GCF_027686195.1 Coprococcus sp. AF102-57 | reverse complement strand
TTATCCATAAATATATTGTAGTAGAATAAACGAAATGTTTCAAATCCCATTGCGCAAGTGTTCTTCTGCTTTATTGTTCGTTTTTTCGTTTTGACTGATTCACAAATTAATTCTTTATAAATAAAAGCTTACAGAAAGGATGGTATATAGTATGGCAGGATCTATTTATGGAAGATTGTTTCAGATTTCTACATGGGGGGAATCGCACGGAAAGGGGATCGGTGTTGTGATTGACGGGTGTCCGGCAGGGCTTTCTCTTTCAGAGGAGGATATCCAGGTTTATCTGGATAGAAGAAAACCCGGGCAAAGCCAGTTTACAACCGGACGTAAGGAAAGTGATATGGCACAGATCTGGTCCGGCGTATTTGAAGGTCGGACGACCGGAACTCCGATTTCAATTCTCGTACAGAACCAGGATCAGCGTTCCCGTGATTACGGAAATATTATGAACACATACAGGCCGGGACACGCAGATTATACATTTGATGAAAAGTATGGTTTCCGTGATTACAGAGGAGGGGGACGCTCTTCCGGAAGAGAAACTACTGCCAGAGTTGCAGCAGGTGCAGTTGCTGCTAAGATTTTGAAAGAACTTGGCATTGAAGTACATGCTTATACGAAAGCAATCGGTCCGGTATCTGTTCCGGAAAATGAATACCATCCGGAAGAGATTTTCCAGAACCCGATTTATATGCCAAGCAACGCATATGCCCAAAAAGCATCTGCCTATCTGAAAGAATGTATTAAAAATCAGGATTCCTCAGGAGGCATCATTGAATGTGTTATTACCGGTATGCCGGTAGGAATCGGTGATACCGTATTTGAAAAACTGGACGCCAATCTTGCCAAAGCAATGCTGTCCATCGGAGCAGTCAAAGGCTTTGAGATCGGTGACGGCTTTAAAGCTGCAGATACAAAAGGAAGTATCAACAATGATTCCTTCCATACAAAAGATGGAAGGATCACCAAAGACACCAACCATGCAGGCGGTGTCCTCGGCGGTATGAGTGACGGAAGCAAGATCATCTTCCGCGCGGCAGTAAAGCCGACTCCGTCCATTTCACAGCCACAGTCCACCGTCACCAAAGATGGAGAAAACACCGAAATGATCATTAAAGGACGTCACGACCCGGTCATCGTCCCACGCGCCGTCGTAGTCGTAGAATCCATGGCCGCAATCACGATCCTCGATCTGCTCTTCACCAACATGAGTGCCCGAATGGACAAGCTCAAACGCTTCTACGGCACTGAAAAATAAACCCAACAATCTTCCGTCCTCATCGCATCCGGCTACTCCGGTGAAAAAGGTAAATCTTAGTCGGCAGCCTTGAGGATGGAGCTTCTGTCGTTTCTCTGCATCTATAATTCCTCATCTGCCTTCTTTCTCCCGTGCCATGAAATTAGCAATTTTCTTGTTGCCTTATTACTTCCGCTAACATCGACAGCAGTTTATCAAGCTCAATGGGTTTTGCGATATGACCATTCATACCAACTGCAAGAGCATCTCTCTTATCTTCTTCAAATGCATTTGCTGTCATTGCAATGATAGGTATGCATGCTTTATCCTTATCCGGCAGGCGTCTGATTGCCTGTGTTGCTTTATAACCGTTCATTTTCGGCATCTGAATATCCATCAGGATCATATCATATGTACCTGCCGGCATCTTTTCTATCATATTTACACATTGAATGCCATCCTCCACACGTTCTGTTTTAATGCCGGCACGCTCAAGGATTGCTTCTGTAATCTCTGCATTCAGATCATTATCCTCTGCCAGAAGGATATTCCTGCCTTCAAGGATTTCACTGCCTGTTCCAGACTCTTCAATATGTTTTTTTACATAATAGCTTTCATCGGCTATCTTATGTTTAAGTGTAACTGTAATGGTGCTGCCCTTTCCGAGTTCACTCTCTACATCTATTGTTCCACCAAGCAGATCAACATATTTCCGGACTATCGACATTCCCAGTCCGGTTCCTGCGATTTTGCTCTTTGTAGTGTTCTGTTCACGTGTGAATGCGTCGAAAATCTTCGTCATATAATCCTGACTCATGCCAATTCCTGTATCACTCACTCTGTTCCTCACAATCATGTATCCTGGCTCGTCGCATGGCAATTCATCTACGCTCATCATAACAGAACCACCGGACGGAGTATATTTTATAGCATTGCTCAGGATGTTGACAAATATTTCTTTCACCTTGGTAACATCTGTCAGTACATGCTCATGTTCTACATTCATCGTGTAATGAAGCGCAATATTCTTTTTCCTTGCTTTCTCATCAAATACTGCAAACAAAGACTTCCTGACATCTTCAATCCGGCAGTAATTCTCATCAAGCTCCATCCTTCCACTCTCGATCCGGGCCATATCCAGTACATTATTTATGATTGACAGGAGAAGATTCCCCGACTGTTGCATTTTTTCCAAATGTTCTAAGGTTTCAGGCATGTCTTTTCCTTTCAGTTCATTCTCCATAAGCTGTGCATAGCCCAGAATTACATTCATAGGCGTCCGGATGTCATGTGACATATTGTTAAGAAAACGAGTCTTTGCGAGACTGGCATCCTCTGCTTTTTTCAAAGCAATCTCCAATTTATCATTGAGTTTTTGTGTATTATTTGCTGCAAGCTTTGCAACAGCTTCTGCTTTTCTTGCCTTTCGTAAAAGTACGAGGATAATACTAATTATACTGAGTGCAAAAAATATTGCCGTAATAAAAAAAGCAATCAGATTATCTTTTACAAAGTCAGAAAATGTTACCTTATCTGCCGTACTGTCATAGATAGCAAGTGCACTTGTAAGCATGTCAGATGGCATGGCCTTTAAGGTTTTATTCAGTATTGATAAAAGACTACCCTCTCCACCTCTTACTGCAAAGCATGCCTCCATTGTTTTTGTAAGTGGAACACTCTTGAAATTTCGACTGTTATCATATATCATCGCCTGGCTTGCTCCCATGAGGAAACAGTCTGCCTTTTCATTCAAGACCATATCTGCCGCATCATCAAGCGAATCACAATCTACCAGCTTCCATTGTGGATAACTGAAAGCAATATGCTGTTTTAAGGCTTCTTTTTCCTTTGGCACAGCTACTGTATACACATTATACTCATCAAAATTTTCCTCATCAGTTACCGCCATCAGACTGTAAGTCCAAGCTGTGTTTGTAAGTGCATATCCTTTTTCTTCTGCAAAACTGGGATTTCTGCCGGCATAAAAAATCATGTCAATCTCATGCTCTTGTAAAGCCTGAATCATTTCGTCATAATCATTGTATTCGTGTATATTAAATTCCAGTATCTGATTCCCCAGACAGCCTTTGGCATAGGATACATATTCTGCCAACATTCCGGTAAGTTTTCCAGTTTCTTCTTCCATGGAAAATACCGCCGGATCATTGCTCAGAAATCCTATCCGGATGTTACCATGTTCTTCCACCCAGGACTTTTCTTCACCTGTAAGAACCTGACTATAATCAAGCGTAAAATATTTCTTATACAAATCCGCCTTGAAAAAGGGACTATCTTGATCTAACTTGCGCATAGCATAGTCCAGCTCCGTCTTGATATCGCTGCGCTCTTTATTTATTGTAAAATATATGCCTGATTTTCCAATCGTGGTAACGGATGATATTCCCTGTTCAGACCAGATGGATTCCTCCAGAGATACAAAAGCATCAATCTCATGGTTCGCTAATTTCTTTTCGACATCATCATTATTATTCACATTTACATGCTCTGTATGTATGCCATTCTTATTTTCCCATTCTGTCAGCATACTTTCTGGTTTTGTATCCATGAGCACACCTACACGTTTCCCGTCCATAAATTTGAAATCAGACGTTCCAATATTCATGTTTGACAAATCAGCATAAAGGATATATTTTTCTTCACCCATCGCTTCATCTGAAAAAAGCATCCTTTGTGCACGTTCATCGGTGTAAGAGATATCGCCCATGACATCAATCTCACCATTTTCAAGCTTATCGAAGCAGTTGGACCAGTCACATTTCACGTACTCAAATTTCCATCCGGTATAGCCTGCCAAAGCCTGCAGGAGTTCATACCCATATCCTCGTCTGACACCGTTTTTATCGATATAATCAAAGGTATCTTCAAAGGATCCGATACGGACGATCTGTGACTGTTTTTCATCATTATTCTTTTCAGCGGCCCGGCAGTGTACTGATAATATCATCCACATTGCTAAAATCACAAATATACCTGCAAATAGTACGTCTGATTTTTTTCTACTTTTGTACATTGTTCTTTTCTCCTTAAATCACCAGATTATTACACGTCACAAACCCAAAAATTTCAGCATGGTTGGGACAAGAATATTCATATCAACAGGCTTTGCAACATGAGCATTCATTCCAACAGAAAGACCCTTTTGTGCATCTTCTGCGAAAGCATTGGCAGTCATCGCAATAATAGGGATCCTGGCTTTTTTCGTATCCTTCATCTTTCGGATAGCTAATGTAGCATCATATCCATTCATAACCGGCATCTGGATATCCATAAGGATCATCTTGTAATAATCAGCATCAGCCTTTTCAATCATGTCAATACATGCAACACCATCATTGGCAGTCTCAACAATACATCCTTCTTCCGTCAATAATTCCGTTGCGATTTCAGTGTTGATCTCATTATCTTCGACCAGTAAGATCCGAACACTGTTCAAACAATTCTTATTGCGCAAATTACTGTTTTTTTTCACCAGAGAATCGTCTTCTGACGCTTTTCTGCAAGGAATAGTTACTGTAAATGTGGAACCTTTACCCTGCTTACTTTTCACTTCTATTGTGCCATCCATGAGCTCTACAAGCTTTTTGGTAATGCCCATTCCGATGCCGCTGCCCTCAATATGACTGGATGTAGTGTTACGTTCTCTTTCAAAAGTTTCAAAAACACGCTTTTGGAATTCTTCAGACATACCAATTCCATTATCGGTAATACTAATGATCATATTGCACCAGTCTTCTTTTTCACAGGATTTCTGTACAACATTACAGGATATCCAACCTCCTGTATTTGTATACTTTATTGCATTGCTTATTATATTAAAACAGACTTCTGACAGGTGAGGTTCATCTATATACACATACGGATACATGATTTGTTCTGTCAAAGAGATCGTCTGATTTTTACTTTCTGCCTGTTGTTGGAACATAATGACACAATTTTCAAAGCACTCATGGACATTTGAAACAGTGTATTCCATCTCAACCTTATTATTCTCAATTCTTGCAAGATCTAAAACATTACCAAGCATCGACAAAAGTTCTTTTCCGCATATTTGGATTTCTTCAAGATATCTGCCAAGCTTATCTGTTTCCTGCAAATGTCTGGATGCCAGTTCTGCATAACCAATGATTGCATTCATAGGAGTTCTGATATCATGAGACATATTTAACAGAAATGATGATTTTGCTTTGTTTGCACATTCCGCTTTTAATTTAGCTTCCCGCAATTCTTCCTCTTGTTTTAATTCCCTCAATTTTTCATCTGTCACATCTCTATTTGCAAACAACACGGATGTCACATTTCCATTTTTATCATAACTCTGAGGAACAACCATGGAAAGAAACCATGATCCATCCTTCTTTTTGAATTCGGAAGACATAGATTCTTTATTATGAAGACGTGCCGCCATGGTTTGTATGTCAAAAAATTCCATATACTTCTGCACAAATGGTTCTGCTATAATATCTTCGATAATCTTGAACTGAGGATCCCAATCTGCAGTATTCTCTTTAATACCCATATCCATTTCTCGAGATCTTTTGACAAGTTCTATCTTCTTTGTTTTTAAGTTCAGCCTTGAGATATGATAATAAGCAGTACCTAATGCATGAAGGGCCTGCCGGGTTTTTTTGACCTGCTTCCCCAATGCGAGAGGGAACTCTTCACCGTCCATCTGTTCCAGATCCGGTGTTGAATGATGCAGATGCTGAACCAGCCATTTTCCATTCGTCCACTTATAGATAATCGTAAATCTTGTCTCCATTTTAAAACAGATTGAACCATCTTTAAACAGACCAGTAAAATCTACTGTTCCATGTGCAAGAACATGGTCATCATCAAGTCTTTCTTCTTCCTGATGTAAATTTCTTACTTCGAGTCTGATTTTTCCTCTTCGTTTTACATCAAATTTGAATGATTCTAAAAACTCATGCAGATTCGTGAATAACTCATGTTTCCCAGTTCCAATCAGACTGATATTTTCATCAAAATAATTTTCTATACCAAGATTATTTACTGATCCGTCATTAATATATATTTTCAAAAGTTGTTCTGTGAGTTTTTTAAAATCATCCATACGCTACCCTCTCTTTAAAAAACTTAACTGTCAAAATATCCAATGATCCCGATGTATCCATCCTTCTTTAAAGGCGACCATAATTATAGTTAACTGACCTGAAATTGCATTGTAATCAATGGAATTCATGCCACTGTTCAGTTCATTGGTTTCTGCATCTTCTTTTTCCGCGTTTTTGCTGCCACAACCTGACAGAAGCGATATGCTTATCACCATCATTAAGAATACAGCCAAAACTCTGTTTCATTTTTTCTTTTTCATTACGAATCTCCCATTTGAAATTATTTTCCGCTAGTTCAACAATTCATGAATTACCTTTACCAGTAAATTTCCATCAACAGGCTTGGAAATATGCTCATCCATCCCTGCTTCTTTTGCTCTTATTCTGTCCTCTGTGAATGCATTTGCTGTCATTGCAATGATCGGTATTTCCTTAGCATCCTCTCTGTCCATAGAACGGATCCTCTTTGTGGCATTATAACCATTCATGACTGGCATCATGATATCCATCAGAATCACATCAAATTCACCAGGTCTGCTTTTTTCAAATATTTCAACAGCCTCCAGTCCATTCCATGCTTTGGTCACTTCAGCGCCTTCATTCTGAAACATAAATTCTGCAATTTCCATGTTCAGCTCATTATCTTCCGCCAGAAGAATGTGCAGCCCCTTTATCGTTTTTTCTGATGCATCCTTCTGTTCTTTCCGTTTATCCGTAGCCAGATCTATTCTGAATGGAACCTGGATCACAAATGTTGTCCCAACACCTTCTTTACTTTTAAACATAATGGTTCCACCCATTTTTTCAACCAGTTTTTTGGTAATTGGCATTCCCAGACCTGTTCCGACAAATTTTGTGCGGCTTCCTGCATGTTCCTGTGCAAATGGTTCAAAAATATGTTTTTGGAACTCTTCTGCCATTCCGATTCCGGTATCCCGGCAGACAAATTTCATTATCGCCGTTTCTGGCTGTTCGGATGGAATTTCTACGCAGCTGATATAAATATGTCCGTTTTCTCTGTTATATTTCACCGCATTCGACAGAATATTCATCATCACACGTTTCACATACCCCGGACTTCCGATAAGATTCCGGTGTATGATTTCTTTTTTCTCCCACGCAATCCGAATATTCTGTTCTGCTGCAATCTGTTCAATCACAACAAATACTTCCCTGAAAATACCGCTCAGATTGAATGGTATTTCTTCCAGAATCACTTCATCTGACTCCAGCTTACTCATATCCAGGACATCGTTTACCAGTTCCAGAAGCAGATGAGAGGCCTCTTTGACTTTTGCCCTGCATTCCGTCTGTTTTTTCATATCGTCTGCATAATGATCTGCCACATTGAGCACGCCACAAATTCCATTAAT
This sequence comes from Coprococcus sp. AF102-57, assembly GCF_027686195.1. Lineage (NCBI taxonomy): Bacteria > Bacillati > Bacillota > Clostridia > Lachnospirales > Lachnospiraceae > Coprococcus > Coprococcus sp. AF102-57. The sequence continues at coordinate 18,545 of NZ_JAQCSY010000034.1, read as the reverse complement.
CGGAGTCCGGATATCATGGCTCATTCGCTGAAGAAACTCTGTTTTTGCCTCATTGGCGGCTTCTGCCTTTTTAGCTGCTATCAGAAGTTCTGCTTTATATTTTTCATCTTTTTCCTGTTCCAGTTTCTGATGTGTCAGATTGGTTTTATATGTCCAGAACCAGAATAAACCGAACATCAAAAAATAAAGAAAAATAACACTCATCACATTTAATGGAAGGTTGTGGAATACTTCCGTATCCAGAAGATATGCATAGATATAATAATCACGCTGCTTCAGCATAATTCCGTAACATCCGATTCCTTCTTTCTTAAAATGATAGATATGTTGACTGTCTGTATGCTTTTTCATTGCCCGAACCACTTCGTTGTCGGCTGTATTCTGCCCCAACAGGCTCTCATCATTGCAGGCAACAACTGTCCCATTGTCTGTAACAAGAATCTTTCCATCTTTCTGAGTACTATAACCGTTTAAAAGCCTCTGTATCGTCAGTGTATAGTTTCTGGCAAATTCAGGAGAAGTGTAATAGTAGATTGCGACGATGCCCGGTGCATCTTTTCTGGCACAGGCTGCAATATCGATATGTGCCCCATCTTCCCTGGTAAACCGTTCCGAATAGCTTCTTTCTTCATATCCGGCAAAATCCATGATGATGTCTTTTTGCAGATACTCCGTAATCTCATTAGTCAGAGACTCATCTGTGCTGTATTCACAGTCCGTCTTTCCATCTGCATCCAATACAAGGATACCATCCACCCAGAGAGTCTGCAGATTTCCCTTCAGAAAATCCCGGCTTAGCTGCCCGCCGTTTTCTGTTTCCGTTTTAATATTTGTACTCATCTGTCTGGCACTTTCAATCGCACGGAGGAGACTTTTGGATTCCGATGATTCATTATAATGGGTGTAGGTGGAACACTGCACTTTCACATAATTTACAATCTCCACCATTCTTTTCTCTGCTTCCGCTTTTTCTGAGTGGAAGAAATAAAACAGGGAAACTACCGCCACACAGATTCCAAGCAGACCGCCGAGCAGCTGGATTCGTTTTTCTTTTTTCTTAATATCCAAGATCATCCACCTCCAGATACTTCTGGGGATCATCCAGATATTTTTCAATGATTTTCAGGGATGTGCCATCCTGGCGCATTTCTTCCAATGTCTGTTCCATCTGCTCACAGATTCCTCTGTCATCATCTTTTGCAAAAGCAACACCTATTCCGGTGATCATCAGAGGCTCTTCCAGGATACGGAAGCTTGTATCATAATCCTTCATATACTGGACAACAGATTCCTCATGTGCGGCAACTGCATCCACATACCCTTTTCCCAGAAACGTATAGATCAGTTCCCGGTGTCCAAGACTGATCAGATTGCCCAGTTTAGGGATTCTCTCATCCATCCTGTCCAGAAAGATACCTTCCGGTTTGGTTGTGGACTGGACAGCCAGATTCTTTCCCTCCAGATCACTCAACTTATAGATATCGCTGCTCTCGTTTACGGCTACCACCTGTCGACTTGCTATGTATGGTCCTGCCCAGCGGTAATCATCAAGGCGTCCTTCCATGGAAAAGCAGCCCATGATACAGTCAATCTCTCCGCTTTCTACCAATTCTTTTTTCTTCTCCCAGTTGATCTGGACAACATCCACCTGATATCCCATTCTTTTGAAAGCTTCTGTAGCAAGTTCTACATCTATGCCCGTAGGTACACCATCCTCATTCAGATAATTGTATGGTGGGTAGTTATCGCTGCCGAGTGTAATGACCGGCTTTTCTGTTTCTTCTCTGGTGTTATCTATGTTTTTACACCCTGCCAGGGTGACTGCTAAAATTTCCGCAAGCAGAATGCCTGCAATTACTCTTTTCCCTTTCATTTTCCGCCTATTCCTAACTATCCTTTTCGTTTTTTTCATATATCTATGAAATAAAAAAACACTGTCCTACAGACAGTGCATCTCATTTCATGCAACTGGCTGCCATTTTACAGGCCCTGTAGCTTTGCGTCCCAGATTTTCATCTGGTTTGCCGATCATCCTATTATTTATAGTTTTTAAACTTATGCAAAAATATTGATGTTATTATACTCCCACAATCTATCGTGCATAAGAAAAACCTCACCGCTTTAAAGCTGAAAAATAAAAAAGAACAGCCGATACATATACTCGAACTGTTCTCCTACTTCCAAAGTCCACGCAGCATTGACATTACTGTTTCCTGCGTCATGATTCTCT
>NZ_JAQCSY010000034.1:0-16305 GCF_027686195.1 Coprococcus sp. AF102-57 | reverse complement strand
CATATAGATGTTATTTTATCTGCGATATACTTCTCTATCTGCAAGTAACTATACCTCATTTCTGTTATTACATGTTCTTATTGTACCTGTAATAGCAGAAAAATATTAGTTATCAATTTTGCAAGTAATTAGTTTTATTATAGGAAGTACATCCGTAAAATAAAATTTGAAGATACTTTCGTTTCTGCAAAAGTCTTTTTCGCTTATATTATCTTAATAATATCACAGACAGCTACGTTTGTCACATAAAAGTTTGGAAACTCAAACAAAAAAGTAACCATTTAACCTTGACTTTTTATTTGCGGACTACTTATAATCCTTTTACAAACTCAACTGTATTTTTTATATCTTCCTCATCCGGATGTCCTTTTGCAATACCCCCTACCAGTTTAAATGGACCAAATGTGTCATAACCCTTGCATCCGAATTTTCCTATCACTTTAGAACGCTTCTCGTCCAAAATCTGCTCTATGGATTTATAATTCGCACTTCCACCATAAGTACAGATCAGAAATACCTTTTTATCGTCCGGTAGATTCTTCTCTGCAAATCCCAATATCGACTGATGAAATTTTGAAAAATAGATTCCTGATGCAAATCCAATCATATCATAACTGCTCAGATCTACATCTGGCTGTTTTACAGCATCAATCAAATCGACCTGGCATTCTTCTGCTATGCCCTTTACTAGTTTTTCTGTATTTCCATGATGTACAGATGCATATACGATTGCTTTTCTCATTTGTTTTCCTTTCTGCCTGTCTCCATTGTTTTAGTATTCTTTTGAAATTTCTCCTGTACCATCATGAGCATTTTTTCAAAAGACTGTGCAAACCTTACATCATCTTCTTCTGTTCGTTTTTTCGGTCCCTTGATATGATTCTTATGGGAACTTCTTCTGGCTTTTTTATTCAAATGACGTTCCATGAGCATCTGTTCAATATTGTCATTCGTGTACCATTTGCCCGATTGATGAATGGCATATGCACCTTTTCCTAGTGCCATTGCTGCAACACCATAGTCCTGTGATACGACAATATCTCCTTTATGGCAGATACTAATCAGTTTATAATCTACTGCATCTGCTCCTGCCCCTACTACAATCACTTCGCTATAATCAGAATACAAAATATGATTTGTATCACACAGCAATGTAGTTGGAATATTATATTTCTCTGCTATTGTCTCGATAATATCTACTACCGGACATGCATCTGCATCTACAAATATCTGCACTAGTGCCTCTCCATTTCTTTTTATATCTAAAATCTACTACAATAGAATTATACCACTATTCCCTCTTTTCACCAAACACTATTCTAGCACCACATCCCGCCGCTGACACTCTCATAGCAGAACCATTCCCATAACTTCCGTATGGCTTAGGATTTCTTTCTCTAAACCAATACCTGAATCTTCCACCATAACCTGCATATGGATATCTTTTTCCCCAATCCTGCATGTTAGTTACTACCGCTTCTTCTATTTTCTTTACTGTAGCTTCCGTTCCGACTGCAAGAAGAGCTTCTCCAACTGCTATTGTCATAACAGAATCATCTGTAAAGCTACAGCCTTTACTAAACAAATCAAACTTTTTTGTAATTAACTAAAATTAGTCAATTCTTACACGTTTTCTATTTTTCAAAAAAACCTCTATTTTCCTTATAAAACGGTTGCTTTTTCTATAAACTATAGTATAATAAACCTTGTCGTGTGTATAGAAATACTAAACTCTAGGTTTATTTTTATTTTTACAAACAATTTACAGAAAGGAGCTATTTATGAACATCGGACAGAAAGTAAGGGAGCTCCGTATTGCGAAAAATCTTACCCAGGAAGAACTTGCAGACCGGAGTGAGCTTTCGAAGGGATTCATTTCCCAGCTGGAACGGGATCTTACTTCTCCTTCTATCGCCACACTGGTTGATATTTTGCAGTGTCTCGGCACCAATCTGAATGAATTTTTCAGCGATGACGAGGAAGAACAGGTTGTCTTCGGTGATGAAGATTATTTTGAAAAAAAGGATACTGATCTGAAGAATACGATTGAATGGATCATTCCGAATGCCCAGCGCAATATGATGGAACCGATCCGTCTTACCCTGGCTCCGGGCGGTGCAACCTACCCGGATCTTCCACACGAAGGTGAGGAATTCGGATACGTGCTTCAGGGTTCCGTCAAAATCCACGTAGGCAATAAGGTCTACAAAGCTAAAAAGGGAGAATCCTTTTATTTTACTCCCCACGCAAAGCATTATATAGAAGCATCGTCTTCTTCCGGGGCACGCCTGATCTGGGTCAGCACTCCCCCAAGTTTTTAAGTACACAGGAGGATTATACATATGCCAAACAAACTGATTGACATTGTTGGTGTTTCCAAATCATATGGAGACAATCTGGTTCTGGACGACCTGAACCTTTATATCAGAGAAAATGAATTTCTCACACTTTTAGGACCTAGCGGCTGCGGAAAGACAACGCTTCTGCGTATCCTCGGCGGATTCGAAAATCCGGACTCCGGAAAAGTAATTTTCGATGGAAAGGACATTACATCCCTTGCACCGAATAAACGACAGCTCAACACTGTTTTCCAGAAATATGCGCTTTTCACCCATATGACCATTGCTGAAAATATTGCTTTTGGTCTGAAGATCAAAGGGAAATCAAAATCTTACATCGATGATAAGATTCATTATGCATTAAAACTGGTCAATCTGGAAGGTTACCAGAACCGTTATCCGGATTCTTTAAGTGGGGGGCAGCAGCAGCGTATTGCCATCGCCCGCGCCATTGTAAATGAACCAAAAGTTCTTCTTCTGGATGAACCTCTCGGTGCCCTGGATTTAAAGCTCCGCCAGGACATGCAGTATGAACTGATCCGTTTAAAAAATGAGCTGGGAATTACATTTATCTACGTTACCCACGATCAGGAAGAAGCCCTCACCATGTCTGACACGATTGTTGTCATGAATCAGGGATACATCCAGCAGATCGGTACACCGGAAGATATCTACAACGAGCCGGAAAATGCTTTCGTAGCCGACTTCATTGGCGATAGCAACATTTTCAATGCCATCATGGTACGCGATAAGCTGGTCAATATTGTCGGTGCCGAATTCCCGTGTGTGGATACCGGATTCGGAACCAACAAACCGGTCGATGCGGTCATCCGTCCGGAGGACATCGATCTTGTAAAACCAGAAGAAGGCACATTAAAGGGTGTCGTTACCCATCTGATTTTCAAAGGAGTCCACTATGAAATGGAAGTCCTTGCCAACAACTATGAATGGCTGGTACACAGCACCGATATGTTCCCGGTTGGCACTGAGGTTGGAATCCATGTTGACCCGTTTGATATTCAGATCATGAAAAAACCGGAATCTGAAGATGAGGAGGCTGTAGGAATTGAAGAATAGCAAACGTCTCCTGGCAGGGCCATACCTTTTCTGGGCAGTTTCTTTCATTATCATTCCTCTGATCATGATCTTCTATTATGGTCTGACTGACAATGACGGAAAATTCACCTGGATGAACCTTGCCAAAATCACAACACCTGAGAATTTAAAGGCTCTGGGGCTTGCACTTCTGCTTGCATTTGTCAGCACAGTGATCTGCCTGATCCTTGCCTATCCTCTGGCAATGATCCTCGTCGGAAGAAATGTAAACCAGTCCAGCTTCGTAGTACTTGTTTTCATCCTTCCGATGTGGATGAACTTTCTGCTCAGAACTCTTGCATGGCAGAACCTCCTGGAGAAAAACGGTGTCATCAACTCCGTTCTCCATTTCTTCGGACTGCCTTCATGGAACATTATCAACACACCGACAGCGATCATCCTCGGTATGGTCTACAACTTCCTGCCGTTCATGGTGCTGCCGATTTACAATGTACTTGTAAAGATTGACAAAGATGTTATTTCCGCAGCCAGAGATCTCGGTGCCGGAAATATCCAGACATTTACCAAGATCATCCTTCCGCTTAGTGTTCCGGGTATCATCAGTGGAATCACTATGGTATTTGTACCTGCACTTACAACCTTCGTCATTTCCAACCTCCTCGGTGGAAGCAAGATCCTTCTGATCGGAAATGTCATCGAACAGGAATTCCAGCAGGGAAGCAACTGGCATGTAGGAAGTGGACTTTCACTTGTCCTGATGATCTTCATCATTGCAAGTATGGCTCTGATCGCCAAATACGATAAAGACGGGGAGGGCACAGCATTCTAATGAAAAAGAAATTACAGAATTTATATTTACTGCTGATCGTGATCTTCCTCTATGCTCCGATCATGACACTGATGGTTCTGTCCTTTAACAGTTCCAGAACCCGTGCCAAATGGGGCGGATTTACCGGAAAATGGTATGTATCCCTTTTCCAGGATGAAGCGATCATGAGCACCTTATACAACACCCTGATCATCGCACTTCTTTCTGCGCTGATTGCAACCGTGATCGGAACTTTGGCTTCCATTGGAATCCAGAGTATGAACCGCAAGTTCCGTACCTTTATGCTGGGTGTCACCAACATTCCGATGCTGAACGCAGATATTGTGACTGGTGTATCTATGATGCTGCTGTTCATCGCATTCCGTATGAACATGGGATTTTCGACAATCCTGATTGCACATATAACCTTTAATATCCCGTATGTCATCCTAAGTGTCATGCCAAAACTAAAGCAGACCAACCGGCGGACCTATGAAGCCGCACTGGATCTGGGTGCTTCCCCGATCTACGCTTTTTTCAAAGTCGTATTTCCGGATATCCTTCCAGGAATTCTTTCCGGTTTCCTGCTTGCATTTACCATGTCGCTGGATGATTTTGTGATCACCCACTTTACCAAAGGACCTGGAATCGATACCCTGTCTACCAAAATTTACAGTGAAGTACGAAAAGGAATCCGTCCGGAAATTTACGCACTCTCAACGATCATGTTTGTAACGGTGCTCTTCCTTCTCTTCCTGGTCAATTTAAAACCGGAAAAAGAAGTTCACGAAAAAGACGGCACGATCCGTAAGCCATCCCGTGCACACCACACGATACGTCTCGTCGTAACACGTGTCGTACCGGCACTGCTCGTGATCGTCATTACAGCCGGCGGATTTTTCTACAATTCAAAGACAAAGATTTCCGGTTCCGAAAAGGTAATTGTCTACAACTGGGGCGAATATCTGGATCCGGATGTCCTGGATATCTTTGAAGAAGAAACCGGTATCCAGGTAGTCTATGAAGAATACGAAACCAATGAGATCATGTACCCGAAGGTGCAATCCGGCGCTATTTCCTATGATGTGGTCTGCCCTTCTGACTATATGATCCAGCGTATGATCGAGAACGATCTTCTTGACGAGATCAACCGGGATAATATTCCGAATATCAAAAATATCGGACAGACCTATATGGATCAGTCCAAGGCATTTGACCCGGAAAATAAATACTCTGTTCCTTATTGCTGGGGAACTGTCGGAATCCTTTACAACAAAACCATGGTAGACGAACCAATTGATTCCTGGTCTGTTCTCTGGGATCCAAAGTACAAGGACAGCATTCTGATGCAGGACAGCGTCCGCGATGCATTCGGTGTTACCTTAAAATATCTTGGATATTCCCTGAACTCAACCGACCTGGACGAGCTGAACGAAGCGAAGAATCTTCTGTTCAAACAGAAACCACTGGTTCAGGCATACGTCGTTGACCAGGTGCGTGACAAGATGATCGGAAATGAAGCAGCCATCGGTGTTATTTACTCCGGTGAAGCCATTTACACACAGAAAGAAAATCCAAACCTGGAATACGTGATCCCGAAAGAAGGATCCAATATCTGGATCGACTCCTGGGTAATTCCGAAGAATGCAGAGCATAAGGAAAATGCAGAAAAGTTCATCAACTTCCTCTGCCGTCCGGACATCGCACTGAAGAACTTTGAGTACATCACCTACTCGACTCCAAATGAAGCAGCACGGGAACTGATTGAAGACGAGTCCATCCGCAACAGCAAGATTGCATTCCCGGATGCAAGCGAGCTCTCCGGATGTGAGACTTTCAAATTCCTTGGAGATAAAAACGATGCTGTCTACAATGAATTATGGCGGGAAGTGAAATCAAAGTAATGTGGGAAAGAATTCTGAATTATACAATAACCGAACAGAAAACTTCCAATATCCATGAGTTTTTAAAAGCTCATGGATATTCTTCTTCTCTGATCCGGGCAATCAAAGAAGATCCGGAAGGAATCCGTCTGAACGGGGACCCGGTACTGGCGCGCACTCTTCTTACTCCCGGCGACCAGCTTGCCATCCGGATTACCGAAACAAAATTCTCCGAAAATATTGTTCCGTCAGATCTGCCTCTTTCGATCGTATATGAAGATCCGGACCTGCTGGTCATCAATAAACCTGCCGGAATGCCAATTCACCCTTCCCAGGGAAATTATGACAACACACTTGCCAATGCCTGCGCATGGTATTTCAAAGAGAAAGGCGAGCCTTTTGTATACCGTTGCATTAACCGGCTTGACCGGGACACCACCGGTCTTCTGATCATTGCCCGGCATCTTTACAGTGCCTCTCTCCTCTCTGCCATGATGGCACGCCGGGAAATCCACCGGGAATATCTGGCACTTGCCACGGGAATCATCCCGGAAGACGGAACCATCACTGCTCCAATTGCCAGAAAAGAGGGTTCTACCATCGAGCGCATGGTCGATTTTAAACATGGTGAATACGCCTGCACCCATTACCGCAGGCTTTCCATTACAGATACAGATCCGGTCTACTCTCTGGTTGCCTTAAAGCTGGATACCGGACGCACTCATCAGATCCGGGTGCACATGAATTACATCGGCCATCCGCTTCCGGGAGATTTTCTCTATAATCCGGATTACAGCCATATCAGCCGTCAGGCACTTCACTCACATCATCTGCGTTTCCGGCACCCAATCACAGGCGAAGAAATGCATTTCACAGCGCCTGTGCCTGAAGATATGTTACTCTGATAAATATATTTAAGTGATTCCCATCCCCGGCACATAATACACTTTTTATGGAAGAATTTTCCATATGTATTTTCCGGTCAAACAGAAGAAGAGCTCCTGAGAGAACAAAGATATTCATTCTCCCAGAAGCTCTTCTTCTGTTTATTTCTTATTTCTGACGACGGATCACACTAAAAAAACAGCGGAACGGATTCAAACTGCCTTTATAATCTATATCGCTCTCTTACCATGTGACCAGCTTCAACATTCTACAAATCGAAACATCCGCCTCCAATAAATTCCCTCAAAATCGAATTCTGCGGAACATACTCACTTCCGATCCCCACAAAATAATCCAGGAATTTGAGCAGTCTCTTCGCTTCCTGATATTCGGCGCAGTCCTTCTCAATTCCGAACAGGATCGGTTCTGCATAAGCTTTCAGAACTGCCAGCTCATAAAGAAGAGCTGAATTGAACATCACATCCGCGTCTTCCTGATACGGGAAAATATTGTTCTCTTCCCCTCTTCTCACCGACTGCCACATAGCGATCGTCTGCTTTGCCGAAGTACCTCTGGTTCTTGCATCACGCACCATCCGGCGGATCAGACGTCCATCTGTTGATGCAATCCGGTTATGCTCATCGATATTCAGCTGGGTCAGTGCACTGATATAGATCTTGAATTTATTTTCTTTTGGCAGATCATGGGTCAACGCATCATTCAGACAATGAATGCCTTCGATCACCAGAATATCCTGCTCACCAAGCTGCATATAATGTCCGTTATATTCCCGTTTTCCGGTCTTGAAATTGAACGTCGGAAGCTCAATCCGTTCTCCTGCAAGCAGCTTTTTCAGATCGTGATTAAAAAGTTCCACATCCAGTGCTTCCAAACACTCATAATTCGGCTTTCCTTCTGCGTCCAGCGGTGTATCCACACGGTTCTTAAAGTAATCATCCACCGAAATCGGATGCGGGACCAGACCGCTTACCCGGAGCTGGATGGAAAGCCGTCTGGAAAATGTAGTCTTTCCTGACGAAGAAGGACCGGCAATCAAGACAAACTTTTTCTGCGGATTTCCTGCAATCTGCTCTGCGATCTGCGCAATCTTCTTCTCCTGCATTGCCTCCTGTACCAGAAGCAGTTCCTTTGGATTGGCGCTGCCGCCTGTCACATAATCATTCAGTGCCCCTACCGTCTCAATTCCAAGCATATCACCGCCACGCGTAGATTCCTTCAGCACATGGAACAGCTTATTCTGAGGCTGAAACGGAGGTATCTTTTCCGGTTCAGCTGCCTCCGGCATCTGCACTACAAATCCCTCATCATATAAATATAATTTAAAATATTTCAGATAGCCGGTTGATGGAACCATATAGCCGTAATAGTAGTCCTCAAATTCATTGATACTGTAAATATTGACTGTAGACACTCTGCGATACCGGAACAAACGCTCTTTATCCTTCATACCGTACTTTCGGAACATTTCAACCGCTTCATCGGTATGAACCGATCTCTTCCGGATTGAAAGATCCATATCTGCCATTTCATGCATCCGTTCTTCAATCCTTGCAAGCAGTTCCTGATCCAGCTTCTGATCTCCTTTTATTGTACAATAATACCCTTTATCTACAGAAAAATGGATTCTCACCTGTTCTATCTTATCGTGTCCGATTGTATCATATACTGCCTTCACCAGCAGAAAACTTACACCACGGCGATAGGTAAGATTTCCAATTGTCTCGCCTGTCGTCACAAAATGGAGCGCACAATCCTTTTTCAGCTTCTTCCCAAGCTCCTGAAGCTTTCCATTTACATATGCAAGAACAATATCATGTGGGTATCTTTCCTGATATTCCCCGGCAATCTGCAGATATGTGGTTCCTGCCGGAAAACTTTTCTCTTCCCCGTCAATCTGTACTTTGTACATCTGCTGTTCCATATTTACCGCCTTCTTTCTGCCTTACGGCGCTTTGACAAATCTGTCTGTTTTCTCCCCGCTCCCAAACACCTTACGTCAAAACCCAGAATGGCTGCCGGATCTTTGCTGTCCGGATCTCTGCCTCTGGAAATTTCTCCCGGCAAAAATGTTCCATATCTGCAATAAAGATATGCTCCACGCCATAGTGTCCGGCATCAATTACTGCCATTTTTTGCGCAACCGCATCAATCCCCTCATGGTGATCAATGTCACCTGTCACCAGTACATCCACACCTTTTTCCAAAGATACGGAAATTGCGCTCTTCCCGGAGCCCGGAAAAACACCAAGGCGATGTACCTGCATATCCGGCTCTCCAAAAATTTTCACATTCGGAAGATCAAATGCTTTTTTTACCATTTCCGCACAGGATTTTAAATCCATCGGCTGTGCCAGATCAGCAACTCTTCCGATTCCAACCGGAACTTCGCCGGATTCTGAATGCATGCTTCCCGTCACTTCCAGAACCTCCGGTTCACTCAGTTCAAGTACCTTCCCAGCAAGCTCTGCCATTCCCATTACATCATAATTGGTATGCATCGCATAGTAAGAAATGTCATCCCGGATCAACTTCAGTACTCTTCTGCCGATAAAATCCTCGTCATTGATCTTTTTCATTGCTTTAAAGATCATCGGATGATGTGTGATCAGCATATCTGCGCCCCAGTCTGCTGCTTCTTCGATCACTTCATCCGTCGCATCCAGTGCAAGATAGATCCGCTTTACTTCTTTATCGCTTCTTCCGACCTGCAGTCCTACATTATCCCACTCCATAGCATAGTGCTTTGGAAAACGTGCTTCTATTTCTTTTATAATTTCTCTGCAAATCATCATTTTCCTCCTAAAAATACCGGTCAAGCAGGTCTTCTGCTCTCTTTATCATATGCAGAACCTCTGCACTTCTCTCCTTCGTGCGTTCACTCTCCTGCACCCGAAGCTTTTCATACACGCCCTGATTCACAGACAGTTCCTTTTTCAGATATTCTCCCATCACCGGGTGACCCTTCTCTAATAAATATTTTCCATATTCAAGCTCTTCTTCTGCTGCCGGAACACCCTCCGCATAAAGACCTTTCTGCTCTGTCGGGATCACCTTCATCATCGGATAGTATTTGCCATCCTCTTCCACCATGTCCTCTGCAACGATACGAAATCTATGTTCTTCCAGATAACGGCGGACTTTCGCAAGCTCTGACTGCGGCTGCAGGATCAGTTCCTTTAAGCTTCTGGTTTTTGCCGGATCCTCATTCAAAATGTGTATGACAAGACCGCCGCCCATTCCGGCGGCGATCATTGTGTCAGCTTCTTCCATTTTCAAATTCACCAGACCATCAGAAAGACGGGTAACGATCTTCCCATCCAGTCCATGTTCAAGGATATGTGTATCCGCTCTCTCTAATGGTCCTTTGTTAATATCCATGGCAATTGCGGATGGAACCAGCCCGTTCTGTGTCAGATAGATTGGGATGTAAGCGTGATCTGTTCCCACATCCGCAAGACGCATTCCCGGTGTGACAAGATCCGCCACTGCCTGTAATCTTTTTGATAATTCAGCCATCTTCTTAATCCAAATAATCTCTTAATTTTCTGCTGCGGCTTGGATGACGAAGCTTGCGGAGTGCTTTTGCTTCAATCTGACGGATACGCTCACGGGTGACATCGAACTCTTTTCCGACCTCTTCCAGTGTACGTGCTCTTCCATCACTCATGCCAAAACGCAGGCGGAGAACCTTCTGCTCTCTCTCTGTCAGTGTACTTAAAACTTCATCCAGCTGTTCTTTCAGAAGTGTCTGCGCTGCTGCTTCTGCCGGAACAGGTACATTGTCATCCTGGATAAAGTCGCCCAGGTGGCTGTCCTCTTCCTCACCGATCGGAGTCTCAAGAGAAACCGGTTCCTGGGAAATCTTTAAGATTTCACGCACACGGTCTACCGGCATGTCCAACTCTGCAGCGATCTCTTCCGGCGTAGGTTCACGTCCAAGCTCCTGCAGTAACTGTCTGGATACACGGATCAGTTTGTTGATCGTCTCTACCATATGAACCGGTATACGGATGGTTCTCGCCTGGTCAGCAATCGCACGTGTGATTGCCTGACGGATCCACCATGTTGCATAGGTACTGAACTTAAATCCCTTCTGATAATCAAACTTCTCTACCGCTTTGATAAGTCCAAGGTTTCCTTCCTGTATAAGATCCAGAAACAGCATACCACGTCCCACGTAACGCTTTGCAATGCTGACTACCAGTCGCAGGTTGGCTTCTGCAAGACGCTTTTTCGCTTCTTCATCACCATCTGCCATTCTCTTTGCCAGCTCAATCTCTTCTTCTGCTGAAAGAAGCGGAACCTTACCGATCTCCTTCAGATACATACGGACCGGATCTTCGATGCTGATTCCGTCCGGAACAGACAGGTCGATCTTCTCCATATCCACTTCGTCTTCATCCGAAAGCATGATCTCCAGATCATCATCATCCACATTGGAGTCATCATTTATCTGAAGCACATCGATCCCATTGGCCTCCAGGTACTCAAATACCTTGTCCATCTGTGTCGGTTCCAGCTCCATATCCCGGAATGCATCATTGATTTCCTGGATTTCAAGAATGTTCTTCTTTTTCTTCGCAAGGGCAACCAGATTTTTTAATTTTTCCTGAAACTTTACTACGTTCTCTTCCATGTAGTGTCCTTCCTCTCATCGCTTGTTTATATTCTATCCCTAATTAATGGAAATATGCAGTTTATGAAGGTCCTGCACTGCCTTCTTCGCATTCATAAGCCTTTGCAGCCCCTGAATGTCTGTCGGATCCAGATTCCGGGTTGCGGTTTCGATACTGTACTCCTTTACCCGGAGAATCGTCTCCTTGATCGCTTTTTCCTGCTCTCCCGCAGTCGTCAGCTCTTTGATTCTCGTATTGAAAAGTGCTGCCACCGCGCGGTGTTCCTCTTCCTCTGTAAAATAATTCATGATCTGCGCAGGATTCAGTTCTCCTTTTGCATGCTGTTCATACAGAAGTTCAGCAACTTTCCGGTACAGCTCCACCGTAAAATCCTCCGGCGTAACATAACGGCTTACCTGATCAAACAGCTCTTCCCTGTCGATCAGCCAGGTAAGCAGAATCTTCTGTGACCGGATATGACCATCCTCTTTTGGCGTTTCCTGGCGGATCGTCTGTCTCGGCTTTGTGGCCGGAGCTGCCATTCCGCTCTGAACTGCTACCTTGACAACCAGCTTCTTAAGTTCTTCGTAGCCGACGTGATAAGTCTTTGCCACCGCTTCTATGTAATTGTCACGTTCAATTTCTTCTTCAAAACGTGCCAGCCTTCTCGCCGCCTCTCTGAGGAATTCCGTCTTTCCTTCCGGTGCATTCAGGTCATAACCTTTTTCCAGCATCTCAAGACCGAACATAAAGCTGTTCCTTGCTTTCCTGATCCGCTCTTCAAATGCCTCAGCTCCAAGATTCTTGATGAATTCATCCGGATCCTTGTACGGTTCCATCCGGATCACGCGGGTCGTCACACCGGCCTCCCGAAGGATCGGATCTGCCCGGAGTGCCGCTTTAGTTCCGGCTTCATCACTGTCATAGGTCAGATAGACTTCATTCACATACCGTTTGATCAATGCTGCATGTCCTGCTGTAAGTGCAGTTCCAAGTGATGCAACTGCATTGGTAAATCCCGCCTGATGGAGCGAAATTACATCCATATAGCCTTCACATACAATAAAATACGGCTTTCTTGATGTTCTCGCCCGGTGAAGTCCGTACAGATTCCGGCTCTTATCAAAGATCAGAGTCTCCGGTGAGTTCAGGTACTTTGGCTTCCCGTCACCCATCACACGCCCGCCGAATCCGATCACACGGTTATTCACATCCATAATCGGAAACATGACACGGTTCCAGAATTTGTCGTAAACTCCGTGCTTTTCATCGACATTTACCAGACCGGCTTTGATGATCATCTCTTCACTATAACCCTTCATCTTCAGGTATCGAAACAGATCGTCACTGTATTTGCTGGAATATCCAAGTCCAAATGCGGTGATCGTCTCCTGGCTCAACTGACGGTTCTGCAGGTATTCTCTTGCCTGCCTTCCGCCCTCCGTCTTCAACTGCGCATAATAATACTTGGCCGCCAGCTTGTTCATTTCAAGCAGTGCACTTCTCGTATCCGCTCTTTCTTTCGCTTCTTTTGAATATTCCTCCTGCGGAAGCTCCACACCGGCACGCTGTGCCAGAAACTTGAGTGCTTCTACAAAAGAATAATTCTCATACTCCATAATGAAGGTAAATACATTTCCTCCTGCTCCGCAGCCAAAGCAGTAATACATCTGCTTATCCCTGCTCACAGAAAAAGAAGGAGATTTCTCACTGTGAAACGGGCAAAGTCCGAAATACGAACTCCCCTGCTTCTTCAGCTTCACATATCCGGAAATCACATCTACGATATCATTTTTCGATCTTACTTCTTCTATAATCTCATCTGAATAATACATTATGTCCTACACCTTCCTGGCAGGGTTCGCGCACCTTGCGCAACCCCTACATAATATATATTCGACAAAACTTTTTTATTTCCTTTAAAATTCCCAAGATTGTGGAATAAAAATTTCTTCAAACTTTTTTACGGCAAAATTATCCGTCATTCCTGCTATGTAATCACACACTGCAATCTCCGGCATTTCCCCCTTCTGCAGCTGTTTCAGATACTGCTCCGGCATCTTTTCCATGTGCGTTTCATAATAAGAATACAGATCTTCGACCATTCGGATTGCTTTGTCCTCTTCGCCCTTTGCAAGTGGATTCTCATAAACATGGGTAAACATATATGTCCGCAGCTCCATCAATGCTTCACGGACTTCCTCTGACATGCAGATCTTCGGTTTGTCCATGCTGTTTACGATCACATCATGGGTAAGTGTGTTCAGACGCTCTCTTTTACTGTTGCCCAGAACTTTTCGCAGCTCTTTGGGCAGTTCCTCTTCATTCATGATCCCCGCCCTTACTGCGTCATCAATATCATGGTTCACATAAGCAATCTTATCAGACAGTCTGACAATCTGCCCTTCCAGTGTCGCAGGCATGCCCGCACTTTTGTGGTTGCGGATTCCATCGAGCACTTCCCAGGTCAGGTTCAGTCCCTCCCCATGTTTCTCCAGCACCTCTACTACACGGACACTTTGTTCATTGTGTTTAAATCCACACGGACACACGTTGTTCAGAGCTCTCTCTCCTGCATGCCCAAACGGAGTATGCCCAAGATCATGCCCCAGTGCAATTGCCTCCACCAGATCTTCGTTCAGCCTGAGCGCCTTTCCGATCGTCCGGGCGTTTTGCGATACTTCCAGCGTATGCGTCAGCCGTGTCCTGTAATGGTCTCCGATTGGTAGGAGAAACACCTGCGTCTTCTGCTTCATGCGCCGGAATGCCTTACTGTGCAGGATCCGATCTCTGTCCCTCTGAAAAACCGGTCGGATATCACACTGTGGCTCATTTCTCTTTCTCCCCCGGGAAGCCATGCTTAACGTGGCACAGGGGCTTAGATATTCCTTTTCTCTTTCTTCCATCTGTTCCCTGATCGTCATTTTTTATTTTCTCTCTTCTTTCAGTCGTTTCTCGATTGCTTCTGTCACGCATTCCAGAACTTTAATACGTGCATAGTATTTATCATTTCCTTCCACTACGATCCACGGTGCATGTGGCATAGAAGTCTTTTCCAGCATTTCTTCTATCGCCACCTCATACTGATCCCATTTTTCCCGGTTTCTCCAGTCTTCATCGGTGATCTTCCACTGTTTTTTCGGATTTTCCTGTCTGGCTTTAAACCTTCTCGCCTGCTCATCCTTGTCAATCTGCATCCAGAATTTCAGCACGATTGCTCCTGCATTTACCAGATCCTGCTCCATGGCATTGATTTCCCCATAAGCTCTCTCCCATTCTTTTTCGGTGCAAAATCCTTCAATCCTCTCTACCATCACTCTTCCGTACCAGGTTCTGTCAAATATCGCAATATGGCCGGCTTTCGGCATTGCACGCCAGAAACGCCACAGATAATGATGTGCTTTCTCTGTATCACTCGGTGACGCTGTCGGATTAACCACATATCCTCTCGGATCCATATGTGAAGTCAGACGTTTGATCGCACCGCCTTTTCCTCCGGCATCCCATCCCTCAAAGCCAAGGACAACCGGAATTCTCCTGCGATAAAGTTCTCCATGCAAATGTTCCATCTTTTTCTGAAGCTCTTTTAAGCGTTCCTCATAAACCTTTTTTGGCATGGATTTGGAAAGATCCGCCTTTGCCAGAATGGATTCTGCTGTTTCCCTTTTCACTTCCGTTTTCTTTTCCAGACTACCTTTTTCTTCCAGTTCCTTTCTTGCGACTGCTTCTTCCATTGCCTGGATCACCGCCTGATAAACAGCCACTTTAGCTTCTTTCTTCTTTGTAGCATCGATCACTGTCCACGGTGCGTAATCTGCATCCGTTTTCCGCAGCATCTCTTCATTGATTGCTTTATACTCTTTAAAATCATGGTTCCGCTTCAGATCGCCTTTGCTTACCCGCCATGCAGTATCCTTGGAAACAAGCAGTTTCTCAAAGCGCTTTTTCTGTTCTTTCCGGTCAATCTTTAAAAACAGTTTGATGATCACCATTCCATCATCCGTCAGCTGTTTTTCAAACGCACGGATCGATGCAAAATCCTTTTCCAGCTCTTTTTCCGGTGTTTTTCCTTCAAAACGTTCAATCATAACTCTCCGGTACCAGCTGGTATCAAAAATCGCAATTCTTCCCTTTTCCGGGATCTTCGTCCAGAAACGCCACATAAAAGGATGCATCCATTCCTCTTCCGTTTCATTTTTTACCGCATATACTTTAAAGCCTCTTGGATCGAGTGCCTGGATCAGATTACCAATCTGAAGTCCTTTTCCTGCTGCTCCATAACCCTCAAACGCGATCATCACCGGGATTTTTTTCTCCCTGCACACTCTTTGCAGTTCTCCAAGCTGCTCTCCCAGTTCTTTTATATCCTTCATTTTTATATTTTTATCCATAAAATGCCTCCATTTCACCAGTTTCTGCTCTTATTATCCCCAAATCCATTGATAAAACGCGCAATTAACGCATACAATTATATATCATATTACTATATTTTCTCATAATAAGAAAGTGGATTTGTAAAATTATTGAATTATTTATCTTTTCGATATTTTTCGTAATATATTGCGAATTAAAATTTCTTTTAAATTTTTGTTGACTTTGTGTTTGGAATATAGTATTATAGCTTTTGTCAGCGGCGAGCAGTTAAAAAATAAAGCTCACTGAGTGATATGCGGAAGTGTCGGAACTGGCAGACGAGC
>NZ_JAQCSY010000033.1:0-26709 GCF_027686195.1 Coprococcus sp. AF102-57 | reverse complement strand
CTGTGCTGCCATTACACCAATCCGCATCATCTGTATGTCCGCTCTGGTTCTCAACAGCGAACAAATTTATTATAGCAAATCTTTACGGAAATGCAAGCACTTTTTTACATTTTTTTAAAGAAAGTCATTTTGTATACTTTTCCTTCTTTTATCTGACATTTTTCTAACGAAACTCTTTTATCATCTGATCGTACTCCAGCCAGTCATATCCCTGCCTTTTGTACAGCTTCCAGGCTCTTTCATTTTCCTTCTCGACCTCCAGACGGAATCTTGTAACCCCTTCTTCTTTGTGGTCTTCCATATATCCGAAATACTCACTTCCAAGTCCTTTGGAGCGATACTCTTCCATTATATATAATTCTTCCAGCCAGTATACCATTCCGCCCGCCTCCTGTGAAAAGGTCTTGGCGATCAGTCCATATCCTGCGATCTCACCTTCCCATTCCAGGATAAAAAGCTCCGCATAGGTATCGCTCTTCATACACTCTTCAAATGTTTTTTCCAGATATGAATCCGGAACCGGATGATCCACTGCCGGCATCCGGTAAAAATCATGTGCCATTTTTATGTAAAATTCTTTATCTTCTGCTTTTATTTTTCTGATCATTTTCCAGTTCTCCTTTTATTATCCTCACGAAAAGAGGTCACTCCCTGTTTGCTTAGAAAGTGATCCCTTTTCCCATTCTTATACTCTGCATAATATCATGCACCGCTTTTATTTTCAATACCTCCTGCCCGGAGGCTGGGTTTTCCGGAAATCTTATGAAAATCGTACAAATGGATTCTCATATCTGGCAATATTCCCAAGTCTCTCTTCAATCCTCAGAAGCTGATTATATTTTGCCACCCTCTCCGATCTGCACGGTGCTCCGGTTTTGATCTGTCCCGTGTTAAATGCCACCGCAAGGTCTGCAATAAACGGATCTTCTGTCTCTCCTGACCGGTGGGATACAATTGCCTGATAACCAGCCTTCTGCGCCATCTGGATCGCATCGATGGCTTCCGTCAGAGTCCCGATCTGATTCACCTTGATCAGAATTGCATTGGCGATCTCCTTTAAAATGCCGGCGTTCAGCCGTTTCACATTCGTCACAAACAGGTCATCCCCGACAAGCTGCATATCCAGTCCCAGTCTCGTCGTCAGAAGCTCCCACCCTTCCCAGTCTTCTTCATCAAGCGGATCTTCAATAGAAATAATTGGAAATTCTCCTGCAAGCTCCTCATAGTAATCAATCATCTCTTCCGTCGATCGCGCCACACGATGTCCGTGCATCTTCGCCTCTCCCGGAAATACATACTCTTTTCTCTCTTTATCATACAGCTCACTCGCCGCAGCATCCAGTGCGATCACAATCTGCTCTTTCGGTTTATAACCTGCCTTTTCAATCGCACGCATGATCATGTGTAGTGCTTCTTTCGCATCCGGCAGATTGGGTGCAAATCCACCTTCATCCCCGACTGCGGTCGGATAATCGTACTTTTTCAGAATCGCCCGAAGCATCTTATAGATCTCGGCACACATCTGAAGTCCTTCTTCAAAGCAGACTGCTCCGACCGGCATGATCATAAATTCCTGGAGATCAATGGAATTATCCGCATGCCGTCCCCCATTTAGGATATTCATCATCGGAACCGGCATCTGCTTTGCATTTACACCGCCAAGATACTGATACAACGGAATCTCCAACGCATCTGCTGCTGCCCTTGCTGCTGCAAGAGACACTCCAAGCATTGCATTTGCTCCCAGATTGATCTTATTGTCTGTCCCGTCAAGCTCCAGAAGCATCCGGTCGAGCTTCGCCTGCTCCAGCACGTTCATTCCCAGAATTTCCCGGATGATTCGGTCGTTCACATGCTCCACGGCGCGTCTGACACCAAGTCCCTGATAGCGGTGTTTTCCGTCTCTTAACTCAATTGCTTCATATTTTCCTGTCGATGCCCCGGAAGGAACCATCGCCCTTCCTGTAAAATGACTCCCTGCAAGCACCTCTACTTCTACAGTCGGGTTTCCGCGCGAGTCCAGAATTTCCCGCGCAATAATATCTGTAACCGGTATATATTGGTCCATAATCCATCCTCCTTTTTGCCTTTTAGTATGTCCTTTCAGGCGCTGTATCATGCACGAAAATCCCCGTATTTTCGTATCATCGTATACATTGTGAAAATGCTCTAAAACGGTTGACTTCATACATTTTCGGCGTTACAATACCAACGGAAATCGGATGATATTTTTTCAGTATTTCATCCGTTTTCTAAAACTTTATGAATCAATCGGGGAATATAAAATGAGAGAAAAAATCGAAAATTTTATTGCAATGAGCGGAGCAACTCTGCTGATCGCAGTAGGAACTTATTTTTTTAAGTTTCCAAACAACTTCACATTTGGCGGAATCACCGGTCTTGCCGTACTGATTGCCAAAACCGGACTTATTTCTGCTGCCGACTTTTCATTCGTTGCCAACATGTCACTTCTGATTCTTGGCGCAGTGATCCTCGGTAAAAAATTCGTTGCAAAGACAGCCTACTGCAGTGTCCTGCTTTCTGTTGCGCTTTCTTTATTTGAACGAATCTTTCCAATGAACCAGCCATTTACCAATCAGCCTATGCTTGAGGTAATGTTTGCGATTGCACTCCCAGCACTCGGTTCTGCAATCCTCTTCAATATCGGATCTTCCAGTGGCGGTACAGATATTATTGCCATGATCCTGAAGAAATTTACAAGTGTTGACATCGGACGTGCACTGGTTTGCTCCGACATTGCGATCACCGTTGCAGGTTTCTTTATCTTCGACATAAAAACAGGACTTTATTCCTGTTTCGGACTGATCATCCGTTCCTTCCTTGTAGACAGCTTTATTGAAAGTCTGAACCTTTCCAAATATTTCAACGTTGTCTGCAGTAATCCGGAACCGATCTGCGATTACATCGTCCACTCACTCGGTCGAGGCGCCACAATCTGTGAAGCACACGGAGCCTTTACCGGTGAACAGAGATACATTATTTTTACAGCGCTGAACCGTCAGCAGGCAATCAAACTCCGTAACTTTATCAAGGAAAAGGATCCTTCTTCTTTTATTCTGATTTCCAACACCAGCGAGATTATCGGAAAAGGATTCCATAGCATTTAAAAGATTGTTATTTTTAAGACATTTTCCGTACTCTGTATGCTATGCACCTTACCATAGATATGCTATAATAATATAAGCAACCAGAATAAAGAGGAGTAATCATATGGAGACACAACTTAAACTGATTCCGGCTTCTGAGCATCCGACTGCACTGGAATCACAGTGGCTAAATGCGATTAGTCCGGCTGATTTTATCAATAATAATAAGAACTTTGATGTTCTGATGATGAAGTATCGCTGTGCGATCCGCGAGATCCAGACAAAGCTTGAAGTCCTGGATGATGAGTTTTCTGCAGTAAACAAACGCAATCCAATCTCATCTATCAAATCCCGTGTAAAAAGTCCTGCCAGCATCTATGAAAAGCTGCGCAGACGTGATCTGCCATTTACAGAGGATAGTATCGTCAAGAATTTGGACGATGTCGCCGGAATTCGGGTGATCTGCCCGTTTATCAGTGACATTTATACAATTGCCAACCTGCTCACTTCACAGGATGACATTACTGTTCTTAAGATCAAAGACTACATAAAAGCACCAAAGTCAAACGGTTATCGAAGCTATCATATGATCGTTGAGATTCCGGTTTTCTTTACAGAGGGAAAATTTCCAATGCGCGCCGAAATCCAGATCCGCACGATCGGAATGGATTTCTGGGCAAGTGTAGATCATCAGCTTCGTTACAAAAAAACAATCGGTGCTGACAAAGATATCGAGGCTATCGAAGCCGAACTTTTGAAATGTGCACAAACTGTAAGCGAGACTGACTGCCACATGGAAGAGATCAAAGACATGATCGGCGACTTTGAAAAAATCTAACCGGAGAAAATTAAATATTCAAAAAGAGGAAGGTGTTCCATTCATCCGGAACCCTTCCTCTTTTATTTGCACCTGCTTTATCCTCTCTTTGTAAAAAGGATATCGTGATTGATCTGCGTGTAAAATGCTTTCTGCATATCCTGTTCTTCTCTTCCCATCAGCCACATCAGCTTTGTGATCACTGCTTCCAGTGTCATATCATAGGCTTCGATCATATTGAAATCCTGCTTCACTTTTTTCCCGACTTCATAGACCGTCATATTACTTCCCTCATTGGCAACCTGTGTTGTCATCACGACAAATTTACCCTTACCTGACCATTTTTCCATCTCCTGATAGAATTCCTGAACAAGCGTCTGCGGAATACCACCTACGCCAAAGCTTTCAATTACCAGACAGTCATAGTGTTCAAACAGATAGGACAGAATATCCGGCTTCATTCCCGGGATCAGCTTTAATACATATACACTGTCTTTCATATCATAATAAAACTTAACTGCATGGCGGCACGGAATCTCCGGAATATACCGGACCAGGATACCATCCTGAATAACTGCAAGATACGGAAAATTAATACTCGAAAATGCATTATAACTCTTTGCATGCTCTTTCTTTGCACGTGTTCCGACAATTACCTTTCCGTCAAATACAAGGTTGACCCCCTGGGAATCATCATCCGCCGCATAAATAAAGCTGTCCAGCAGATTTGTCTTCGCATCTGTCACATCCATATTGATTGGCTTCTGCGCTCCTGTAACAACAATCGGCTTGGCTGAATTCTGTATCATATAAGAAAGTGCTGCCGCTGTATATGCAAGCGTATCCGTGCCGTGGCAGATTACAAACCCATCATAATATGCATAATTGTCTTCCACTGCTTTTACCATCATTTTCCAGTGTTCCGGTGTTACATTCGTGCTGTCAAGATTACACACCTGCTTTGTCTGAACCTCACATACATTTTTTACAGCCGGAATATAAGATAAAATATCCTCCGGTGTCAGTCCCGGTGCCAGTCCATCCTTTGTCTGACGGGATGCGATCGTCCCACCTGTACCTAACATCAAAATCTTCTTCATCTTTGATTGTCCTCTCTTCTACCTCATTATTATCCAAAATTTTTGTCAATCAGACTACAGTATTCTGCAAATGCTTCCGTCTCTGCAAATGCTTCCCGTAATGCTTCTCTGACGCCTTTATAATACCATCCGATCGTTGCTTTATCTTTCATTCGGAATCTGTTCCACAATTCCTCTCCACATACAGGATAATCCCGATCAATATCCCGCATATTCGACAGCTTGTCCGCAAGTCCGATCATCTGAACCTCAATTGGTGCTGTCTTAAGCCTTTCTATGGTTGCACTTTTTCTTTCCATCCAGGTCTTGGATTTATCTTCGCTTTCCTGTGATACAATTCCCGCAACTCTTGCTGAAAACATCTCTTTTAACACATTTGCATCCACACCCTCACAGTCCTCGATCGTATCATGCAGGATTGCTGCACTGATGATCTCCTCATCCTGTGTCATCGTGGATACTATCTTTCCTACTTCCATCGGATGTACAATATACGGTCTGTCGGTCCCCTTCCGATACTGACCTTCATGTACCTTGGTGGCAAAATCAATGGCTTTCTGTACCATGTTTTTCCTCCTTGCATCTGTATGACATTTTTTCAATATTTATCATAACACCAGCGTCTTTAAATCACAAGAAAATCAGTGTATAATATTGTCTGATTATGTAGAAAAAACAACTGTAAAGTAATTCTTATAAATAGCAAAAGGAGTTTTTATAAATGAACAGAAAACAGATTCTTGTCACCGGCGCTTCCCGTGGAATCGGAAAAGCCTGCGCTATCCACTTTGCAAAAGAGGGATGGCATGTATTTTTAAACTGCCGCAAATCCATCAGTGAATTGCAGGCTACTGCTGATTTTATCACAAAGGAAACCTCCGGTTCCTGCGAAATCCTCCCAGGAGATGTAGGTGTTCCATCCGAAGTCGGACGTATCTTTGACCAGATTGAAATGTCCGGCTCCGGTCTTGACGTACTCATCAACAATGCCGGAATCGCATGGATGGGACTTCTGACGGATATGAGCATTGAAGAATGGAACCGAATGATTTCCACTAACCTCTCTTCCGCATTTTACTGCTGCCGCGCAGCACTTCCTTACATGATCCATCAGAAAGCGGGACGTATCATCAATATTTCTTCGATGTGGGGAACTGTCGGTGCTTCTTGTGAAGTCGCTTATTCTGCCACCAAATCCGGTCTGAACGGTCTTACCCGCGCACTTGCAAAGGAACTTGCGCCAAGCAATATCCAGGTCAATGCGATCGCCTGTGGTGTCATCGATACCGTAATGAACGATCTTCTGGATGCGGAAGAAAAAGCTGCCCTCGCAGAAGAAATCCCTGCCGGACGTTTCGGGACACCAGAAGAAGTCGCGCTTCTCGCATGGCAGCTTGCAAATGCCCCTGCCTATCTTACCGGGCAGATACTGGGTATGGACGGAGGATATATCTAACTCCTACTCCCAGATCTTGTCCCACCTCGCGTAAAGTGTAATACTGGATGCCGGGTATCTTTCGGATTCCCGGTTTTCCAGAAGCTTTGTCTGCTCCGTATATTTCTCATTCAGCTCATCTTCAAGGGTCCCATACTGCTCCTGTTTTGCAAGCTCTGCCAGTTCTTTTTCCTGCACAACTCCAGCATCAGTCCACGCATACCATCCTTCAAATCGATATCCGTCTTTCACTGCCGTTGGCATACATCCTTCACTTAACCGAAGGCTCTGCCCATACACAGTATAGTCTGCCGCAAATTTTCTTTTGTTCTTTCCTTTATTCTGCCCGGCTTCAAGCTCTTCACCATTTCCCCTTGTCGCAAACAGCCTTCTTCCGCCTGCTGTTGCCGTACCGTAATTCTCGATCTCACCACCTGCAGCGTCATAATAAATAACCGTATAAGGTGCCCAGACATATGCCGTACCAAACTTTTCTGTCTCTGGCCCTGTCCCATTTCTGTCAAACCGGAATCCGTAATGGTATTCTTTTCCTTCATAAAAATAAGTGAAAAATCCTGGTATTCCTGCCGGGATCCCAACCTCCTGATTTACCGACTTGTGAAAATCAAACCGGATCAGCTCTGCTCCATCCGGTGTCTCCCCATCATCTGCGTAAACCGATATTCCTGCACTATTGCACGCCCAGACAATCACTCCACCAAACATCACCAGCAGCAAATACCGAACTATCATCGTCCAGATACTTCCAATCCGTTCCATACATGTCCCTCCTCATCCCAAAAGCTAAATTACCCATGTATATTTATATGCAGGCAGAATTTTATATATTCCCTCAAACAGAATCATCCACTATCCCTGAACGAAAAATTGTAAAAAAATAAACTGATCAGTTTCCATCGCACAAAAGTGAATCTGATCAGTTTATTTTTTTACAATTTGATGTCGCAGCTTATCGATCTCACCCCTACTTAAAATCCAGTTCCACCGGACAGTGGTCAGACCCAAATACATTTGTCAGAATCTTCGCATCTTCCAACCTGCTTTCCAGTGCTTTTGATGTACAGAAGTAATCGATACGCCAACCTGCATTCTTTTCTCTTGCCTTAAACCGGTAGGACCACCAGGAGTAAATTCCTTCTTTATCCGGATAGAAATAGCGGTAAGTATCAATGAATCCCGCATCCAGAAGTGCTGAGAATTTTGCTCGCTCTTCATCTGTAAATCCGGCATTCTTCCGGTTGGTCTTTGGATTCTTCAGATCAATTTCTTTGTGTGCCACATTCAAATCTCCACAGAAGATCACCGGTTTTGTCTCTTCCAGCTTCTTAAGATAAGCAAGAAACGCATCTTCCCAGGTCATACGGTAGTCAAGTCTTGCCAGTTCGCTCTGAGAGTTCGGTGTATACACGGTAATAAAATAAAAATCCTCAAATTCCAGTGTGATCACGCGCCCTTCCTGATCATGTTCTTCTATCCCAAGTCCGTAAGTAACTGATAACGGCTCTTTCTTTGTAAAAATTGCAGTCCCTGAGTATCCTTTTTTCACAGCCGAGTTCCAGTACTGGTGATATTCCGGCAGATCAAGTACAAGCTGCCCTTCCTGCATCTTTGTCTCCTGCAGACAGAAAATATCCGCATCTGCCTCTTTAAAAAAATCCATAAATCCTTTCTGCACACATGCACGGATTCCATTTACATTCCATGAAATAAACTTCATCTCTTCTCTTTCCTCCATTTCTTTGGTTTTTATTTTTCGCTGATCTTCTGTACCGCTTTTTTAAGCTCCGCTTCTGTATAAAAAACACGACCTAAAAACAGTCCCTTCGCCGGTGCCGGAAAACCAGATTTCTTCCGGTCTTTCGCTTTCAGAATCTCCGGTATCTCTTCCGCTTTTATTTTCCCGATTCCCACATCCAGAAGCGTTCCGGTAAGTATCCGGACCATATGATATAAAAATCCATCTCCGATCCACGATAACGTAAGTGTATCCTTTTCATACACGATCCCAACCGCATAAATCGTCCGTACCGTATCTTTGTCCTCTTTCAAATCCGTAAAGGCGGAAAAATCGTGGGTTCCCATCAGATACTCTGCTGCTTTTTCCATCGCAGCGATATCGACCGGATGTGGAAAATGAAACCGGTATTTCCGATGAAATACTTCCATCTTGTCACGCAGATCGATCTGATACTCATAGCATTTCCCGACCGCACTCTTTCTTGCATGAAAATCCCGTTTTTCTCTGCTGATATCCAACACTCTGATATCTTCCGGGAGAAGTGCATTTAACTGCTTCTTAAAACTGTCCATATCAATTTCTTGTTCCAGATACAGACTGCACTCCTGCCCTAACGCATGTACACCACTATCCGTTCTTCCTGAACCACTGACCACCATCTTTTTCCCTACAATTTCTGAAATCCGCCGTTCCAGAATTCCCTGTACAGTAAGTTCCGTATTCTCCTGTCTCTGCCATCCACGATACGCCGTTCCATCATAGGCAACTGTTATCCGGTAAGTATTCATCCTTTTATAAAAGGGGCGAAAACTTTATAAGTCCTCGTCCCTGTCACCTTTCTGTTATCTGTTTTTCCGGTAAATGATCAGAAGTCCTTTCAGGAGCAGATCGTCATCCAGTATGACCTCTCTCTTGCAGTACGGAACAATCTTCTTGGAAAGTCCTCCTGTTGCGATTGCAGTCATCGGCTGTCCAATCGCTTCCTCAATCCGGTCAATAATTCCATCGATTGCCGCTGCACTGGAATAGAGAACACCACTCTTCATACATTCAATCGTATTCTTTCCGACAATCCGCTTCGGTGCTTCCAGACCGATTCCCTGAAGCTGGGATGCATTTTCCGTCAGGGCGTTCAGTGAAATATTCACTCCCGGATAGATCATGCCTCCGATATAATTTTTCTTTTCATCGATCACACTGACTGTTGTCGCCGTTCCCAGATCGAAAATCATCATCGGTGCTTTGTATTCTGCAATTCCGGCAACTGCATTTGCCACCAGATCACTTCCGAGCTGTGCCGGATTATCCATCAGGATATTGAGTCCGTTCTTCACGCCAGGTCCGATGACCAGTGTCTCTTTTTTCAGAATCTTTTCTGCCGCCTCTTTTACGACATATGTAATCTGCGGAACTACCGAGCTGATGATCGCTCCTTCCAGCTTCTCCGGCTTGATTCCATGAATATCCAAAACCATCTTGATATCAATCGCATATTCCAGTTCCATCTTTGTCTTGATCGTGGAAAGTCTTTCGATAAAATAGGTTTTGTTGTCATCCACACATCCAAGTACAATATTTGTATTTCCTATATCAATCGCAAGTATCATTTTTTACACTCCTAATCTTTCCTGTACCCCTTTTTTCATCAGTGTTTTCCCAAGTACCAGCGTGATCACCGCCGCTACGATTGCCTCCGGAATCCCATTGATTCCGATAATGCTCAGAATAAATCCATATACCGCCTTTACGGTAATACCATTGGCTGCCGCATAATCATTTCTGAAAAATACAAAAATAAGATTCATGACAAGAAGCGTATTGGTCAGTGCTCCGGAAAGTCCTGCCGCAATCAGTCCAACAGAGGATACTCCATTGTTCTTTGAAAGCTTCTTAACCAGACGGTAAATATAAAACGGTACTACACCGATCAAAATACGTGGCACAAAACAGATGATCAGACTTCCGATCCCTCCACTGTATTCACCCAAACTGTAAAATGGGGTAAATACGAATGATGTCAATGTCGGATTTATCGTATTATTGATAAAACTTGTAAGACCAAACACGCCTCCAAGCGCTGCGCCCTTCTTCGGTCCAAGCATCAGAGATCCCATGATCACCGGGATATGGATGATCGTTGCCCTTGTAAATCCCAATGGGATATATCCGATAAACGGGGTGAATGCCAGCACTACAATAAGTGCTGCAAAGATTGCCATCTGTACGAGTCCTTTTGTTTTGGACATGGATGTAGTACGTTCATTGCCTTGATTCATTTTTCTTTTCCTCCTGTTACTATTCTCTTTACGAGATACAATACATTTTGGCTTTTTTATTTATTCATACACTCCAGAATCTTGTCCAGAATACAAGCTGCTGTCTCTTCCTTGCTGATCATTGGAAGTGCAGTCTCATCTTCCTTCGTGATCAGCGTCATCTGATTTGTATCGCCCTGAAATCCTGCTCCGGCAACTTTAAGATTATTTGCCGCGATCATATCCAGCTTCTTCTTTTCAAGCTTCTTTCTGGAATTTTCAACCATATTCTCGGTTTCCATCGAAAATCCACACAGGAACTGTCCGTCTTTTCTGTGCTCTCCGAGATATTTCAGAATATCGTCTGTCTTTTCCAGTTCCAGACTCATCTCACTGTCCGATTTTTTCACCTTTTCATCCGCAATATGCTTTGGCCGGTAATCTGCAACCGCTGCTGCTTTACACACAATGTCTGCATCTGCTGCCTCTTCCTTTACCGCCTCGAACATTTCCTTTGCAGTCGTGACCGGAACAATCTTCACAAACATCGGCTTTTTGATCTCTGTCGGTCCGGTGACAAGCGTAACATCCGCTCCTCTTGCCACAGCAACGCGTGCAAGAGCATATCCCATCTTACCGGATGAGTGATTCGTAATATAGCGCACCGGGTCGATTGCTTCTCTTGTAGGTCCTGCTGTGACAAGAATTTTCTTTCCGGTCAGATCTTTCTCATAAGCAGTATCCCGGTAAATATATTCATACAAAGTCTCCGCTTCCGGCATCTTCCCGGCTCCGTTATCTCCGCATGCCAGATGTCCACTTGCCGGCTGAATCACTTCATATCCATAATGCTCCAGAAGTTTTAAATTATCCTGTACGACCGGATTCTCATACATTCTTGTATTCATCGCCGGTGCAAGGATCTTCTTACATTCGGCACATGCCATCACAGTCGTAGTCAGCATATCATCTGCAATCCCGTGTGCCAGCTTGCCGATCACATTTGCCGTGGCAGGTGCGATCATCACAATATCTGCCCATTTTGCCAGTGTCACATGCTCCACGCTGTACTCAAAATTGCGGTCAAATGTATCAATCAGGCACTTATGCTGTGTCAGCGTCTCAAATACCAGCGGATTGATAAAATTCGTTGCATTCTGTGTCATCACAACTTTCACATCGTATCCTGTCTTTACCAGCATACTTGCCAGTGTTGCAATCTTGTACGCCGCGATACCGCCGGTCACGCAGAGCAATACTGTCTTTTTCCGTTCCATTTGTCTTTCCCCTTTTATTCTAATATTTTCTTCAGTTCATCCATGAAGGTATTCACGTCTTTAAATTCCCTGTATACCGATGCAAAACGTACATAAGCAACCGGATCCAGCTTTTTCAGACTTTCCATAACAATCTCACCGATCTGGCTGCTCGGAATTTCTTTCTCTTCCCGGCTGAAAATCGCTGTCTCGATCGAGTCGATCGTTGCCTGAATATCTGCTGCCGCTACCGGACGTTTATAGCACGCCCGGAGTACTCCGCCTTCCAGCTTAGTACGGTCATACTGCTCGCGGTTGTTGTCCTTCTTGATCACGATCAGCGGTATGGTCTCCACCTTCTCATAGGTTGTAAAACGCTTGTTGCACGCATCACAGGATCTTCTCCTTCTGATCGTCGTTCCGTCATCTGCCGGTCTTGAGTCGATGACTCTTGTATCAATGTTACCACAATATGGGCACTTCATCTTTTTTCCTCCTGTTTGGTTCTTGATTGATTCTACTGCAGAATCACGCACATTTTTAATGTCTATAGTATAAATCCTGTATACAGGGTTGTCAACAAATTCACACTTTATCAAAAAGCTATATAAGCCGGCTTTCCACCAGCTTCCATGCCTGTGCGATCAGTGCTGCATGGTCACAGGCGATCCGGTCCGATTCTTTTACCTTATAATAAGTCTCTCTTACCAGTCCACTTCTTTCCTTTTTTTCAACGATCGCCGAAATTGTAAGCTCTGCTTCTTTATTTTCCAATGCCAGTCGATAAATGGTTCTCTTCCAATCTCCATCCTCCTTCACCGATTCTGTCTGACAATGAAGCTGCATCCACTTTGCATCCGCCGCATCGTCACCAGCCTGCACCTTTACCTGCCCTTCATCCACAACCGAAAGATATGCCGATGTAATAATCCGTGCCCTCGGATCACGGGTCACATTCCCATAGACTGCAAACTGCTCCATCGGAAGATCCGCCACGCCGGTCTCTTCGATCAGTTCTCTTCTTGCCGTATCTTCCAGATTCTCATGAAGTTCAATAAACCCACCCGGCAGCGCCCACCAGCCAATGCTCGGATGATTCCGCCTTTTCACCATCAGAACTTTCCATTCTCCGTCCACTACCTTTCTTTTGCAGGAGAATATAACTGCATCGGTTGTCACACAAGGATTCTTATATTTATAAGGATCATACTCTTCCAGAAATTCTTCCAGCGTCTGTCCCTTTTCATTTTCGTTTCCGTTTCCCCGGAATGGCTCGATTTCTTTAAAAAATGCTGTCATTTTTCTTCTCTCCTTTGTCTTTTTACTTGTTCTCATTTATTTCACTGAGCAGTCTGTACTCTTCTTCCTCTTTTACTATTCTTATTTACACGGCTTCAGACATTTGTCCTCTTTAATTTCCACAAGAATAATATCCTCTCCAATCCTGCGGATACACTCAAACGGAATAATATACTCCGCATCATATCCAAGAAATCCACAGATTCTTCCCGGTCCCGGTACGATCAATGCTTCCACACACCCTGAACAGATATTGATCTGCAGATCTGCAACAAACCCGAGCCGCTTGCAGTCACATATGTTGATGACCTCACGTTCTTTTAATCCGCAAAATCGAATCCGTTCCTCTTTCATACTGCACCATCCATCGGACTTCTTATTATATTATATGAACATCTCCCCTTGTTGTCAGCATGTTTTCTAAAAATCCCCGTCCTTGTGCCATTTAGCTTCTGCCCACCAGTAATTCCTTTTTATACTGTGCATTTTTGCCAACTAATGATTGCAATTTCCATAAAAAAATACTATAATTTTTATATATTTTTTATCGCTGTTGTCTGCGTTATATGTTTTTCATACGCAGACAATTCAAATTCTGAGAAACAGAGGGATGTAATATGAAGAAAAAAGTTGTTGTTGCATTAGGACACCGCGCACTCGGAACCACACTTCCGGAGCAGAAGGTTGCCGTTAAAAAAACTGCAGTTTCCATTGCAGATCTTGTTGAAGAAGGATACCAGGTAGTAATCACACACAGTAATGGACCTCAGGTTGGTATGATCCATACTGCTATGAACGAATTCAGCACCAATCATCCGGATTATACCGCTTCTCCGATGTCAGTCTGCTCTGCTATGTCGCAGGGTTACATCGGATACGACCTGCAGAATGCGATTCGCGAAGAACTGATCGGACGCGGCATCTATCGCAGCGTATGCACCGTTATCACACAGGTAACTGTTGATCCATATGACGAAGCATTCTATACACCAACCAAGATTGTCGGACGTATCATGAACGCAGAAGACGCTGCCGCTGAACGTAAAAAGGGCAATTATGTAGTAGAAGTTCCTGGTCAGGGCTTCCGCCGTGTCGTTGCTTCTCCAAACCCGGTTGATATCGTAGAAGTTGATGCCATCCGCACCCTTACCGATGCAGGACATATCGTAATCGCCTGCGGTGGTGGCGGAATCCCGGTACTCCAGCAGAACAATCACCTCAAAGGTGCCAGCGGAGTCATCGAAAAAGACCTTACTGCCGGCAAGCTTGCTGAACAGATTGATGCTGATGAACTCATCATCCTGACCAGTGTGGAAAAGGTATGCTTAAACCACGGAAAAGAAGATGAAGAAGAACTCGATACTATCTCCGTAGAACAGGCTAAACAGTACATGGATGAAGGACACTTCGGAATCTACAACATGCTTCCTAAATTCCAGGCATCCGTAGGATTCATAGAAAAGAAAGAGGGAAGAAGTGCTCTGATTACTTCTTTTGATACTCTGAAAGATGCTCTGAAGGGTAAAACCGGAACTGTTATTGAATAAATGTACAAAAGGGACGACATAAAGGACTCCGTTTTCTGTGGGTAGAAATGGTGAAGAGTCCGTAAAGAAAAAATGCACCAGTAATTTGGATACCGGGCTGATTCGCGGAATAATCCTGATGATTATTCCACTCAGCAGCCCTCTGGATTTCGTGCTTGTAGCACGAAACCAGATCCGAATTACTGGTGCATTTTTTCTAACGGACTCTAGCACCGTTTCTAATTACAGAAAACGGAGTCCTTTATGTCTATGTCTTGATAACTTTTAATTTCAGAAACATTCACACAAGCACTTTATTCCTACTATCTACTATTCCATTCACTCGCCCCACCCCATACCGGGGGCAGCCTCCAGACGTCCCCCCCCCGTGGAATACAGCAAGGCAGGGACAAGTAGATTCTGTTTTTTTATGTTAGAAAGCGGCGATTAGGGTCCGTTGTAAAAAGGCAGCCGGTAATTTGGATCTGGTTTCGTGTTTCATACACGAAATCCAGAGGACTGCTGAGCCGAATAATCATCAAGATTATTCAGCGAATCAGTCCGGTATCCAAAATTACCGGCTACCTTTTTACCTACGGACTCTTCGCCGCTTTCTCCTCATAAAAAAACAGAATCTACTTGTTCCGGCCTGTATGTCATCCACCAAACGCTTACCCCTGAACCTGTAACAGCTTCGCTTTCAGTTCAGCTTCGATGCGCTGCATTTCCACCTCTGCCTGCTGACGTTTCTGGCGGCCTTCCTGTTGGATCTGCATGACTTCATCGAAGGTTGCGATCAGCGATTCATTGGTTGCTTTTAAGGTTTCAATATCTACGATTCCACGCTCGGATTCTTTGGCAGTCTCTACAGTAGCAATCTTCAGCTTTTCTGCGTTCTTGCGCAGGAGTTCATTGGTCATATCGTTGACCTCTCTCTGGGCTGCGGCTGCCTGTGCGGAATGTTCTACACCAAGGGCGAGTACCATCTGGCTTTTCCAGAGTGGAATCGTATTGACGAGTGTAGACTGGATTTTTTCTGCCATCATTGTGTCGTTTCCCTGTACCAGACGGATCTGTGGTGCGGTCTGCATGGCGATTGTCTTGGTCAGTTCCAGATCATGCAGCTTTTTCTCAAAACGTTCGCATCTGGAATCCAGATCTTTTGCTGCCTGTGCATCCTCGGCAAGTCCACTTGCCATCGCTTTATTCTTCAGTTCCTGTAGCTCGCCGTTTCTTGTCTCGGCAAGCTTCTGCTTTCCGGCAAGCACATACATGGCCAATTCTTTATAATATGTCAGGTTCACTTCATACATCTTATCCAGAAGCGCAATGTCTTTCATAAGCTGCACTTCGTGAGATTCCAGTGCTTTGACAATATTATTTACATTGGTTTCTGCTTTTGCATATTTGGCTTTCATTGCCTGGATCTTGTTTCCGCCTTTTTTGAAGATTCCGAGGAATCCTTTTTCCTCTTCCTCATCAAATCCTTTCAGTTCTGTCACCACATCACTTAACAGTGTGCCAACCTCTCCAAGATCTTTTGTTTTTACATTTTCCAGTGCTTTTTCTGAAAAATCTGCGATCTTCTTCTGGGTTCCGGCTCCGTACTGAAGAATCATGTTCGAATTGGCGAGATCAATTTTTTCTGCAAATGCACTGACCATATTCTTTTCTTCCGGTGTCAGGACGATCTCCGGTGTTTCCGGTTCTGCCTCCTGATAAATCTGCGGAGTCTCTTTTTTTTCTTCCTGGAACGGATCCAGCGTCAGCTCCGGTGTTACATTAAATTCTTCAAAATCGTTCATACTCTTCTTCCTCCTGCGACTTTATTTTTTCATTCCGTCCTCTTTCAGACCTTCCTGTGCAAGCATGGTATTCAATACGGAAATATCCGATGAGACATCCCACATGGTATCCTGAAACAGGTCATCCAAAAGCTTCTCAAACGCCGTATTTAAAGTATCGAGCGTTGCCTCAATCTCACGTTTTGCAGTCTGGATATTTTCTCCATCAACCGGCTGTCTGTCAAGCTGTTCATATGCTTCCAGAAGCTTGATCGTCGTCGGAAGATAATATTCCATCAGCTTACGGATATCCGAAACTGACTGTGGATTTTCTTCCACCCGGTCGAAGATCCGGTCTACCAGCATCTCCATCCGGCTGATCTTTGCGGAAATCTCTTCTCCCGGAATGGCTTCATTACACTCGTGGATCTTTCTGATAAAAGCATCCCCCTGGTCAATGATCTTCTGCACCTCCGGTGCCAGCTTTTCATTCTTTGCTTCTTTTTCTTTTGTATTTTCCTGTGTCTTCTCTTCTTTCTTTACCGGCTCTTCCGCTTTCGACTGCTGTCTGCGGGTTTCGATCTGTAAATATTCTTCGTAAGCACGGTTTGACAGGATCAGGCATTTCTTCTCACCATCCATGTGCCCCTGACGGAACCAGCCTTTAGAAATCATTCTTTCCAGATCCTTTGTCACAAATTTTATGGATTTTCCGGAATTGCTTCCGATCTCCGAAATATTGCAATACTCTCTGCCTGCAATCCTGCGGCTGTAGTTCTTGAATCTTCCAACCTGTTTCAGAAGCTTAATGCCCCATCCTGTGATCATGCCACTTGCTGCCGTAAACAGTCCAAATACCGCACGCATGATCCATAAAGCCCCCGGACTTTCCGGCAAAGAAGCAATACAAGATGCAAGGAACAGAATCAGAAATATAAGTGCCATGCTTCCGCCTGCTGCGATCATGACAATTCCGCCTGCCTTTGTTCCCGTCGTCGATCCATACAAAACAGGTGACTGCTGTGCATTGCTGTATCCATACCGGCTGCTGCCCTGTGATTCCGCCTTATAGTCCTGCATATCCGGATTCCATGCTCTTCCATTTCCATCCGTTCCGCTCCACCTGTAAGTTCCAAACGGAGGTACCCCTCCTCCAGGCGTTCTTCCCCATCTGTCAGCCCCGCCCATCTGTCCATATCTTCCACGCGGTCCTCTCGGACCTCTTCCCATATTTCTCGTTGCCTGATCAAACGCATTTCCAAAAGAACGCATGCCCTGTTCCGCGCCATTTACCGCACCGTTCACTGCCCGGTTGATCGTATCTGTGATCGTCTGGTTCAGCTTCCGGTAATCCTGCGAGTCTACAGCATCCTGCACGGTTCGTCTGATCTCTTCTCCAAATCTTTCCCAATCCTGCATTTTCAGCTTCTCCTTTATTTTGAAAACTTGATCCTGTCATCAATTCCGTGCGAAAGAACATAATCAAAAACGGTCTTTGGCACCAGATCATCCCACTTTTCATCTGCCAGGATCCTCTGCCGGATCTGGGAACCTGATACCCCTTTTTCCTCTTTAGTCCTTCTCCAGAGAACTTCCACCGGAATTCCAAGCTTCTCAAAACGCTTCTCATTGTTCGCAGTCCATTCATCACAGATACTCATAAAGCAGACCGCACCCTCCGGCAGATACTGCCCCAGATATTCCACTCTGTCAATCGGAAATGGGATGATCTCAAACTCTTCTCTCGGCACTCCGAAACTGAGCAACGTATCACGAAGCATCTCATAACGCTCAATATAAGTCAGAGGATTAGCGCTCCGTCTTACCCGGTAATTGTCTTCCTCACCCCCTGATACGTGCAGATCATCCGACATAGTGATTCCTATATAAAGCCTTTTGCAGCGCATCTTTGCCGCCAGAATATATTCCACATGTTTGAGATGCAGAATCTGAAATCTTCCATATACCAGCCCTTTTTCTATCATTTATACATCCCTTGCTTTCTGTAATTTTATCTTTTCAATGATGTTGAGGTCAAAAGATATTTTAACCCTTTTGATACCAGATTGCTACGTGCTTTGCACTCTCGCAATCCTTTTCAATTAGTCTATCTGTATTCTACTACAGAACGGTCGTTCTTAGCAAGAAATACCTCTGTATACGACAAAAAGATGACTTTCGTCACCTTTTTGTCTTTTTCTTCTATTCAACAATTTTATAATATTCTTTTGCTGTTATCACAAATACGATCACATAAAAGACGGCAAAGATTCCCACTGTACCGGCAGTGCATCCGAAGAACAGCTTTGTATTTTTCAGATAAAATATGGCTAAAAGCTTTGTGATCACCGGAAATGCAACTGCAATATGGATGATTGCCATCGCAAGCGGCAGGAAGAATACCATCAGGATCTGGCTGCGTATCGAACTTTTGACCTCGCGTTTGCTCATTCCTACCTTCTGCATGATCTGATAGCGTTCTCTGTCATCAAAGCCTTCGGAAATCTGTTTGTAATAAATGATCAGCACCGTTGCCATCAGGAACAGGCTTCCAAGATACATTCCAATAAAAAACACACCGCCATACAGACCAAAGAAAGTCTCTTTTTCAAGATATCTTCCCTGTACGCCAGTATGTTCAAATTCACTTTCTGCCTGTGCTTTCAGCTCTTTGACAGCTTTCAGCTTCTGATCTTCGCTGCCCCTTAAATTGAATGACTCCCTCCATTTTACCGGTTTGTCCTCTGCCTCGAGCTGGTATTTTTCCAGATAATCTTTCATAAACTCTTTTTCATCACTGACGATCATATAATATACATTTTCTGTATTAGAATCACTCTTCTTTCCAAAAGGTGCAGTATCCAGTTCCTTCTTGACCATCCATGTTTCCTCATCAATCCTGATCTTATCCTTTCCGTAATTTTCCCCATTTGTAAAAAGAATAGCTTCCTTATCCCCAAGCTCCATCCTTTCGCCTGTCAGCTGATTATAATCTGCCAACCTAATCACATCAAAAAACACTATATCAGATGACGAATTATCCTTTATCATAGCAGAAGTATATTCTTCTCCGTTTTTTATCTTAACAAGCTCTGCCATATGCCAGCTCTTCTCATCTGTGATCTCTACCTGATTATCCCGGCAGATCTTTTCCACCATGTCATGCAGCTTCTTATTTTCCACATCATCAGATACCGAATTTGTGATATACACTTCCTGCGGATACCTTGTTCTTAAGACATCCTCCTTTCCAATGTACAAAGATACGGTAGACGAAATGATCACCAGAACCATAGTACTGAGTACACAGATATTTGACAGCCCGACTGCATTCTGCTTCATTCGGTAAAGCATGCCGGATACGGATGTAAAATGCTTTGTTTTATAATAGAAATTTTTGTTTTTCCGAAGCAGCTTTAAAAAAGCAATACTTCCTGCTGTAAAAAGCGCATAGGTTCCGATAATGACACAGATTACTGCGACAAAGAAAAGTTGAAGCGCCTTAAGTGGTTCTTTTGTCGTAATCGCAATGTA
This sequence comes from Coprococcus sp. AF102-57, assembly GCF_027686195.1. Lineage (NCBI taxonomy): Bacteria > Bacillati > Bacillota > Clostridia > Lachnospirales > Lachnospiraceae > Coprococcus > Coprococcus sp. AF102-57. The sequence continues at coordinate 6,837 of NZ_JAQCSY010000033.1, read as the reverse complement.
ATAACCGATTCCAAGGAAAATGATTCCAGCCATAGTCAGGAACCATTTGGTTTTTGGCTCGCGCTCGCCCTGACTTCCCGCATGCAGAAGATCGATTGGATTGGCAAGCCGGATCTGCAAAAGATTATAGATCAGAGTCAATGCAAAGATCAGTGTGAAAAAGAGAACGGTATTTCCGGCAATCTCCCATGACATCCGAAATGCCAGTTTATCGTCATAATGAATCATTCTTTTCAAAAGTGCATACATCAGCTTTGCAAGCGCAGTTCCGAAAAAGATTCCACCCAGGATACTGACCGCACCGGTTACAACCGTCTCGATCACCAGCATTTTCGCAAGCTGCGGTTTCCCCATTCCGAGAATATGATACACTCCGATTTCTCTTTTCCTTCTTTTGATCAGAAAACTGTTGGTGTAAAACAGAAAGATCAGTGCAAATGTTTCTATTACATGAACACTCAGACTTAAAATAATCTGTAATGCTTCCTGGTTCATTGGCGAATTTGCCGCCAGATTCGCCATCATATAATACATCATCACCGTTAAAATGGCAGTCAGTACATAGGGAATATATGTCTTCCGGTTATTTTTCAGATTGGAAATGGCAAGCTTTGTATAAATCGATCTATTCACGGTGCTCACCTCCTGTAGTGAGAACCGTCAAGGTGTCGGTGATCTTCTGGTACATCTCGTCACTGGTCAGATTGCCACGGTAAAGCTGATGAAAAACTTCCCCATCCTTGATGAAGAGGACTCTCTTTGCCGTGCTCGCTGCTTTGACACTGTGCGTTACCATGACAATCGTCTGCCCGTTATCGTTGATCGCATTAAAGAGTCCCAGAAGCTCATCCGTCGATCTGGAATCCAGCGCACCGCTCGGTTCATCGGCAAGGATCAGCTGCGGTTGTGTGATTAGAGCACGTGCAACGGCTGCTCTCTGCTTCTGTCCACCGGATACTTCATATGGATATTTGTTCAGAAGCTTACTGATTCCCAACTGCTCTGCGATCGGCGCGATCCGACTCTCCATTTCCGTGTATTTCTTTCCAGACAAAACCAGCGGAAGGAAAATATTATCCTTCAGGGTTAGTGTATCCAAAAGGTTGAAATCCTGAAAGACGAATCCAAGATTCTGCCGCCGGAATGCTGCCATCTCTTTTTCTCGGATCTTGCTGAGATCATTCCCTTTTAAGTAAACCTTTCCACCAGTCGGCTTATCAAGTGCAGCCAGGATATTCAGAAGTGTAGTTTTGCCACTTCCGCTTTCTCCCATAATTGCTACATATTCGCCTGCTTCTACGGAAAAGCTGACGTTATGCAGCGCCTCTACCTGATTTCCTCCGAAACGGGTTGTGTATATCTTTTTTACGTTCTTTACGTCAAGTAATGCCATGGTTTTTATGACCTGCCCTTCTTTTTTATTTGATAAAGTCATTATAAAAAAGTAAGGGATTTCCTTCCATCGAAGTAAATGACAATTTGTGTGGGGTTTCTTACATTTTTGTAAGGATCGGGTTGGAAAAGACTCATTTTGGTGAAAGAGACGCCGCCAGAAAAAATAAATATTCCAAATTCCTTTGTGCAAACCATTCCGATGAACCACTTAGGACGGGAATCATGTTCGGCAATGGCCTCCATGATTCCTGTGTTTCATCTCCATTGCACAAACATGGAATTTTCCATATTTATTTTTTCTGGCGGCTGTTTTGTTCAAATGGATAAACTTTTTGCAACTGATAGATCCTTACCCAAAAGTAAATCATAGTTCTGTTCCGTTGTTGGAAGTTTTTTCGTTTTTGTACCGATAGACTCCATTACTCTATTCGTCTGGATTCACGGTCAAAGTTTAGATATACTTTTGTTCCTTTTTCTGGTTTTGATTCAATCCAGATAGTATGATGGAGACGATCTATGATTGTCTTACAGAGATATAATCCTATTCCAGTGGATTTTTTATTCGCTCTTCCATTGTAGCCGGTAAAGCCTTTTTCGAAGATTCTTGGGAGGTCCTCTTCTGCAATGCCGATTCCGTTATCGGAGATCACCAGAGTTTTTTCTTCTATGTAGATTGATATTTCTCCGCCTCTTGCGTATTTAACTGCATTGGAGAGAATTTGTTCGATGACGAAAGTCAGCCACTTTTCATCGGTCAGGATCTTCTGATCCTGGATTTCAAGGTGAAGTCTTGTTCTGGTCATGATGAACATCTGGGAATATTTGCGGACTGCCTGGCGGACGATTTCTTCCAGGCTGCAGATCCGGAAGGCGTAATCGGAGGTTGCGGAACCCATTCTGAGATAGGTGAGTACCATATCCACATATTGTTCAATCCGGAACACCTCCATTTTCATGCTTCGGGTAAGTTCCTGTGCTTTCGGGCTTTCCTGTACTTCTTCCAGTTCTTCCCCGCTCTGGATCAGGACACCGAGTGCTGCAATTGGAGTCTTGATCTGATGAACCCACATGCTGTAATAATCAGACAGCTCCTGTTTTTCAATCTGCACAGAGGATTCCAGCTCTTTTTTCTCTTCGTAAAGCTGCCGGATCAATTCCTGGTACATTTCGCTTTCCCGGCTTTCTGCCTCCGGAAATCCTCCTGCCTCTGTCCGGATTTTTCCCTGATTTTCTTCCAGTATTCTTTGTCTTTTTTCATATCGTATGAAAACAAGTGTAAACCAGATCACATTCCATAAAATCACCAGAAGGAACGCATATCCTGCAATCCACACCGGAATTTCATAGATCCAGAAGATGACTGCAAAGAGAATGCCCGAAACAAGAACCGCTATTCTCTCCGGTCTTTTTTCTTTCCAAAATGCCCTTAAAATCTCTGTCATACCAGCATGTACCCGATTCCTTTCTTTGTCCGGATCACATCATGCATTCCGGCTTCCTCCAGCTTTTTCCGAAGTCTCGCCACATTTACTGTAAGTGTATTATCATCGATGAATTCGTCACTTTCCCAGAGTCTGGTCATGATCGCATCTCTGGTCACAAATTTTCCTGCGCTCTCAAAAAACATCTGACAGATCTTGAACTCATTCTTGGTGAGTTCAATCTTCTGCCCGGCTATTGTAAGTGATGCATCTCCCAGATTCAGCAGCATTTCTCCATGCTCAATGATATTTGCCGTTCCCTGAAGTGCATATGCTCTTCTAAGCACCGCCTGCACCTTTGCTGTCACTACATTCAGATCAAACGGCTTCTCGATAAACTCATCTCCGCCCATGTTCATTGCCATCACGATATTCATGTTGTCATTCATCGATGACAGAAAGATGATCGGCACATTGGACAGCTTTCGGATCTCCTGGCACCAGTAGAATCCATTGTAAAACGGAAGCCCAATATCCAGGATCACAAGCTGTGGATCTGTCTTTTTAAATTCTTCCATTACATTTTTGAAATCACGTACACATACTGTCTTATAATTCCATTTTTTCAAATGCGATGCCAGCCGCTCTGCGATCGTGTTATCGTCTTCAACAATCAGTATTTTATACATTTATTCCTGACTCCTAAACTCTCTTCTGGAAGTTTCCGTACACCTTAACCCCTTCATCTACCGTAGTAAATGCTTCCGGATCTAGTAAATACACCATGTTCAGGATATCTTCTACTTCAAATTTATTCACGATCGTCACCAGAACATAATTGTCTTCACTCGTAAATGCACCTTCACCATTCCACTGCGTAACACCACGTCCGGTTTCTTTCATGATTGCCTCTGCGATTCCCTTCTTCTTCGTGAAAATCAGCATTCTCACATTGATGTTCTGAAAATGCATCCTGTCCAGAGTTACCGTGTAGAAGAACAGGTAGACGACCGAATAAATCACCGTTGAGATATCAAAAACTAAAAGATAAATGGCATACAGTATCAGATTGAAGATGGTTCCCAGTTTTCCAACGGACATTCCCGCATATTTTTTCGCCATCCAGATACCGATAACCTCGATTCCACCACCACTTCCTTTTGCCGTCAGCATGATTCCGATTCCGGCTCCGGTTACAACACCACCGATGATGATTCCAATGACCGGATCAGCGATCACTGCTGTTGCCGGAGTTGGTACGATTGAAGTAAATAAACTGATTCCTACCGTTCCAAGGATTGTATTTATAAAAAATGTCTTTCCGATTTTAAACCATGCAATAAATAAAATCGGAATGTTGAGCATTAAATAAATGATACCATACAGGTTCAGACCTGCAATTTCCTTAATCCCGATCTGTCCTGCTCCATAACTTAACAGCTGTGCAAGACCGACTGCTCCCCCGCTGTATAAATTCATAGGGATAATAAATACATTCAGACCAACTGCGTAGATCAGACAGCCCACTATGATCCAGACAACCTGCATTCCCCTCTTCTGTGGCAAAAAATTGTTCATACTCTTTCTTTCCTCCTAGCTTCCATTTTGATACCAGATATTTCATAACTTTTCCATACAGTATATCATGCCGGCATCTGAATTTGTAGACTAAAGTACAAATCGGCTTATAATTTTCTGTTATATATTTTAATCATTTTTCAAATAACAAAAGATGCCGCTCTGTTATCTTTTCTGATAACTTTGCAGCATCTTCTTACCTCATAAAATTATTTCTTCAAATACTCAGAAAGAACTTTTACAATAAATTTATGGTCATCTTCATGATATAAATTAGAAACAGTATAACCATGTGTAAATGCTTCATCCTGTGCTCCCTTTGCCATTTCCGAAAAAGCATTATCAATATCCGGTATCACAAGTCCAAGTGTCCTTGTGCTTGCTTCTTTTAATCCCTTCGCCAATCCTTGATTTTTGTTTTGTCAATATTCTAATCAGCCTACACTTACTTTTACTCCGCCTTCACAGCCCAGCGCATCTTCGTAGATCTTGCACGCCCATTCTGTGCACACTCTTCTGCCGAAGGCCGGACTACATCTTTGGCATATTCGGAATAAACTCCCTCGCGATATCCTGCTTTTAAAGCTTTCTTCACCAGTTTGTCTTCTCCTGAATGGAACGTCAGGATCGCTACTCTTCCCCCCGGTTTCAAAGCGCCCGGCAGTTTTTCCATAAATTCATAGAGTACTTCAAATTCATGATTCACGTCAATTCGAAGTGCCTGGAAAGTCCGCTGACAGGTCTTCCTGATGATATCTTTTTTCTCCTTATTTTCCGGAAGGAAAGACAAGGTCTGTTCGATCACCTGACGCAGCTTTGTCGTAGTATCAATCCGGTGTCCTTTCCGGATTTCTTCGGTGATTGCCTTTGCCAGTTCTTCACAGTACGGCTCATCCGAATTTTCATATAACATCCCGGCAAGTTCTTCTCTTGAAATTGTATCCAGTCTCTCGGCTGCACTGATCCCTTTTTCCTGATTCAGGCGAAGATCCAGAGGTCCGTCCACTTTAAAAGAAAATCCTCTCTTCGGGTTGTCAATCTGCATGGAAGACACACCCAGATCTGCCAGAATAAAGTCAAAGCCCCCAACTTCCTTTGCAATCTCATCAATAGTACAGAAATTCTGAAGGCGGATCGTTAAAATATCCTCTCCAAATCCTTGTTCTTTCAGACGTTTCTTTGTCTTTGCAGATTCTTCTGGATCTACATCTGTCGCATAGATGTGCCCTTTGCCTTCCAAACATTGCAGCATTGCTTTTGTATGTCCGCCATAACCAAGTGTTGCATCAAATCCCACCTCTCCCGGCTGGATTTTCAGAAAATCCAGAATTTCCTGCACCATGATTGAAATGTGCATTCCGGCAGGTGTATTTCCTTTCTGAATGACATGTGCAATGGTATCCTGATATTTTTCCGGCTGTAATTCTTTGTATTTTTCTTCAAATTTTCGTGGATATTTTCCTTTATACCTTGCACGGCGCTTGTGGACGCCCTGCTCAGTGTTCTTTTCCTGTTCTGACATAAGTTGTCTCCTTACTTGTTGATTTATTTTTGGCTTTTCGAATATCTATTCATTGACTTCTTTGGAACTTTCCCACTATCCAGTCAATACTGCCCACTTCATCCATTGACTCAATTCCAACTTTCAATTTTCTCAATCATCCATTATAAAAAAATCCGCTATACGAAGCATCTGTCGCTACTGCAAATTCTGCAATAGCAACTCCTCTCCAGTATAGCGGATTTTTTATAGAATTTCTATCTTTTCGCAATTTTTATCTCTTTTTATAGAGAACTAATTCCGGATTTTCTCCTTCGGCTTCATAGGTACAGATCAGAATAATTTCCTTCATCAACTGTTTCTTGAATGTTTCAAATTCCCCATGATCACCAAGTATAATGGTCTCATAAATTAAGACACTTTTTCGGACATTTTTTAATGAATCTGATATACTAAAATCAGTATGAAAGAGAGGATTCATCAGTATGTCCAGACAAAGAAGAAACTTTAGTGCCAAATTTAAATCAGACCTAGTAATCGAGCTGCTTAAGGGCGAGAAAGATCTCAACACCCTTGCAACCGAGAATAATATCCAACCAAATCTGCTCCGCAATTGGAAGAAAGAATTTCTTAACAATGCTACCGCCGTGTTTGATGACAAGCGTGAGGAAAACCTCAAGGATAAGCTTGCCGAAGAACGCAAGGAAAAAGCAGAGTATGCAAAAAAGGTTGGTCAGTTAACTATGCAGGTTGAGTGGCTCAAAAAAAATCTGAAGAAATTTGTGGACCTGACTACGAGAGTAAGTTTAGTCCAAAACCTTTTGACGACTAAAGAAATCCCAGCAAGTCGAATGGCAGTGTATTAAAATTAGGTGGATGTAATTGAAGAAAAAATATGATATCATGTGAGTAACAAACTGTTAAGGAAACAATCGGAGTTGG
>NZ_JAQCSY010000032.1:0-32646 GCF_027686195.1 Coprococcus sp. AF102-57 | reverse complement strand
TGATAACAGAATGATAACAAAATATATAAATTCTGGCTTTTTAATACCAGGTAGACATTCCTTCTTTTAAAATTTCCCCGGAATTATAACTTTCTATGATTTTACTGATAGCATGATCTGCAAAAAAAGTTTTTGTAAGCGCAGTTGTTGCTAAAGGCCATTCTTCTTCGGTTAAAAGTGGAAGCCCTTCTTCTTTTCTCGTGTCATTAACAGAATTTCTGAGTTCATTTTGCTCATCTACAGTAACAATATGGGAAAAATCATCATGTGCCATTTGCTGAATTTCTACAGTTTCATTTAATTTGTCAACTAGTATAATTCCATACATTTCATCTTCATTACCATTTGGAAAATACCAATAAGTAAGATATTGACCAGTTTCTTCAATTAATCTAAAAGTAACCATTTCGTCACACTTTCTATATATACTAAAATTAAGTTAGATCATAAACTCTGACAGTATTGCCCTCGGTACCTTTTTTGACGATAGTATGACAACCTATCGTAGTTCCCATAGCACGCAGTTTCCATTCATCTTGGGTAGCGTCCAGCTTATCCAGTTCTACTTGTCTTTTATCTTCATCTTCGATAGCTATTATTTCAGCTTTTTCCTTTTCATAGACATTTTTAAATTGACACCATTTCCTGAAAAGGTCCTGCATTGTAGGATTTTCGAACGTCAGTGAAACCTTCTGATCAGGTGTTTCTGCAAGTGAGAGGTTTACTGAATCATCAATAGAAAACAACAGGGAGAGTACATCTCCGACTGTTTCAATATTAAAATCAAGAAAAACACTTACATTTAATCCCAGTGCAGTTGCTATCTTTTCTAACTGATCCGGTTTTGGATTCCGGATTCCAAGCTCATATTTTCTGATTGTGCCTACGTTAATGCCGGACAGCTCGGCTAATTGTATCTGACTGTATCCTCTAAATTCCCGGTATGCCCGGATTTTTTTACCTACCATAATGCTGCCTACTTAATAATATTTGTGACTCTATTCTGGCACAAAAGTGAATGATACGAAAGAGGTTGATTTTCGCAGAGTATGAAAATGTAGAATGGAATATAAAAATAAAATTCGCAAAAGGTTATTGACAAAGTCATAAAAGTGAATCGTAGTATAAAATATCAAAAGAGTCACAAAAGTGACTGGAAAGGAGCAGAAAATGACGAAACAGGGAAGATTAGGATATAACAGCAGCAATGGAAGATATGGATTATTATCATCAGACTTATGGATTGATACAGGATTTCACTGCGGAGAAGGACTGGAAGTGCTGGTAGATGATGAATGGGTACAGACCAGAATGGAGATGAATCTGGCAAGAGAATGGTATCTGGTGGGGACACCTTATTGTGGAAATCTGGAATATGTGCAGGCAAGGATACCGGAATAAACAGATCTATGATCCGCTTCGGTCGGTGCAAAGCAGACGTCCACTGGACGTTATGCCTCCGGTAGGGCGCAAGGGGACTTTTGATGGACGGTACGGCTGTCGAAAGAGAACTTACCGACAGGAACAAAGGCATTAGCAACGAAGTACGAGAAAAGAGGTATCAAGAGTATGTGCGGGGATGGGTGGAATACTTCAGGCTCGCAGATATGAAAGAGCTCCTCCGAAAAACGGATGAATGGGCAAGGCGGAGAATCCGAGCGGTCTATTGGAAACAGTGGAAGAAAATCAAAACGAAATACCGAATGCTGAAAGCACTAGGTTTAGAGGATTGGAAAGCCAAGGAACTAGCCAATAGTAGAAAAGGTTATTGGAAAATGGCGAAAGTCTTGAACCAAATCTTTTCAAAGAAAATAATAGCCAAGCTGGGATATACATCCATGCTCGACTATTATCTAATAATCTGTGAAAACTAAAGAACCGCCGTATACGGAACCGTACGTACGGTGGTGTGGGAGGACGGTAAATAAAATAATTATTTACCTCCTACCTGATTATGTTTGTGTATAAGAAAAACTGCCAGTAGCAGTTTTTTTGTAGTTTATAGTTTTTGGAAAATAATAAAAAATCAACCATGCTAAAAATGACCAAAATTCATTTTTTAATTATGAAATTATTGTGACTATTTGATATTGACCATCAGTCATTTTTTTGTATAATATTCTATAGAATAAAAATGTAAAGACAGGGAGATGATTATTGTGGTCAAAGCGGGAAAATGGATAGCAAAACACAGATTTATAATTTTGTTACTGGGGATACTGCTTTTGATTCCGTCATTTATTGGAATGGCGAAGACAAGAATTAACTACGACTTGCTCAGTTACCTTCCGGAATCACTGGAAACAGTAGAAGGACAGGACGTTATGGTGGATGAATATGGTATGGGTGCATTCGCCATGGTTGTTGTAGAGGATACGGACATGAAAGATATCCAGAAGCTGGCGGATCAGTTTAATAAGGTTGATCATGTCGAAAAAGTATTATGGTATGGTGATGTGGCAGATCTTTCACTGCCGGTAGAGATGATACCATCCGATTTGAGAAAAGCCTTCTACAACGGAGATGCGACACTGATGCTCGCATTATTTGACAATACGACTTCATCTGACGAAGCAATGAATGCAGTCGGTGAGATGCGTAAGATTGCCAGCAAACAGTGTTTTATTGCAGGTATGACAGGTGTTGTAGCCGATATCAAGAATGTAGCAATGAAAGAAGTCCCGATTTATGTTGTAATTGCGGCAATTCTTTCTTTTCTGGTGTTGGAAATTACCGGAGAATCCTTCCTGGTACCGATTTTTTTCCTGATCAGTATAGGTGTAGCAATTGTATATAATCTGGGAAGTAACATTTTCCTTGGCGAGATCTGTTACATTACAAAAGCGCTGACGGCGGTATTGCAGCTGGGTGTTACGATGGATTACTCCATTTTCCTGCTGAATAGCTACGAAGAGAACAAGCGCCGTTTCCCGGGAGATAAGAACCGTGCGATGGGACATGCGATTTCTAATACATTCAAATCCATTGTAGGAAGTTCTGTCACCACAGTAGCAGGATTTGTAGCTCTTTGTGTTATGACATTTGCACTTGGTCGTGATCTTGGTATTGTTATGGCAAAAGGTGTTATCATTGGAGTGCTTTGCTGTGTAACAATCCTTCCGGCAATGATTCTTATTTTTGATAAACCGATTGAAAAAACCAAGCATAAACCGCTGATCAAGAGCATGGATAAGGTTTCGACATTTATCACCAAACATTACAAAGTGTGGATCGTTGCTTTCCTGATCTTGCTTATTCCTGCTATTTATGGCAATAATCATACAAAAATTTATTATAATATTGCACAGTCACTTCCACAGTCACTTCCATCAAATGTGGCAAACAGTGAACTGAAAGATGACTTTGATATGAGTACAATGCATATAGTTATGGTAGATAAAGACATGGATGCCAAAGAGAAAAAGGCAATGATGAGTGAAATTGATGATGTCAATGGTGTAAAATGGACACTTGGACTTAACTCCATCGTTGGATCTTCTATTCCGGAATCGATGATCCCGGATGATGTAAAGAGTATGCTTCAGGGTAAGGATACCGAGTTGATGTTTGTATGTACCAAGTATGAGTCTGCAACTCCGCAGGTCAACAAACAGATCAAACAGATTGATAAGATTGTAAAATCCTATGATAAGTCTGGAATGGTAATCGGTGAAGCACCACTGATGAAAGACCTGCAGGATGTAACAGATATCGATTTGACAAGGGTTAATGTTATTTCAATCGCAGCAATCTTTATTATCATTTTGCTTATATTTAAATCCATCTCGCTTCCGATCATTCTGGTTTCGGTTATCGAGTTTGCGATTACGATTAATATGGCGATTCCGTTCTATCAGGGCAAGAGTCTTCCGTTCGTTGCAAGTATCGTTATCGGAGCAATCCAGCTGGGAGCAACCGTTGATTATGCAATCCTTATGACGACCAGATATCAGAAAGAACGTATGAAAGGCAAGAGTAAGAAAGAATCTGTTGCGATTGCACACAGAATCAGTATGCCATCGATCATTACTAGTGGACTGAGCTTTTTTGCGGCAACATTTGGTGTGACTTGTTATACACAGGTTGATATGATCGGTTCTATCTGTGAACTTCTTTCAAGAGGAGCGATCATCAGTGTGATCGTAGTACTGACTGTCCTTCCGGCAATGTTTCTGATCTTTGATCCGGTCATCTGCAGAACAACTGCTGGATACAGAGTGAAAAAAGATAAAAGTAAAACAGTTGCAGAGCCGACAGCATAGGCTCTGCTGAAAAGGGAGCAGGCTTAACTGATTGAAATCAGCAAAAAGCCTGTTCCTTTTTGCTGTCATACACTTAGAGAAAAATGGCATCTGAAGAAGCTTTTTGTACGTTGAAAATGGGAAGAAATGGCTGTGTACAGACCTTTCCAGAAAATAGAAGGTTGTTCTTTTGATTAAAATAGTATATACTATCTTAGTGTTACCCCAAAACATTCAAGAAAGGATTACATTTATGAAAATGCAGAAAAAACGAATCGTACAGTGCGGACTTTCTCTGATCTGTGCATTCGGTATCGCGCTGTCGGGGATGTCGGTACATGCAGAAGAGGTGGACAGCCTCGAAGATAAGACCAGTAATCTACAGAGTCAGTTGGAAGGGATCAACCAGGATCTGGTTACGATCAGCAATGAAATCGCTGAGACAGAAGTGAAAATTGAAGAGTCTAATAATGAAGTATTCCGTTTGGAAGCATCGCTCCAGATTTCCCGTAATAACGAGGAAGTACAGTATGCAAACATGAAGACTCGAATTAAGTACATGTATGAAAATGGTTCGGACACACTGCTTTCTATGGTATGTGAAGCAAAAAGTATGGGAGAGTTCCTGAACCGTGTAGACTTTATCCAGAATATTACAAAGTACGATAAGGATATGCTGGAGAATATGGTGAAAGTACGTGAAGGTATTGAAGAGCAGGAGGCTGAACTGAAAAGCAGGCAGCAGGAACTGCTTGACCTGCAAAGCCAGCTGGACAGTGAACAGGCAGCGTTGCAGGCAAAAGCAGAAGAGACTTCGACAGACCTTGCCACGGTAAATGCACAGCTTGAGGCGGCACGTGCGGCACAGAAAAAGCAGGAGGAGGAAGCCCAGAGGAAAGTGGATGAGCAGCTGGCAAAAAAGGCACAGGAAGAGACAAAGCAGGCGTCAGCTTCCGCCGGAAGTAATACATCTGCGGGCAATAATTCCGGGAACAGCAGTTCAGCGGGGAATAACAGTTCTTCTGGCAATAATAATCCTTCCAACAACAATTCATCGAATAATACTAGTTCCGATTCTTCCAATTCCGGAAGCGGTGGCTATGTGATCCCATCAGGCGGTCTTACCCCGTCAAAGGGAAGGATCTGGTATAATGGACATACCGAGACTTACTATTCTCAGAAGGTACTTCCGGGAGGAGGGCTTGCAATCCCAGGACGCCATATAGCAAGTGACGGAACAATCAGGGATGCCGATGGTTACATTGTTTTAGCAAGTGATGATTACCCAAGAGGAACAGTTGTAGAGACGTCACTTGGTGCTGGAAAAGTATATGATACCGGAAGTGGATCCGGAAATATAGATCTGTATACAGATTGGTAAAAGAAAAGCGGGGCAGTAAAGGATAAACCTTTTACTGCCCCGCTTTTGAATTTAATGGGATATGTATTTTCAGTGAATCGAAAAGGCATATTTTGCTTTGTACTGGAGAAGTCCGGTTACTGTGCTTCGTAGGTTGCCTTAGCGTCACGTATCAGCTTGTCGAATTTATCTGCATCCCATGCAGCACGTCCTGTAAAGAGTCCATGCAGAAGAAACAGAAAGGTATTTACTCACCGGAAGGATGGGCTCACTACAAAGGTACAGGTGAAGCTGCACCGGAGGAATAAAATGTTATAATTTGTTTATGGAATGAAGTCCTCTTGTGTGTTACAATATAAGAGGACTTTTGTTTTATAGAGAATAGTTGTCGAACGAAAGGGTGAAAACTATTAAAGAAAGGAAAGCGTTTACGGAAGAAAAAATTACAGTTCGGATGACAGATACATACCTGTTTGACTTTACGTTATAGCATACCTATTCGAAACTGGCAGGTTTTCTGACAAATATTCTGGGAGCAGCGATTGCTTTTATGGGAATCATCATGCTGGCTATGGGAAAGATAAAACTCGTGCAGATTATTTTTTATCTGGTAGCAGCGGTTGTGACGAATTCGCTCCTGGTAGGAAATGAACTTGCAGCAGTAAGACATGTAGAACTGTATATGATCGGCGGTCATGTGGGCGGTCATCTGGCAGCGACGATGGGAGATGCAGCAATTGAGAATATGGAAAAATTTCATGTAGATAAAGGATTTATCGGAGTACACAGTATCAATTTTGATGTGGGTCTGACATCCATCGCAACACCACAGATGCAGGTGAAGAGAGCGATATTCGAAGCATCCAAGCAGGTGTTTGTTCTTGCTGACAGCAGCAAATTCGGAGGCGGGTATGTGTCCGTGATCTGTCCGGTTAAGGATGTATACAAGATCATTACGGATTCGCAGATCAGCAAAGAGTATATCCGAAAAGCGGAGCATGAACAGATTCCACTTGTGATAGCCGGAAACCGGGAGCAATAATATGATATATGAGAGAATACAAAAGGGGCGCTTTTTAAAGCGCCCTAATCGATTTATAGCAAAAATAGAAATAAATGGAAAAGAAGAAACGGTCCATGTGAAGAACACAGGGAGGTGCGCGGAACTTCTGGTTCCGGGAGCAGAGGTGTTTGTTCAGAAGTCTGAAAGTGCAGGGCGTAAGACTGGCTGGGATCTGATCGGTGTCAGGAAGGCTGACCGGCTGATCAATATGGATTCCCAGGTGACGAACAAAGTGGTACAGGAATGGATTGAAGCCGGGAGATGGTTCAAGGATGTGAAGGTCGTCAGACCGGAAGTTACCTATAAGAATTCCAGGTTTGACCTGTATGTGGAATATGAAGAGAAAAAAGCGTTTATAGAAGTGAAAGGGGTTACGCTGGAAGAAGAAGGCGTGGTAAAGTTTCCGGATGCACCGAGCGAGCGGGCAGTGAAGCATTTAAAAGAGCTGGAAGAAGCAGTGCAGGATGGGTACGAGGCTTATGTATTCTTTGTGGTTCAGATGAAAGGAGTACGTTATTTTACACCAAACAGACGGACGCACAAAGAATTTGCAGATGTTCTTGCAGAAGCAGCGGAAACCGGGGTTCAGGTGATCGCAAAGGACTGTTTTGTAACGGAGGATTCCATTGCAATTGCGGACGAAGTTCCGGTAGTACTTACCAATCCACAGCTCTATGAAGCACCGGAGCTGCTTGTGGAATGGTACAGAGAGCGGAAACGGGATCTGCCATGGAGACATCATGTAAATGCCTATCGGGTATGGGTGTCTGAAATTATGCTGCAGCAGACGAGAGTGGAAGCAGTAAAGCCATTTTTTGAGCGTTTCATGACAGAGCTTCCAACGGTAAAAGATCTAGCCGAGGCACCGGAGGATAAGCTTTTAAAGCTCTGGGAAGGGCTTGGATATTATAACCGGGTACGCAATATGCAAAAAGCAGCGCAGAAGATCGAGGAAGAATACGCAGGAAAATTTCCGGAAAATTATGAGGAGATCAAGGCGCTTCCAGGAATTGGAAATTATACGGCAGGGGCAATTTCTTCTTTTGCCTATGGAATTCCAAAGCCGGCAGTGGACGGAAATGTTCTCCGGGTGGTATCAAGACTGCTGGCGAGCGATGAAGATATTATGAAAGCGTCCGTCAGGACAAAGATAGAAAATGCGATTGAACCGGTGATCCCAGAAGATGCGGCATCGGATTTTAACCAGGGGCTGATCGAACTTGGCGCGATTGTCTGTGTGCCGAATGGGGAGGCAAAGTGTGAAATCTGTCCTCTTACGGGAATCTGTGAGGCGAAAAGGCTGGGAATCCAGAATGAACTGCCGGTGAAGAAAAAGGCAAAAGCGCGCAGGATTGAGGAGAAAACCGTTTTGATTTTTAAGGATGGTGATCATGTGGCAATCCGGAAACGACCGGATAAGGGGCTGCTTGCAGGTATGTATGAGTTCCCGAATCTAGACGGAAAGCTTACGATGGACGAAGTAACCGCTTACAGTAAATCTATCGGGCTTGCACCGATCCGTGTGAAAAAGCTGCGGAATGCGAAGCATATTTTCAGCCATATTGAATGGCATATGACTGCGTATGAGGTGATCGTGGATGAACTGGAGAAGAACTGCAAAGAAGAGATGATCTTTGCACATCCGGAAGAAATACAAAAGGAATATTCCATGCCATCGGCGTTTAGTGCATGGAAGGTGAAATAAAAGAAGGACATTGCTTTTCGATTTTGCGAAATGCGATGTCCTTTCTTTGGATCAAACAAAATAATTATAAGTGTTTAAATCACCTGACGTGCAAGCCGTGGTGACTTTGCACCTTCCTGTGCATAAATTAGTGAGTACATGAAATATGCCATCACACATGCAGCAACTACATCCACTACGGAATGTTGCTTCAGGAACATGGTTGACAGAATGATCAGAATGCTTAAAACAAGAGATCCTTTCTGGATCAGTCTGGAGTGCTGAAGCTTCTCGCAATGGGAAATTGCGATGTAACAACAAATAGAGTTGTATACATGAAGACTTGGAAGCACATTCGTAGGTGTATCCGTCTGATAGATCCGTTTAACCAGCTCGATACAGAAGTTATCACGCGTAAATACTTCCGGCCTCAGGTTTAATCCGTTCGGAAATACCGTGCAGATGATCAGAAAAATGGTCATACCGCTGAACATGATTGCGGAGGCTTTGTAAAATCCCTGTTTATCATTAAAGAACAAATATCCCAGTGTGACTGCAATATAAGCAAACCACAGCAGGTACGGAATGATGAAATATTCACAAAACGGGATGTAGTCATCGAATATCGAATGGATTACAAAATAATTGTCGGTCACATGGCGTTCCAGATAAGTAAACCATGGAAAATAAATAAAAGCATATAGTAATACCCATGCATGGCTGTATGTATGCATCAGTGTCTTTAATTTTTTTAAAATATGACTCATGATAAAATCAGCTCCTTCGGGTGAAGATGTTTCTTTCTTGTTACTAGAGGTAGTATAACATTAAAAATTTTTCTCGACAACAGACTTCATAAAACATTCATATTTTTTTCTATTCTCTATTTTACGGAGAAACCTTCAAAGATATACATATCATATTTATTCCGTGCAGTTTTATAAGCTTTTTGATTGCGGAGTGTCCAGACTGCCATCGGAATACGGTACAGATAGTGGTTCAGCCAGACGGAAGGATTGCCGGCATCTGCAAGTTTATAAGAAATAAAGTCCGGACGACAGATCAGGTTGGTCAGCAGGAACTGTACACAAAAGCGCGCCAGAAAAGGATTTTCCGGATTCGTGCGAGTCAGGGCAGAAGAAAGCTGTCCACGAAGAACCTGAGGCGCATGCTTGTGAAACCATCGGATTCCAAGGGAGTTGAAAGACTGGACCATATAAGGTCCTTTATAATCCTTTAAAATATCCCATGCGGCAGGACAGAGCTTCATATTGCTGTCCGGAAGCTTCAGTTCAATCAGAAGAGGAACCCGCCCATTGACATAGCGAAGGACATCTGAAAAAAGTGGCATATGCTCCGAAGTTCCGGAAAGATGCAGGTGCTGTAGCGCATCAAACGTGGAACCCTCAACTGTCCCTTCGGCATTGCAGATCCGCTTTAAAGACTCGTCATGGAATACGACTACTTTTCCATCACGGGTGAGATGGATATCAAGTTCGATGGCAAGATTTTGTTTTACTGCCTCACGAAATGCCGGCATAGAATTCTCGGGAATCAGCCGGGAAGAATCATGTAGTCCGCGATGGGCATAATCCCGCTTGAGATAAGGGAGGATTTTGCTTCGGCGGGAAGTATTCGGCATGATCATATATAAATATAAGAAAAAACATACAACAACAGTTAAAAGAATCCAAAACAACAGCATAGAAAAGTCCCCTTCTTTTATGTAATAATTTTCAGTGTCTCAGATTCGAGAGAGAACGAAACATCCTTCTGGAGATAAATCGGTTCGCCGTCAGAATGTACCGGAAGTGCTATTTTTGAGTGTACTTCTGCTTTTTTACAGCGGAAGATATGTACGCCTGGAAGTCGGGTATGCTTTCCGGAAAACACAGTCGGCAGAATTGCAAGAGCAATAATTTTGGGAACATCTGCAATCACAATAAAGTCCAGCAGATCATCATCCGGTTTGGCATCCGGGCAGAATTTGCATCCACCACCTTCATAAGGAAGATTAAATGCAGAGGCAAAGAAAACCCGTTTAAAATGAAGACTTTTGGTATCGTCCAGAAGAATTTCCATCTCATCTGGCTGACAGCGGCGCAGACGGTAGAGTGAGCAGGCTGCATAGGCAAGTTTGCCCAGACCAAGCCGGTTAAAAAAGACTTTAACCCTGGAAATACAAAGTTGATGGCAGATAGCTGCATCGTATCCGATTCCGGAACTGACGGCAAAACGATGAACCTTGTCATGATAGTGCAATACACCAAGATTGATCTTGCGCGTCTGTTCAGAATGAAGTACCAGATCCAGAGCTTTCATGGTATCGGATGGAAGGGCAAGTCCCCGGCCAAAATCATTGCCAGAGCCGATCGGAATGTAACCGAGGGTAACCAGGCTTAAATTCTGCAGACCACAGATTACTTCATCCACACTTCCATCACCACCAAGTACAACGATCGTAACAGGATCCCCGGAGGCGGTAAGCTCGGCGGCAATTTCCGTTGCGTGATGCCGGTGATGTGTAAAATGGATCTGGTAATCTATATGTTCTGCTATCAGTTTTAATTTAATCTTTTCCCATAGTGCAAGTCCCTGACCCGAACGGGCGTTAGGATTGGCTATAAAATGATACATAAAGTCATCCCTTCACTTCTGTAAATTTAGTTTCATTCTAGCATCGGAATGAGAGGATATTGTCAAAAAAACAATAAAAATGCAAAAATTTATTGAGGCAGAGTGCTAAAAGTGCTATTCTGGTACATGTGTTAAAAAATAAACATAAAATAAATGGAGGTAATACTGTGAAATTTATAAGACAATTTTTGATTATCATATTGATTTCTTTTGCAGGAGAGCTTTTGCATGCAATCCTTCCACTACCGGTTCCTGCAAGTATTTATGGCTTGCTGATCTTGCTGGCAGGTTTGCAGACAAAAGTAATTCCTTTGAAAGCAGTTGATGAGGCCGGTGGATTTCTGATTGAAATCATGCCGATGCTTTTTATCCCTGCAGGAGTAGGTCTGATGGTATCATGGGGAGACTTAAAACCGGTTCTTGTTCCGATCATGGTTACAATTGTAGTGACAACAGTGCTGGTTATGGGCGTGAGTGGAAGAACCGCTCAGTTTGTACTGAAGAAAGAGGAGAAGAAGGATGAGTAATATGCTGCATGGATCGACCTTTTTTTGTATGGCGATCAGTCTTTTTGGATATGAGGCAGGAATTTTTCTGCGTAAAAAGTTAAAAATTGGTATCTTCAATCCACTTCTTGTTTCGATTGTTTTTGTAATTATCGTGCTAAAAGTGACTGGAATTGATTATGATACTTATGATAAGGGAGCGAATGTACTGAGCTACCTTCTGACACCGTCTACAGTCTGTCTTGCAATTCCGCTTTATCAGCAGATGAATCTTCTTAAGAAGAATCTGAAAGCGATCATTGCAGGAATTACAACAGGTGTATTTGCCAGCCTTGCCGGTGTATGGGTATTTTCTATGTTGTTCCACCTGAAGAAGCAGTTCTATGTAACGCTTCTTCCAAAATCAATTACCACAGCGATCGGTATGGGAATCTCAGAAGAGCTTGGTGGAATTGTGACGATTACAGTTGCTGCGATCGTAATTACCGGGATTATTGGAAATATGTTTGCAGAGGGAATCTGTAAGCTCTGCAAAATTGAGCATCCGATTGCAAAAGGACTGGCAATCGGAACAGCTTCCCATGCTATGGGAACGGCAAAGGCAATGGAAATCGGAGAGATTGAAGGAGCAATGAGCAGTCTTTCTATTGCAGTGGCCGGATTGATGACGGTTGTAGGTTCATTGATTTTCTATCACCTGTATTAGAGAGGAGTGTGCAGAATATGGAGAAAACAATTATCTGTATCGGACGGGAATATGGAAGCGGCGGACATGAAATCGGTGAATTGCTGGCAAAGCGTACCGGTTATGCGTTTTACGATAAAGAGAAGCTGTTTGAAATTGCAAAGATGCGCGGATACGAGAAAGAAATGCAGGAGTATCTGGATGAACAGCCGGTGGACAGCCTTCTTTATTCAATCGCAATGAATTTTGCAGAACCGAAGAAGAAGCCATATCCATTTAAGCTGATTGAAGAGCTTGTGGAAGAAGGACCATGTATTATTATGGGAAGGTGCGCAGGTTACCTGATGAGAAACCGAGAAGAAGCTTTTAGTGTATTTGTCCATGCAGACATGGAAACACGAATTGAACGCGTGAAAGAGCGTGATCATATTACAAGCAGAATGAAAGCGAAACGTAAGATCCAGGATGTGGATGAGAAAAGAAGCGCTTTTCGTAAGGATTATACCGGACAGGAATGGGGAATGTCGAAGAATTATGATCTTTCGGTCAGCACTACAGAGTTGTCCTATGAACAGGCAGCAGATCTGATTCTGTATTATAAGAAGATGACAGAAGAATCTGACAGAGCTTAGAAGGTATAAAAAGAATATACTAGTTTGTTGAATCCAGAAATGGGAAATGACATGGCAGGTCATTTCCCATTTCTGGATTTTAGAGATATAGAAGGGCTCAATTTCTATATCTTAGTTTATAGAATACGTGGTTTCTATAAATTATTTATATATTCGTTACAATCTTTTAGAGGGCAAAATTTGATTTATCTAGGCATCTCCCATGCGTTATGATCCGTGTGAAGCAACATATGTGACTTGTGAGAAAGCGGTTTCTCAAAGAAATCACGGTACAGACGGAGTACATCCGGGTTCTCATGTGAGAAGCGAAGTGGTGCATTCTTATCAAGGAAATAAAGATTTTCACCACGTGTCCGTGCAAGTTCTTCTCCGTCATGGATTGGCTGACCGCCACCGCCGACGCATCCGCCAGGGCAGGCCATAACTTCTACAAAATCATAATGTACTTCACCATGTTCGATTGCTTCGATCAGTTTACGTGTGTTTCCGAGTCCGCTGACAACAGCAGCACGAACAGTAGCATCTCCAAGCTGGATCTCAGCTTCTACAACACCTGGCTGTCCACCAGGATTGCGGACAATCTTGAATGCATCCGGATCAGGGTTACGTCCGGTTACAAGGTAGTGAGCAGAACGAAGTGCTGCTTCCATAACACCACCTGTTGTTCCGAAGATAACACCGGCACCGGTCCATTCTTTCATTAGAGGATCGCATTCACGGTCAACCAAAGAAGCAGGATCAATATGTGCAGAACGGATCATGCGTGTCAATTCACGAGTTGTAAGTACAACGTCTGTCTCGTGTCCGGCATATTCACCATAGAACAGTTCCATGTTACTTTCGCCTTTTTTGGCAACACATGGCATGATAGATACAGTAAACATATTTTCCGGTTTCACACCGATGGATTCTGCAAAATAGCTCTTCATAACAGAACCGAACATCTGCTGTGGTGATTTGGCTGTTGAAAGCTGTGGCACCAGATGTGGGTACTGTGATTTAAGGAAGCGTACCCATCCAGGGCAGCAGGAGGTAAACATCGGACGAAGATTTAATTCGCCTTTTGTAAATCTCTGCAGGAATTCATTTCCTTCTTCCATAATAGTAAGGTCTGCTGTGAAGGAGGTATCGAATACATAGTCAATACCCATTTTCTTCAGAGCATCCATGATCTTGCCGACAGTTGCTTCTTCACGGGAAAGACCAAGAGCCTCACCCCATGCAGCACGTACAGCAGGAGCAACCTGTGCAACAACGACTTTCTTGTCATCAGCGATTGCATCCCATACTTTCTCTGTATCATCACGTTCGCGCAGAGCGCCGACCGGGCAGTGAGTAATACACTGACCGCACAAAGAACAGGAAACCTCGGAGATCTTATGGTTGCCGGTTACATTAATGGTAGTACGGGAACCAGTACTTGTCACATCCCAGATATGTAAATCCTGGATCTTGTCACAGACCTGGATACAGCGCATACACTTGATGCATTTCTGTGAGTCTCTGATCAGCGGAAATTCTTTATCCCAAGGGAATTCTTCCAGACGCTGCTTAAATGGTATTTCGATGATGTTCAGGTCATTTGCAAGACTCTGCAGAGTACAGTTACCGCTTCTGACACAGGTAGCACATTTGCAGTCGTGTTGGGAAAGGATAAGCTGTACAGTCTGTCTTCTGGCTGTACGAACCTTTGGGCTGTTTGTATGGATTACCATACCTTCTTTTACTACGTTGTTGCAGGAAGTTACCAGCCGTTCCATTCCCTCGAGTTCAACAACACAGACACGACAGGCTGCGATCTCGTTGATATCTTTCAGATAGCAGAGCTTTGGAATCGGGATATCCACCATTTTGGCAGCATCCATGATAGTAGTACCTTCCGGGACAGATACGTTTATATTATCAATTGTAAGATTTACCATAATGTTTCACGACCTCCTTTGAAAATGCCGTAGCCGAAGTGGTCGCAACGCAGACATCTGCTGGCTTCCTGTTTCGCTTCTGCCTCGGACATGCAGTTTTCTACACCGTTAAAGTCACAGACACGTTCGCAGGCTTCACGCTCGGTCATGTTTACTCTTCCGCACGGCGGGCGGTCATCAAGACGCGCTTCAGGAATCTCAACGTCACAGCTGATAATGTGGTGATATCCCAGGTATTCGTCTATGTTAGCAGCTACTACTTTTGCAGCAGCAATAGCTTTGATTACGGATGCAGGACCGGAAGCACAGTCTCCACCGGCAAATACACCCGGAATGTTATCGAATCCGCCGTATTTTTCGGTTAAGATCTTACCTCTCTGTACAGGAACACCGGCTTCTTCAAAGTGCTGGTATTCAATATCCTGTCCGATCGCAACGATCAGTGTCTGGCATGGAATGAATACGTCAGGAGCACCTGTCGGACGTACACTTGCACGACCGTCTTTGATCTTACTGATCATCTGTGGTGTAACGTAGATTCCTTTTACGTGACCGTTTTCATCTGTTTCGATGCGGGAAGGAGCCATCAGAGTCTGTACTTCGATTCCTTCTGCAACAGCACCTTCAATCTCTGCCGGAAGGGCAGTCATATCTGCCACGCGACGGCGGTAAACGATGCTGACTTTTTTAGCACCCAGACGTTTTGCGGTACGGACAGCATCCATAGATACGTTACCGCCACCGATAACGGCTACTTCCTGTCCGGTAAGATCCGGGTTCTGGTTCTTTCCTACATCACGAAGGAACTGAACAGCAGAAAGGACACCTTCTGAGTGTTCGCCTTCGATACCAAGTTTCTTATCGGTACTTGCACCGATTGTAATAAGGACTGCGTCATATTCTTCACGCAGGCTCTGGATTGTCATATCAGTTCCGATACGTTTGCCAAATTCTACTTTTACGCCGGTCTCGAGGATGGCGTTGATGTCATCGTTCAGACGGTCTTTCGGAAGACGATAGTTTGGAATGCCATAACGGAGCATACCACCAAGCTCAGGCAGCATCTCGAATACAGTTGTCTGGTGTCCCATAAGCTGCAGATAGTAAGCCGCACTTAATCCACCAGGACCGCCACCTACGATAGCGATGCGCTTTCCGGTAGATGGAGCACATGGCGGAGGTGGAACCTTTCCGGCATAATCCGCAGCCATTCTCTTAAGTCCGCGGATATTGACTGCATCATCCACGATATTACGACGGCAGCGTGCCTCACAAGGATGTTCACAGATAAATCCACAGGTTGTCGGGAACGGATTATCTTTGCGGATCAGACGGATCGCATCTGCATAACGTCCTTCTCCGACAAGAGCGATGTATCCCGGGATATCTACGTGTGCAGGGCACAGAGATACACAAGGAACAGGCTGTGCATACTGGCAGGTACATCTTCCCTGGCGCACATGTTCTTCATAATCTTCACGACATCCCATCAGGCTCTTGTAAACCATATGAGCTGCTTCATACCCGATCGCGCAGTCAGCTCCTTCCATGATTGACAGAGCAAGTTCTTCCATCAGGTCTAATGTTTCCATAGTTGCGTCCCCATTCAGAACATCGGTCAGCAGGTTCTTCAGCTGCCACAGACCAATACGGCACGGCACACATTTTCCGCAGGTGTGTGTATGACACATCTCCAGGAAAGCACGAGTCATGTCTACAGGACACAGTCCCGGAGGACTGGATTCGATTCTTCGCTCCAGATCTTTGTAGAGCCCTTCGATAACCAGCTGGGCTTTGTCCGGTGCAGTGATTTCAAGTCTACTCATAGCTTTTTCTCCTTTAACTTTTTTTGCCAGTCCATAGATCAGATGAAGAAAAATTATAGGGAAAACATCTGAATGCTATAGACCAACTCTATGGACACACTTATAATGATATTGTATGCATTTCAGTACAATCTTGCAAGCAAAGTTAATAAATAGACAAATAAGTTAATTTTGTCACAAAATGATAAAAAATATCAGCAATATGCACAAAATAGCAGAACAACGATAAAGGGTGCAAAAAATAAAAAAATTATGGTACAATAACACCTGTAAAAGAGATGTCTGTTTTACAGGCACAATTAACAGAAAGGGCGGAACAGGAGAAATGAAAGTAACAGATTTTGGTGCAACAGTTAAAGGTGACGAGACAAAATTATATACGCTCACAAATAAAAACGGAATGGAGATTGCAGTATCCGATTACGGTGCAACGCTGGTACAGGTGATCGTACCGGACAAAGAAGGCAAGCCGTGTGATGTTGTGCTTGGATATGATGAGGCAGCAGGATATGAAGAAGGAGATCTGTTCCTCGGTGCAATTGTCGGGAGAAGTGCAAACCGTATCGGAGGAGCATCCTTTGAACTGAACGGAGTGACCTATCAGCTTGAAAAGAATGATAATGGCAATAACCTCCACAGCGGAATGGATTTTTATAACCAGAGAATGTGGAAGGTAAAAGAAACCGCAGATGATCATATTACATTTGAACTGGACAGTCCGGATGGCGATCAGGGATATCCGGGAGCTGTACATATTGAGGTAACATATACTCTGACAGAAGACAATGCAGTGAAGATCGCTTACCATGCAGTTCCGGATGCAGATACTCTGATCAACATGACAAATCACAGCTATTTTAATATGGATGGACATGCATCAGGAGATGTACTGGATCAGGAAGTATGGATTGATGCAGATGCATTTACCAGAGCCGATGCCGAGTCTATTCCGACAGGCGAGATCACACCGGTAGAAGGAACACCGATGGATTTCCGCACAAAGAAAGCAATTGGCAAAGAAATCGAGACAGATTATGAAGCACTGAATTTCGGGAAAGGATATGATCATAACTGGGTTCTGAACAATAAAGGAGAATTTGCGAAAGTGGCAGAGATGTCCTCGGAAGAGAGTGGAATCACCATGGAAGTTTATACAGACCTTCCGGGAATGCAGCTTTATACAGGCAACTTTATTGTTGATGCCAAAGGAAAAGGCGGGGCGCATTACCACAAACGCCAGGCAGCCTGCTTCGAGACACAGTTCTTCCCGGATGCAATCCACAAGGAGAATTTTGCCGGGCCGGTATGCAAGAAGGGCGAAACTTACGAAACAACAACGATGTACAAGTTTATATAACAACAGATAAGCCGAAAAGGTGCCATGGACATAAAAATCCATGACACCTTTTTTGAAAATATGTGCTGTAAAAAATCAGCGAAGGAATATGAAAAATTCATTTTACGCTGTGGTATATCTGTGAAATCAGAAAATGCCATCCAGATAATGCCCGATCGAACGGCGGATATTACCTTCAAAATCAGTCTCTCCGTTATGCAGACACCATTCAAATACATTTCCGATAACCAGCATACGGATATCAGTGCAGATTTCATCCAGGGAAATCTTTGGCGCAATGATGCCGGCATCAATCGCTTTGCGAAGATAATTCTCTACGGTAAGGATTGGGTACGGTCGCTCGGTACGGATCGTTGGGTTCAGTGCCTGGTTGCGCGGTGTGTAGTAGTTGGACATGAATTCTACTCCGAGTTCCCGGCAGTACTGTGCGTAATTCAGATAAACGTGGATGATACCGATCTTTGCCTCATCTGCATCTTCCGGCGTATCCAGAAGATCCGGATTGATGCTTGGCTGTTCTTCAATATAATAAGATAAAAGATCATCTTTGGTTTTAAAATGATGATAGAAGCTGCCGTTGGAGACACCTGCTTCATCACAGATATTTTTTATGGAAAGCTGATCGTATCCCTGCTTCTGCAGAATTGTCTTGGCTGCATGAAAGATACGTGCTTTGGTTTCTTTTGATTTTTTCTGTTGTCTGGACAGTGGCTCTTTTTCAATATCGCTTGACATTTGGTTAATCCTTTCTTAAAACTTTTCAGTCAGATTAGCTGTAGTATAGCATATTTAATAGAAAAAGACAAGAAAACCGAGCAAACTCTGTAATTTTAACGGGAATTGAAAAATAAGAGATGACATGGTATCATTAAATCCATAGCGAACAAAAAGAGAGGATTGGATATCAATGGATATTAACCAGAAAATAACAGAAGAACTGGGCGTAAAAAAGTGGCAGGTAGATGCGGCTGTAAAGCTGATCGATGAAGGAAATACCATTCCGTTTATTGCGCGTTACAGAAAAGAAGCACACGGTACACTGGATGATGAACAGCTTCGTAAATTATATGAACGACTGACCTATCTGCGGAACCTGGAAGAGAAAAAAGAACAGGTTCTTGCAAGTATTGAAGAACAGGGCAAGTTAACACCTGAGCTGAAAGCACAGATCGTGGCAGCAGAGACGCAGGTTCTGGTGGACGATCTTTATCGTCCGTACAGACCCAAACGCCGGACCCGTGCGACAATTGCAAAAGAAAAAGGTCTGGAACCACTGGCGGTTTTGATCTCTCTTCAGAATAGTAAGGAGCCCCTGGAAAAAGAGGCAGAAAAATATGTTTCTGAAGAAAAGGGCGTGAAAAATGTGCAGGAAGCGATTGACGGTGCGAAAGATATTCTTGCAGAAAATATTTCAGATGAGGCAGATTACAGAAAGAGGATCCGTGATCTGACGTTCAAAAAGGGTACGCTGGTTTCTGCTGCAAAAGACGAAAAAGCAGAATCTGTATACGAGATGTATTATGATTTTACAGAAGCGGTCAGCAAAGTAGCCGGACACCGTGTGCTGGCACTCAACCGTGGAGAAAAAGAAAAATTCCTGAGTGTTAAGATTGAAGCACCGGAAGAAGAAATTCTCCGTTATCTGGAAAAGAAAGTGATCCGCAGGGATAATCCATACACAACACCGGTTTTGAAAGAGGTTGTGGCCGACAGCTATCAGAGGCTGATCGCACCGGCGATCGAGCGTGAACTGAGAAACGAACTGACGGAAAAAGCAGAAGATGGCGCAATCCTTGTGTTTGGAAAGAATCTGGAGCAGCTTCTGATGCAGCCGCCGATCGTCGGACAGGTTGTGCTTGGATGGGATCCTGCATTCCGTACCGGATGCAAGCTTGCTGTGGTAGATCCGACCGGAAAAGTAATCGGCACGACTGTAATTTATCCGACAGCGCCTACGACTCCGAAGAAGATCCAGGCAGCAAAAGATCTGCTGAAAAAGATTATTCCAAAGTATCACATCTCTTTGATTTCCCTGGGAAATGGAACAGCATCCAGAGAATCAGAACAGTTTATTGTAGAACTGTTAAAAGAGATTCCGGAAAAAGTGCAGTATGTGATCGTAAATGAAGCGGGAGCATCTGTGTACTCAGCAAGTAAACTTGCTACAGAAGAATTCCCAAAATTCGATGTCGGGCAGAGAAGCGCGACATCCATCGCAAGACGTCTTCAGGATCCGCTTGCCGAACTGGTAAAGATCGATCCGCAGTCGATTGGTGTCGGGCAGTATCAGCATGATATGAACCAGAAAAAATTAGGAGAAGCACTTGGCGGTGTGGTAGAAGACTGCGTAAATAAAGTCGGTGTGGACCTAAATACTGCATCGGCTCCGCTGCTTTCTTATATTTCCGGTATTTCCGGAACCCTTGCGAAAAATATTGTTGCCTACAGGGAAGAAAATGGAAAATTTGAGAATAGAAAAGAACTTCTCAAAGTACCAAAACTTGGACCAAAAGCATTTGAGCAGTGTGCCGGGTTTATGAGGATCCAGGGCGGAACCAATCCACTTGACGGAACCAGTGTACATCCGGAGTCTTACGAGGCGGCAGGAAAGCTTCTTGAAAAGCAGGGCTTCAAGCCGGAAGATATTGCAGGCGGCAAACTTGCAGGTCTGTCTCTTACCATCAAAGATTACAAAAAGCTCGCTGAAGAACTTGGAATAGGAGAGATCACCCTTCGGGATATTGTCAAAGAGCTGGAAAAACCGGCGCGTGATCCACGAGATGAGATGCCGAAACCAATTCTCAGGACGGATGTCCTTGATATGAAGGATCTGAAGGAAGGAATGATTCTGAAAGGAACCGTGCGAAATGTCATTGACTTTGGTGTATTTGTCGATATTGGAGTGCATCAGGACGGATTGGTGCACATTTCCCAGATCACGGATCGTTTTATCAAGCATCCACTGGAAGCAGTCAGCGTAGGAGATGTTGTAGATGTAAAGGTGATGAGCGTTGATTTACAGAAGAAGCGGATCCAGCTTACAATGAGAGGAATTCAGTAATACATGTTCGGATATGTGACGGCGAATGAGCCGGAATTAAAAGTAAAAGATTATCATAAATATAAAGCGTATTACTGTGGTCTTTGTCAGTCGCTGAAGAGACAGTATGGCAGCGCAGGTCAGCTTACGCTTGCCTATGATATGACATTTGTGATCATTTTACTTACTTCTTTATATGAAAGTGAAACAAAGGCAGAAAGCCATCGCTGTAAGATGCATCCGTTAAAGCCACAGCCAATGCTGGAAAATGAGATCACAGAGTATGCGGCCGATATGAATCTGATCATGGCGTATTATCATCTGGAAGATGATTGGAAGGATGAGAAGAAAGTAGCAGGGCTTCTCGGGAGTATGGCCTTGAAGCGAAAAGTAGAAAAAGCAATTCGGAAATATCCAAGGCAGAGTCGTGTGATCAGAGAAGAAATGGCAAAGCTTTCGGAATATGAAAGTCAGGGTATACAGGAAGTTGACTATCCGGCAGGCTGTTTTGGCCGGCTGATGGAAGAGATGATGGTATATAAAGAAGACTGCTGGGAACAGCAGCTTCGAGGGATCGGTTTCTATCTGGGCAAATATATTTACATTATGGATGCTTACGAAGATCTGGATAAGGACCTGGAAAAAGGAACTTATAATCCATTAAAAAAGATGCATGAAGAAGCCGGATATGAAGAAAGATGCAGAGACATTCTGTGCATGATGATCGGCGAATGCGCAAGAAATTTTGAAATTCTGCCATGTATACTGGACGTGGATATCCTGCGGAATATCCTGTATGATGGCGTATGGAAACATTACAGAAAGATACAAGAAAAGAAAAGCGAGGAAAAGGAAGATGACAAAGAATCCTTATGAGGTGCTTGGCGTATCACCAAATGCGTCGGAAGAGGAGATAAAAAAGGCGTACAGAGAACTGAGCCGGAAATATCATCCGGATGCCAATGTGGATAATCCGCTTCGGGATCTTGCTGAAGAAAAGTTCAAAGAAGTACAGGAAGCTTATGATGAAATTATGAAAGAGCGGGCGAATGGAGGATATAATTACGGATACGGCGCGGGTTCAGGGAACTATTCTTATGGTAATAATTCCTATGGGAATCAATCTTATGGCAATGGCAGATATCAGCAGTACAATAATATGAATCCGGAGATGCAGGCGGCATTCAATTTTATCAATAACCGCAGATATCAGGATGCGATCAATGTATTGAACCGTATGAATGACCGGACGGCACAGTGGTATTATGCAAGTTCCATGGCCAACGCAGGCGTCGGTAACAATGTGCTGGCAAGGGATTATGCTGCGCAGGCAGTGAATATGGACCCGAATAACCCGCAGTACAGAGAGCTGATGAACCAGCTGAACTGGGGAGCACAGAGATATAATAGTAATCCGTTTGGTCAGGGATATGGCAATCGTAATTCCTCTCCGTGTGGAACTGGAAATATGTGCTGTGATCTGTGGATCGCAGATTCATTATGTGAATGTATGGGAGGAGATCTGTGTCCATGCATCTAAATACAAAAAAGATTGCATTTGCAGGCGTTATGCTTGCACTGACAGAAGTGGGGATTGCGCTTGGCAGTGTGATCGAAACGAATACCCTTTTTTTACTGGCGGCGGCGTCCTTCTTTGTCGGGATTGTGATTCAGGAATTTGGATTGAAAAGCGGGGCAGGCTTTTTACTGGCTGGAATTTTGCTGGGAATCTTTCTGTCTCCGAATAAATTATATGTGGTTTCCTATGCATTTATGGGATTTTATATTCTAATTATAGAAACAATATGGCATTTTTCTGGAAGAGCTTCTGGATGGATCAGAAGCCGTAACTTTTTCTGGCTCATGAAATATCTGGTATTTAATGTACTTTATATTCCGGGTTTAATATATTTCTGGAGTATGTTATCTGAAAAAAAGACCGCAAAAGGAATAATGCTTATGTCTGTTGTATTCGGACAATTTATACTTTTTGTCTTTGATAAGACATATGAATATGCAATGGGGAAAATCTGGAAAGAAAATAGACATAAATTCGGATTTTAAAGCATATATAATACAATAATGATGATGTGAGTGTCGAAAGTAAATTTTGCTGTTCACTGATGTAACCGGATTGTTCTATTGTTACGCAATTCCCATAATCCTCGAACACATCATAATAATAAAAATATAAATTTTTATGTATTTTTTGCACAAAAAAGTGGAAAATTTAACAGAAAAATTGTATAATATAAGACAGGACAAATAGGAAAGAGAGGATTCACTTATGAAGCAGAATAATATGCTTGCTATGATCTTGGCAGGCGGACGAGGAAGTCGTCTTCACGAGCTTACAAATAAAGTAGCCAAACCTGCGGTTTCATATGGTGGGAAATACAGAATCATTGATTTTCCACTCAGCAACTGTGCCAACAGCGGAATTGATAATGTAGGAGTCCTGACACAGTATGAGTCTATTTTACTTAACAGTTATGTAGCGGCAGGCCGCAGATGGGGGTTAGATGCCCAGAACAGCGGAGTCTATGTACTCCCACCGCGTGAAAAAGCAGATGCGGACCTGGATGTATACAGAGGAACAGCAGATGCAATTTCACAGAACATTGATTTTGTGGACATGTTTGCACCAGAATATGTACTGATTCTTTCCGGTGACCATATTTATAAGATGAATTATGATAAGATGCTTGATTATCATAAAGAGACTGGAGCAGATGCAACAATCGCGGTCATTGAGGTTCCGATGAAGGAAGCAAGCCGTTTTGGCATTATGAATACGGACGATGAAGGAAGAATTGTAGAGTTTGAAGAGAAACCGGAGAATCCAAAGAGCAATCTGGCATCCATGGGTATTTACATATTCAACTGGAAGCTTTTAAGAAAGATGCTCCTTGCAGATATGAAAAATCAGGATTCCAATCATGATTTCGGAAAAGATATTATTCCGACTATGCTGAATGATGGAAGAAAGCTCTACGCATACAAGTTCAAAGGATATTGGAAAGATGTCGGAACAATCGATTCCCTGTGGGAAGCAAATATGGATCTGATCAACAATAAAAATGAACTTGATCTGAATGATGATTCATGGAAGATTTACACAGAGGATACAACTGCGCTTCCGCAGTATGTTGGTCCGACAGCAGAGATTGAAAGAGCATTTATCAACCAGGGCTGTGTGATCAATGGAAAAGTCAAGAATTCTGTATTGTTTACAGGTGCAAAAGTCGGCGAAGGCGCACAGATTATTGACAGTGTACTGATGCCGGGCGTTGAAGTAGAAGAAGGTGCAGTTGTAACAAGAGCGCTTGTGGCTGATGGCGTAAAGATTGGCAAAAATGCAGTTGTCGGATCAGCAGACAGCGAACATATTGAATTAGTATCAAAACGTGTTAAGGGGGATGAGTAATATGGCACAGGCATTTGGAATCGTAAGTTTTGCCGGCAACAATATCCGGGTAGGAGAGATGCAGAATTACCGTCCGGTTGGTGCTGTTTCATTCCTTGGAAGATACAGAGTTATTGATTTCCAAATCTCTAATATGAGCAACAGTGAAATCGAACATATTCAGGTTTATGTAAGAAGAAAACCACGTTCTCTTACAGAACATCTTGGAACAGGACGTCATTACAATATCAACTCAAAGAGTGGACGTCTTCATATTCTTTATTCTGATTTTGAAAATGCAGAATGGAGTGTATACAATAATGACCTGGCGGCATATGAAGAAAATATGGAGTGCATTGAAGCTGTAAAATATCCATATGTAGTTATTGCGCCAAGTTATATGATTTATACACAGAATTATGATGAATTACTTAAGACACATATTGAATCCGGTGCAGATATTACCCTGTTATATCACAGTGTGGATAATGCAAAAGAATACTATCTGAACTGTTCAACACTTAATCTGAACAAGCAGAAAGGTGTTCTTTCATTAGAACCGAACCATGGCAACGCGAAAAACCGTAATATTTTCATGGATACATATGTAATGCGCAAAGATCTGTTCATGGAACTGGTCAAAAAGGGAAGAAAGATTTCTTCCATGTTCACACTTAATGATATTGTGAATATGGCTTGCAGTGAACTGGATATACGTGGAGTGTCACATCGAGGATTCTTTGCATCTATCACAGATTTCAAGAGCTACTATAATGCAAACTTATCACTGATCGATATGAAGAATGCAGTGACTTTGTTTGATAAGAGCTGGCCAATTTACACAAGAACAAATGATTCCTGCCCAACAAAGTATTACGAAGGAGCAAGTGTCAAGAAGTCAGTAATTTCCAATGGATGCCTGATCGAGGGTACTGTTGAGAATTCGGTAATCGGACGTGGCTGTGTAATTAAGAAAGGTGCAGTTGTCAAAGACAGTGTTATCCTTCCGGGAGTTGTAATTGGAGCGGATGCACGGATTGAAGCACAGGTAGTGGACAAGAGTGCAAGGATTGTCCATGCAAAGGAACTGATTGCAGATCCGGAAAAACCAGGATATGTAAGAAGAAACGATACTTTATAATCAAAAGAAATTCAACAGAGAGAAGAATGTCGGCATGGCAGATTTCTCTCTGTTTTTTCTTCACAAAAAAAGAGGCTCATAATGAACCCCTTTTGCTGCTTTGTAAAATTATAATCTATTCGCGTCCCATTTGTAAAATCGGGCTGATCTTTTTGTAGATCAGGAATACGATCAATGATACCAGGAAACCTTTCAGCAGATTGAAAGGTGCAACAGAAAGTAAAACAAAAGTCAGAAGACTGTTGATATGACTGTTGACTGCGGTTCCCATGGCAACCAGTGCGTCGATCGGCATATGGAATGCAGCAGCGTATGCCGGAAGCAGAAGGTATGCATTGATAAAACATCCGACAATTGTCATAAAAACAGTTCCTGTTACCATACCGATGATCGCACCCTTGCGAGAATGTAACTTCTGATAAATCAGGGAAGCCGGAATACACATTGCACATCCGATCAGGAAGTTTCCGAGGTCTCCAACACCAGCTGTTGATGTACCTCTGATCAGGAGGTTCAACAGGATTTTGACCAGTTCGATCAAAGCGCCGGCTACAGGTCCCATGGTAAATGCTCCGACAAGGACCGGAACTTCACTGAAATCAATTTTGTAAAAGGTTGGTGCAAATGGAAGTGGAATATCAAATAACATCAGAACCATAGCGATTGCTCCGAGCACACCAATCTGTGCAATTACCTTTGTGCTGATACGTTTTTTTTCTTTCGTTGTTGTTTTTGGGTTTGTCATTACATCTGTACTCATTTTTTCTCTCCTTTTCTCTTGACATAATCAGATGAATTGAGGAGGAAAATCTTCGAAAGCCTATGCAAAAAAATCCCCGACGTAATACGTCGGGGGGATTATTTGCAAAATCACTTTTTCTTCTCTCATCCAGACTTTACTGTCGGTTTTGGAATTGCACCAAATCAGCTGTCAGAAATCTGACAGGTCGCGGACTGTAACCGCCGGTTGGGAATTCTGCTTATACTATAGCGATAAGAAGTCACCCTACCCCGAAGAATTTCCTTGTTCATTTGAACACATTATAGCGCAGGCGTATATAAAATACAAGTACAAGTTAAGAAAAGACAGTGCTTTTCTAAACCCGGAGTGAACAGTAACGACTTGTTTCCAAAGATTCGGTATGATATAATCGGTGTGACTTAATCTGATATGGAGGAAAATGAATGAATATAAAGTTTGAAGTAAAAATGACAAAAAAAGCCATGTTTGATTTTATGCTCTATACTTCCTATACAAGCCTTAGTGGAATCGTTGGTGTGATTTTCGGTGGTGTAACACTGGTGTTGGGAATCAGACAATGTATGTTTGGAAGCTACAGTACAGCTGCAACGTTCTTTTTGTTTGCCGCAATTTTTCTGATCGGAAACCCACTTCATTTAAAAGCACGTGCGGCAGAACAGGTAATGCGCTCCCCGATGTTCCAGAAACCGATTAGTTATGAACTTAACGAAGAAGGAATCCGCATTTCACAGGATGAACAAAGTGTGCTTAATGAATGGGGAGATTTCCGGAAGGCAGTTTCAACCGGTCAGTCTGTAATTATATATGTAACAAAGGTAAGAGCACTGATTTTTCCAAGAGAATCCCTGGGAGAACAGTATGCGGCAGCAGTGCAGATGATTTCTACACATATGCCAGCCAAGAAAGTCAATATCAGACACGTCAGTGCAAATTAGGAGGCAGACCAGAAGATGATAATTGAAACAAGAAGTGCCAAAGAAACCTATGATCTCGGTAAGAAGATCGGGAGTCATGCAAAAGCAGGAGAAGTCTATACACTGGTAGGAGATCTCGGCGTCGGAAAGACCGTATTTACCCAGGGACTGGCAAAAGGACTGGGGATTGAAGAACCGATCAGCAGTCCAACCTTTACAATAGTCCAGGTATATGATGACGGAAGACTTCCGTTCTATCATTTTGATGTGTATCGGATTGGTGACATTGAAGAGATGGACGAGATTGGTTTTGAAGACTATGTATATGGAGACGGTGTAAGCCTGATCGAATGGGCGAACCTGATCGATGAGATTCTTCCGGCGAACCGGACAGAGATCACGATAGAAAAAGATCTGGAACAGGGATTTGATTTCCGCCGGATTACGGTAGAGAAAAGAGGAGAATAATATGCGCATTTTAGCAATAGACAGTTCGGGACTTGTTGCAACTGTCGCAGTAGTTGAAGAAGAAAACGAAATTTCCAAAACGATTGCAGAGTATACGATCAATTATAAAAAGACACATTCACAGACCTTATTACCGATGTTGGATGAAATCGTGAAGATGACGGATATGAATCTGGATACGATTGATGCGATTGCGGTAGCAGGAGGACCGGGATCATTTACCGGACTCAGAATTGGTTCAGCAACTGCAAAGGGACTGGGGCTGGCACTGAAGAAGCCTTTGATTCACGTTCCGACAGTAGACGGACTTGCTTATAATCTGTGTTATACAGACAGGATCATTTGTCCGATCATGGATGCAAGAAGAAATCAGGTATATACTGGTATTTATCAGATGGACGGTGATAAACTGCAGGTTTTGGAAGCACAGATGGCAGTCGAAATCGATGAACTTGCCAAAAAACTTTGTACTTATGGAAAACCAGTGATCTTTCTTGGAGACGGTGTACCGGTGCATAAAGACAGGCTGGAGAAGGAATTGATGACGAATCATGATATTGCATTTGCACCGGCACATATGAACCAGCAGAGAGCTGCAGCAGTCGGTATGCTTGGAATTCAGTATTATAAAGAAGGAAAAACAGAAACCGCAATGGAGCACAAACCGGATTATCTGCGTGTATCACAGGCAGAACGGGAAAGAGAAGAACGTCTGAAAGCAGAAAAAACACATGAGTAATAGAGATAACATAGAAATTACTTTGATAACAGAAAATGACAGAGAACGAATGGAACAGGTGGCGCAGATGGAAACAGACGTATTTCCGGATCCGTGGAGTTATCATGAAGTGAGATCAACTGTCAGACAGAAGCATACTTTTTGTGCGGCAGCAATGGAAGGGGATACCCTGCTGGGATATTTTCTGTGTTATTATGTTCTGGATGAATGCGAGATTGCAAGAATTGCAGTTGCTGAATCTGAAAGACGCAGAGGAATTGGACAGATGCTGTTTGGATTTATGGAACAGATCTGCCATGAAAAGCAACTGAAAAGAATGCTTCTTGATGTCCGTAAGAGTAATCAGACAGCGATTGCTTTTTATGAAAAAAACAAATTTGGAATCGATGGAGAGCGAAAGTTCTATTACGGAGGGAAAAATCCGGAAGATGCAATCCTGATGAGCCGTATGGTTTAGAAAATGGAAGAAATCGCAAGAATATACAAGACTTCCCACTGGAAGGCGTCAGTCTGTGACGTTATAATGTA
Organism: Coprococcus sp. AF102-57; assembly: GCF_027686195.1. Lineage (NCBI taxonomy): Bacteria > Bacillati > Bacillota > Clostridia > Lachnospirales > Lachnospiraceae > Coprococcus > Coprococcus sp. AF102-57. Next base: position 3,734 of record NZ_JAQCSY010000032.1, on the reverse strand, counting down.
CCTGAACATAGAAAGAGATGAAAAATGAAATGGCAGTCTTTTTTGCAAAGATACTCAGGAGGAAGTAAGATGCGTAATTATAAAAAAATTCAGACAGAAAAAAATACAGTCACAAAGATTGTGTGCAATAAATGTAAAAAAGAAATCACAATAAAAAATGGAATACCGGAGGAAGAGATGCTTACAGTTGAAAAAAGATGGGGATATTTTTCGCACAAAGACGGAGAACTCCATCGATTTGATATCTGTGAGGAATGTTATGATACCTGGATAGCATCTTTCCAGATTCCGGTATATGGAGAACAGGAGTTAGAATGTTAGATGTATGTTTGCTTGGAAGCGGTGGAATGATGCCGCTTCCTTATCGATGGCTGACCGCACTTATGACAAGATATAACGGCAGCCAGCTGCTGATTGACTGTGGTGAAGGCACACAGATTGCGTTAAAAGAGAAGGGATGGAGTTTTAAACCGATCGATGTAATTTGTTTTACACATTATCATGGAGATCATATCAGCGGACTTCCGGGACTTCTTCTTACAATGGGAAATGCGGACAGAAAGGAACCGCTTACTCTGATTGGACCGAAAGGTCTGGAGAGAGTGGTGAGTTCTCTGCGAGTGATCGCGCCGGAACTGCCATTTGAAATCCACTATAGAGAAATTACAGAGCCGGAACAGATTTTTGAGATGGATGGATATCGTCTGAAAGCATTTCGTGTAAAACATAATGTGATCTGTTACGGTTATACGATTGAGATCGACCGTGCCGGCAAATTTGATGTGCAGAGGGCAACAGAACAGAAAATTCCGAAGGAATACTGGAAACATCTTCAAAAAGGTGAGACAGTAGAGCTTGACGGAAGAATACTGACGCCGGAGATGGTCCTTGGACCACCTCGAAGAGGAATTAAGCTTACCTATTGTACAGATACAAGACCGACGGATTCTATCCGGAAGAATGCAAAAGGGTCAGACCTGTTTATCTGCGAAGGAATGTACGGAGAAAAAGAAAAAGCGGCAAAGGCAGTAGAATATAAGCATATGACCTTTTATGAGGCAGCAAACCTGGCAAAAGAGGCGGAGGTGGGAGAAATGTGGCTTACGCATTACAGCCCGTCCCTGCGCCATCCGGAAGAATATATGGATGAAGTGCGGGCAATCTTTCCACATGCGATCGCAGGAAAAGACCGTATGACAACAGAACTGGATTTCCCGGAATAAGCAAAGCAGTAGAGAGAAGGAAAAATATGGATACAGAGAAAAAGGATATATTAATACTGGCAATTGAAAGTTCCTGTGATGAAACGGCAGCAGCCGTTGTAAAGAACGGACGACAGGTGTTGTCAAATGTGATCTCATCACAGATAGATCTACATAAATTATATGGTGGTGTGGTTCCGGAAATCGCATCGAGAAAGCATATTGAAAAGATTAATCAGGTAATAGAAGAGGCTCTGGAAAATGCAGAGGTTACACTGGATGATATTGATGCAATCGGTGTAACTTACGGTCCGGGGCTTGTTGGTGCGCTTCTTGTCGGTGTGGCAGAAGCAAAAGCAATCGCATATGCGAAAAAGTTACCACTTGTTGGAGTTCATCATATTGAAGGGCATATTTCTGCAAATTATATTGAGAATCTGGAACTGGAACCACCGTTCTTGTGTCTTGTTGTGTCTGGGGGACATACGCATCTCGTATGCGTCAAGGATTATGGAACTTATGAGATTCTTGGAAGAACCAGAGATGATGCGGCAGGAGAGGCTTTTGATAAAGTGGCTAGAGCAATTGGCCTGGGATATCCGGGAGGACCGAAGATTGATAAGCTTTCAAAAGAGGGGGATCCAGATGCAATCCCATTTCCACGTGCGCATATCGAAGATTCCCCATATGATTTCAGCTTCAGTGGCGTGAAGTCAGCAGTTTTAAACTATATTAACGGCTGCAAGATGAAAGGGATTGAATACAACCGTGCTGATATTGCTGCATCCTTCCAGAAAGCAGTTACTGATGTGCTGGTAGACAATGCAATGCATGCAGTAAAAGAATATGGACTTAATAAGTTTGCAATTGCGGGAGGTGTGGCGTCAAACAGTAGTCTTCGTGCGGCAATGAAACAGGCATGTGAAAAGAATGAAATAGAATTTTACTATCCGTCACCGATTTTCTGTACAGATAATGCAGCAATGATCGGTGTGGCGGCTTATTATGAATACATAAATGGAACCAGACATGGATGGGATCTGAATGCAGTCCCGAATCTGAAACTTGGCGAAAGATAGAGTGGGCGAACCACGAAATGAAGGTAAAAAGGAGAGAGTAATATGAACAGGGAAAAATGTACAGCAGTAGTCCTGGCAGCAGGAAAAGGAAGCCGGATGGGTACAAAAATACAGAAGCAATATCTGGAAATATGCGGAAAGCCTGTACTTTACTATTCTCTTGCTGCATTTGCAGCATCTCCGATTATTGATGAAATTGTTCTTGTGACAGGAGAAGGTAAGACTGATTATTGCCGGAAAAATATTATAGAAGCTTATGGAATCACAAAAGTTAATAAAATTGTGGTTGGTGGAAAAGAACGGTATGAATCTGTATATAAAGCACTAAGAGAAATAGAACCGGAAGGTTATGTCTTTATTCATGATGGAGCGCGTCCGTTTGTTGATGAATCGATCATAGAACGAACTTACCAGGCGGTAAAAGAATACCGGGCATGTGTGGCAGGAATGCCATCGAAAGATACGGTAAAGATTGTAGATGAGAATGATTTCGCAGTAAATACACCGGAACGAAGATTTGTGTGGTGTATTCAGACTCCGCAGGTATTTGAGACTGCATTGATTCGTCATGCATATTTTAAATTGATGGAAAATGAAGAAAATGAAACAGGGATAACAGACGATGCGATGGTTGTAGAGCGTATGGAAAACTGTGCAGTAAAGTTGGTAGAAGGTTCGTATGAGAATATAAAGATTACAACGCCAGAAGATCTGATATTAGCAGAAAGCCTGATCAAAAAAAGAAATTGAAAAAAATTTAAAAAAAGTGTTGACAATAATGTATCACTATGATATTATCTATCTTGTCGCTGATACACAGCAACAACTTAATAAATGCGGAGAGGTATCGAAGTGGTCATAACGAGGCGGTCTTGAAAACCGTTTGTCCGAAAGGGCGCGTGGGTTCGAATCCCACCCTCTCCGGTTGAAGCAGAACAATATGTTCTGCTTTTTTTATTGTTCTGCTTGGTTTTTGGGGAGTAAAAAGGTGAAATGAAAAAAGGTAAGATTTGCCTTTGAAGTTACATTATTTTACAAGATTAAATTCCACATGAGAGTGGAATTTAATCTTGTAAGTGAGTAATATATAAAACTTGAAAATAGTACTGGACAAAAAAGAAAGAATCGTGTATATTAAATAACGGACGTTTTGGAGAAATACCCAAGCTGGCCGAAGGGGCTCCCCTGGAAAGGGAGTAGGTCGTTAATAGCGGCGCGAGGGTTCGAATCCCTCTTTCTCCGTTTTGTTCAAAGCTAAAAAGCAGTAATCGATAAAACATAATATTGAATGTAAATTGAATGTAAAATACAGATCAAGAAAATGTGAAAAAAGTCGAAAAAAGTGCTTGACATTCAGGAAAACGGATGTTATTATAAACAAGCTGATGCATGAGAAATGAAAGTTTTAAATGCAGAACAAAAAATAAAAAAAGTTGTTGACAAACATGAAACA
>NZ_JAQCSY010000031.1:0-35603 GCF_027686195.1 Coprococcus sp. AF102-57 | reverse complement strand
TTTAGCCTTGACTTTTTATTTGCAGGCTAATTATACACACCACGCATCTATTTATTATCCCCTATACCACGGCAGCCTGTCCCGCAGCAGCATCTTTTCCATCCGCTCCAGATTCTTATCCGAATGCTCAATCTCCCGCGAATACCGGTACACCAGCTCTACGATCTCTTCTGGTGTAAGCTCTCCTTCATTTTTTATCCACCGTGCTTTCCACAGCTCATAAATATGGAAAGTACTTATTACTGCCATCTGCACCTTCGCATAAATCCTTCCATCATAAACTGCGCCACAGAAATAAGTGAAAATGAAATACACCAGCAGCTGCTCTGCCTGGATCTGGATATTTCTCTCTTCCTTCGCCCACCGCTTAAAGTCAGACGAGATTCCTTTATACGCATCTGCTCCATGTGAATACAGAAGTTCTTCGCTCTCCATCAGAAGCATATCCCAGTCCTCACGCAGAAGTTCCAATTCATAAAGTTCCCGGAACATCTTATGCGCCATCTCCCATCTTTCCTGCACAGACGGCTTTTCTTCTTTCCAAAGTTTCCGTACAAACTTTCTGGCACTCTTTGTCTGATAACGTTCAATGACTTCCTCGCAGGAAAATAACTGTTCCCGGTTAAATCTGCCCTGCAGATCATGCGCCATTCCAAGAATCAGTCCCACTCTTATTTTTAATGAATGTTCCCGGTCCTGCAGAATTCCAAGCATTGCATCTCTCGCATCTACAAGCATAGAATACAGAAACGGATCAAATTCCTCGTATTCCTCTTCTCCTTCTTTTTCATAAGTAAGAAAACGGACCGGCTCTTTCTTCTCCATCAAAATCCTTGCCACCTCTGGACAGGATACCGACAGGGTAATCTCCCGTACATCCTCAAACTCCTCGACATGTCTCGGATACAGGCGGCAGGTTTTACACAGACTTTTCTCTCCGAGATTCGCATACATCTCACACAGATTACAGTCATTTAAAAATGCACATCGCTTTTCTTTATCCTGCCTGAAAATGCCACGGATCCAGTCCACGGATTTCAACATCGTAAACCAGAATTTTCCTTTCACATGCTTATATTTATTCAGTGATTTTTTGTCAATTACAATCTTCCACCCTGCACAACAGGTATCTTCACATTTGTCTGCGATGCAGGTGAATTCTTTATAATAATCCGGAATTGTATATTGCATTTATTTTTCTACCCCGACCTTCTTACAGATATCCGCCAGACAGCATCTGTCGCAGTGCGGCTTCGTCCTTGCCGTACAGACTTCTCTTCCGTGGTACACCAGTCTGTGACAGAAATCGCTTCCTTCCTCTGGCGGAACCAGCTTCCAGAGTTCCATCTCTACTTTCTTCGGATCCTTAATCCCGTCTACCAGTCCAATACGGTTCACCAGACGGATACAATGGGTATCTGTTACGATCGCAGGCTCACCAAATACATCTCCCATGATCAGATTCGCGCTCTTTCTCCCAACACCAGGCAGCTTTAAGATCGCATTAAAATCCTTCGGAATCTTTCCGCCATACTCATCCCGAAGCATCTTCATACAGGCACTGATATCCCGTGCCTTACTTTTTCCAAGCCCGCAAGGACGCACAATCTCTTCGATATCATTTACATCTGCTTCTGCAAGGGCCTCTACTGTCGGATATTTTGCAAATAAACCTTCTACGACTACATTTACCCTTGCATCCGTACACTGTGCGGCAAGCCGTACACTGACCAGAAGTTTCCATGCCTGATCATAATCCAGGGTACAGTCTGCATCCGGATATTCTTTTCGGAGGCGTTCGATTACTTCCAATGTCCTTTGTTTTTTCGTCATTTTCTACTCCTCTTTACTTCATATTCTGTATTGTAAGATAATTAATCTGTTTCATCTGTTTGATATCGTCTTTATTGAAGGTAAGCAGATTCATCAGCTTTTCTTTATTCACGATCTCTTTTTCTGAAATTACTGCTTTAAAGGTAATCGGAAGCATCGTATAATTCGACAGCCCCGATACCAGTGCAAGCTGCTGCCCGGGATTTACCAGATTATTAACACAGGAAATCATGATATGCTCCGACTTTAATGCCTGATTATGCAGCATATAGGTTCCGATAAAGCCTTCTTTCTCATATTCTCCTGTATAAAGTCCACTGCAATCTCCCGGTTCCCGAATCTCACTTACATCATTAAAAAGATGTACTTTATATCGATTCCCATTTCCTTCAACTACCTGCTGTTCGATCACACTTTTGATGATCACCTTCCCGATTGCATCATAGCTATACATATACAATTTTTCGATCTTCTCTGCATAACGGCATTCTTCCTCTTCTTTTGCAGTCTCATCCCCAATAATTGCCAGCGGAGATACTTTCAAGATCCGTGACAGCTCCACAAATGTCGACATATCCAATGAAATATCTCCTTTTTCGTATTTAGAAACTGTCGACACACTCTTATGTAACAGTACCGCCAGTTCTTTTAAGGTCATATTATACGCCATACGGTATTTTCTGATATTCTGACCTACTCTTTCATCTACATTCATACCAATTTTCTTTCCTTTAAATCAATTTTTTTATGACATGTGCATAAATTTCGTCGCATTTTCCCAAATTTGCATTTTGCAGCATGTTTTTTCTATTATTTCAATAATAACACGTTCATTTTTTTCCTGTCAATAAAACACACCTCCTTTGTCATTTTGGTTTAATCCGCATAAAATGAGGTTGTCAAACACAATCAACTCATAAATTTGTGTAACTAAAAATCAAGGAAGAAATGAAAGGGGATTACAAATGGAAGTTGAAGAAAGATTACTAAAATACATTTCCATCAAAACACCTTGTGACGAAAACAGTGATAAGGTTCCAACTACATCATGTCAGTTTAATCTTGCGAAAATCCTTGCCGATGAATTAAAAGATCTCGGACTTACCAAAGTGATTCTGGATGACAAGTGTTTTGTCTATGGAATTCTCCCGGCTACTCCCGGTTATGAGACCAGAAAAAAACTGGGATTTATTGCACACATGGATACCGTTCAGGAATTCTGCGAAGGAGAAATTCATCCTGTCTGTACACCAGATTATAATGGTGAAGATCTCGTCCTTGGAGACAGTGGAAGAATTCTTACCACAAAGGATTTCCCACATTTAAAAGCTTTAAAGGGACGTACCTTAATTACCTCTGACGGAAATACCATCCTCGGAGTAGACGACAAAGCCGGTATTGCAGAAATCATGCAGCTGCTGGAAATCCTGCAGACAGAGCAGATTCCTCATGGTCAGATCAGTGTAGCATTTACACCGGATGAAGAATGCGGAAGCGGTGCTGCTCATTTCGATTTTGAAGCTTTTGATGCTGAAGTTGCCTATACAATGGACGGTGATGGAGAAGGCGAGATCCAATACCAGAATTTCAATGCCTGTGAAGCAAAATTTGAAATCAACGGGAAGAATGTTCATCCCGGATCTGCAAAAAATGTCATGATCAATGCGGTTCTCATAGCAGCAGATATCAACAATATGCTTCCAAGATATGAGATTCCGAGATATACCGAAGAGTACGAAGGATTTTACCATCTTCTGAGTATTCACGGCGACGAAGGATATGCCATCGCTGAATATATTATCCGCGATCATGATACAGACAGCTTTGAGGCTCGAAAAAATACACTCCGCCATATCGAGAAAACCTTAAATGAGCTCTGGGGAGCGGGAACAGTTGCTTTGACTCTGACAGACGAATATAAGAATATGGAATGTATTATTAAAGAGCATATGTATCTGATCGATTACGCAAGACAGGCTTGTGCAAACGCAAATGTCCCGGAAGATATTTCTCCGATCAGAGGCGGCACAGATGGCTGCAAGCTGTCTTTCAAAGGACTTCCTTGTCCAAACCTTGGCACCGGAGGTCATGGCTATCACGGACCATTAGAGCATGTGACCATAGAAGGCATGGAAGCTGCTGTCCGTGTGATCGTAGAACTTGTAAAAATATTTGCAAATGAATAGAAAACAGAGGTACCGATTATGAAAAAGAAAAAAATCTCTTTCCCTTCTGCGCTTACCGTATTATTTATCGTCCTTATTTTTGCCGCTATTTTAACCGCAATCGTACCGTCAGGACTTTATTCCAAATTAACCTACAACGCAGATCATGATGTATTTGAAATCACTACACCGGATGGTGACGTTACAGAAATGGCTCCCACTCAGGAAACGCTGGATGAACTTGGTGTCACCGGTAATCTGAACAAATTTTTGGATGGAAGCATCAGCAAACCAATTGCCGTTCCGGGAACTTATCAAAAAGTAGAACAACAGCCACAGGGAGTATTCAAAATCCTTCTCGCTGCCATCAAAGGTGTATATGATACCATTGATATCATCCTCTTCGTATTCATTCTGGGCGGATGTATCGGTGTCCTGAATTATATGGGCGCATTCAATGCAGCAATTGCCGCTCTTTCCAAAGTCACAAAAGGGAAAGAATATATCCTGATTATTTTGATCACCATTATTATTGCGGCAGGTGGAACAACCTTTGGTCTTGCCGAAGAAACCATTGCTCTGTATCCAATCCTTGTTCCGGTATTCCTTGCGGCCGGATACGATGTTATGGTCTGTATCGCTGCCATTTATATGGGTTCTTCCATCGGAACCATGTTCCCTACCATTAACCCGTTTTCCGTAGGAAATGCATCAAACGCAGCCGGAATCAGCCTTGCTGACGGAATGGGAATCCGTGGTATCGCACTGGTGCTCGGAATCATCATCACCTTGATCTATATTCTTCGTTACGCAAAGAAGGTAAAGGATGATCCGTCTAAATCTATCTGCTATGACCAGTATGAATACCATTTACAGAAATACGGTCATCAGGGAGAGGTTCCGGAATTTACAGGTAAAATGAAACTTTCGCTCCTTGTATTCGGTGTATCCTTTGGTGTACTCGTATGGGGACTTGTCGCACAGGGATGGTGGTTTGATAATATGACCGCTCTCTTCCTTGCCTGCGCGATCCTGCTCGCCTTTACCTCCGGCATCGGCGAAAAGAACTTTATGGATCAGTTTATCGGTGGTGCTGCCGATCTGATGGGTGTTGCCCTGGTTGTCGGTGTTGCCCGTGGTATCAATGTCATTCTGGAAGATGGTATGATTTCTGATACGATCCTTGAATTCTTCTCAAAAGCGATCAGCGGCATGAATCCGATCCTGTTCATCATCCTTATGATGCTGGTATTTATCGTACTTGGATTCTTCATTTCCTCTTCCTCCGGTCTTGCGGTTCTGTCCATTCCGATCATGGCACCGCTCGCCGACACCGTTGGGGTATCAAGATCCGTCATCGTTTCAGCATACGCATACGGTCTTGGACTGATTTCCTTCATCACACCGACCGGACTGATCCTTGCATCCCTTGCAATGGTTGATGTTACCTATGACAAATGGCTGAAATTTATCATGCCTCTTATGGGTATGACAACCGTATTCAGTGCGATCATGCTAATCATTCAATTATATGTATAAATACCTTATCTAGACAGGAGGAAGCCAGTTATGGATTTTGAAAAACAAATAAAAGCAGATCGGGAAAGTCTGATCCAGGATATCATAAAACTGGTATCGATCAACAGTGTGGAAGCAGCACCGGAGGCAGGAATGCCTTTCGGTGCAGGTCCTGCAAAGGCTCTCGATTGTTTTCTTGAAATAGCAAATTCAATGGGACTTACAGTTGAAAATTTTGACAACTACGCAGGACATGCCGATTATGGAGAACAGGATGAAATTCTGGGAATCCTTGGGCATGTAGATGTCGTTCCCTGCAGCGGAAACTGGATCTGTGATCCTTTCAAACCGGAAATCATAGACGGAAAGCTTTACGGGCGCGGTGTTCTTGACGACAAAGGTCCTCTTCTCGCCTGCCTGCACGCAGTAAAGATTCTGAAAGCAATGGAACTTCCTCTGCAAAAGAGAATTCGTTTCATCGTTGGCGCCAATGAAGAAACCGACTGGAAATGCATGGATTATTATTTCAATCAAAAGAAAATCCCTGCTCCACAGATGTCTTTTACACCGGATGCTGTATTTCCACTTATTTATGCCGAGAAGGGTGTCTTCCAATATCAACTTGTAACAGATATCACGGAAGAGCTTGTTCTATCCGGCGGAAACGCTTTTAATGCAGTTGCAGATCACGCATCTGTTCTGCTTCCCGAAGAAATGGAAGCTGTGATCCGTAAGAATCTTCTCTCCTGGGAGACACAGACGAATTGCCATTTCCGACTGGACAGAATGGACTCGTCTCTTCGCCTGACTGCAGAAGGTGTTGCCGCACATGCCGCCCATCCTTCTACCGGAATCAATGCGATCAGCGGACTTATGAAAGCTGTTTCTGAATTACCACTTCAAAATGAGCTTTCCAGAATCGCTGCCTTCTATATGAAGTACATCGGTTTTGATCTGACCGGCAAAGGACTGAGAATTGATCTTTCCGATGAAATTTCCGGTAAATTAAGTTTTAATGTAGGAAAGGTCGAAGTACAGGATTATAAAGTCATCTTTTCTATTGACAATCGTGTTCCTGTCACTTACCGCTGCATGCAGGTACAGGAGCTTATCCAGAAGCATTTAAGCGGCTCCGGATTCCGTTTTGAAAATCCAAATGCCACAGAATCGATTCATATCCCAAAAGATTCTTTCCTTGTACAAGCATTGTTGGAATCCTACCGTACCGTTGTTGGCGATTCATCTGCTATGCCTCTGGTTGACGGAGCCTGCTCATATGCGCGCGCACTGGATAACTGTGTTGCTTTCGGAGCACTTTTACCGGATCAGCCGGATCTGATGCACCAGACCAATGAATATCTGGAACTTGACAAGCTTGATATCTGGATGAAGATTTATCTGGACGCCATTTACAGACTCGCAAAATAGAATCGGAATGAATAATGTAATGTATTTGTTAATATCTTACATTATTCATTCCTTTTTTTATTTAAGTTTTATACATTTTGTACATTTCTCAAATGACATTTCGTTAAATCCATGCTATAATTAAAAAAATGATAATTCATCTGTTAACGTACAAAATAAGGGGGGCTTACATGAAAAAAATATCACGTCATGAACTGATGCAATATGGAACGGCTGTCATTTCGTTCCTGATTGTAATGACGTTCACACTTCTGATTTTTTTCTGGTTTGTACAACAGAGCGTTGATAAAAGTGTACAGAACGTTATCCAAAAAAACACACTGCAGCAAAAGGATCACCTGGAACTGGTTCTGGAAAAAGAATATGAATTCCTGGAGAGTCCTGCTGCATACTTCGGAACAACTTCCGATCTGTTCAGTAGCGATAATCTTCAGCTTCTTGCTGAACTGGCTTCTTCCAGCTCCTTTCACCGGCTTATGCTTTTTTCTACAGACGGTATCGGACACTCCAGCGATGGAAAGAATACCGATGCAAGTTCACGGGACTATTTTCAAAAGACATTGGAAGGCAGACGCGTCCTTAGTTCTCCTCTGTCAAGTAGCGTAGACAACGAAACCCTCGTTGTCCTCACAGTTCCTGTTTATGACAAAGATCAGAATATTATCGGTGTTTTTGGAGGTTCCATCGATGTCGCGAAACTGACTACCATGCTCTTTGAGGATCTGTATTCCGGTTCCGGCTACTCATTTATCACAGACTCGGACGGCAACATTATTTCCATTGAATCTACTCACAACGAAATCCGGGAGAACTTTTTTACTTCTTCCTCTGACTGGGTATTTCAGACCTCGGAAGATGGCGCTACCCTTCAGGAAGATTTTAAGCAAGGACACGCAAACTGCCGCAAGATTACAGCAGATTTATCACATGCACGCTATATTTCCTACCAGCCACTAAAGTACAACGACTGGATGCTCTGCTATATCGTTCCTGCTGTCGAAGCCCGTCAGCACTTTGCTTTTATCAACAACTTTGAAATCATTCTGTTCGCCTTTTTTATCTGCATTGTGCTGCTTCTGATCTTCGCACTCTGGAAGATCAACCAGAAGAATCAGACTTCGCTTCTTCGCCAGGCGCATACAGATGCTCTGACCGGACTTCTGAACAAAGTTTATGCAGAACACACGATTTCCGAATGGCTGCGCGAAAAAGATTTTGAAGATTTACAGGCTTTAATGATGATCGACATGGATTATTTCAAGCAGATCAATGATACTTATGGACATGCAACCGGTGACCAGGTACTGAAAATATTTGCCGGATTTCTGAAAGAACAGTTTCGGACAACCGATATCATCGGTCGTGTCGGTGGTGACGAATTTATGATCCTGATGAAAAATGTACGTCTGGATTACAGTATCCATCTGCATTTGCAAAAGCTCTATACAAATCTTCAAAATGTAGATATCCCGGAACTAAATGGCCGGAAACTTTCCTGCAGTATCGGCTGTGCTGTTGCTCCAACGGATGCTGAATCTTTCAGCCAATTATACCGCCTTGCTGATCATGCTCTGTATACAGCTAAGCACAACGGACGTGGACGTTTTGTTATTTACCACGATATCAAGAACCAGCAGGAAACCGTTTTATCCTGATCAACGTCAGGAATTCTGGTACAGGTCAATATTCCTGTCATTTAATCTCAAAATTCCCGCCGGGCAGATCCTGTACCTGCCCGACGGGAATTTCATTCTTCTTTCTATCTCAGATACGCCTCCGGCACATCCAGTCATTTTTAATCATCGTAAGTATCCAGGAAATTGTGTCTTACACCTTTTGCCTTGTAGCCGACAACCGTATCCAGATTGACATTTTCCACACTCTTGAAAATATTGCCCTCCACAAACGGGTTCGTCTTCTTAAGCTCTGCGATCAGCTTTTTGATCTCCATACGCTTTGACTGATTTTCTTCATTGTTGCAGGTTGTGCAGGTATCGGTAAACTTACATGCACACTGAATAAAATGCAGGTCATTGTAATCTCTCCATGCCTTGATGTCATCCTCACGAATCAGATACATCGGTCGGATCAGTTCCATCCCTTCAAAATTTGTACTGTGAAGCTTCGGCATCATAGTCTGCACCTGTGCACTGTAGAGCATTCCCATCAGGATCGTCTCAATCACATCATCATAATGATGTCCCAGTGCGATTTTGTTGCAGCCCATCTGCTGTGCAAAATTATAAAGATATCCACGTCTCATCCTTGCACAGATATAACACGGTGATTTTTCAATCTCAAATACCGATTCAAAAATATTGGATTCAAAAATCTGGATCGGAATCTTCATCTTCCTTGCATTTTCTTCAATGACCTTCCGGTTCTCCGGACTGTATCCCGGATCCATCACCAGGAACTTTACTTCAAAGTTAAATTTGTTGTGACGCTTTAATTCCTGGAAAAGCTTTGCCATCAGCATTGAATCTTTTCCACCGGAAATACATACTGCGATCCGGTCACCTTCTTTGACCAGTTCATATTCTCTGACAGCTTTTGTAAATTTGGACCATATCTTCTTTTTGAACTTCTTGCGGATACTAAGCTCCACATGTTCACAGACATCATCTGCTTCCTTTTTCTTCATATCTGCCATCAGCCATCCAACATAACCGCCCTTCAGGCTGTATGCTTCATATCCCTGCTCCTGCAGTTCTTCTGCGATATCCCTGCTGATCTGTCCTCTGCTGCAGCAGATAATGATCTTCTTTTCCTTATCTTCCGGCGGATTCTCCATCAGTACATCTGCTGAGCTTGCCACTGAATTCGGCAGGATTCCATGGGCGCGCTCAATCTCGCCACGGATATCAAAAAGCTCGTAGGACTCTGCAGGAAGCGTTTCCATTTCCTCGATCGTAATATCTATACTCATTGATTTTCTCCTTGTAAAAAGAATGTATCCTGACACATAATCCTCTTTATTGAACAGAAAGTTCCATCTGGATTGTTGTCAAATAAAAAATACGCGTGTATCGGTACATATCATAGCATAATCTGTTCATCTGGTCAAAGGGAGATCCATCCGAAAATACCGGATTTCCGCTTATCGCACAGCATTTTCAACACTCCTGACTGCCGCAATTCCTTTCGGAAATGCAAGACTGACAAACAGTGAATAGTACCAGCCAAATCCGGCATTTTCCATCATAATCCCATATGCCATGCTTACGAAAATGTAGCTGCACATGATCGGAATGGATTTCAGAAAAGCATTTTTTCTGATCTGTGCCTTTGTCATAGTGTTTTCTCCTTAAAATTTTCTGTGCACATCGAAAAAGACGAAGGTTTCGAAAAACCTCCGTCCAAAATTCCTGTATGTATAATATTTATTTGCCCTGAACCGCTGCAAATCCACCTTCAAGATCTGCGATGATATCATCGATATGTTCTGTACCGATAGAAAGACGGATTGTGTTCGGTTTGATTCCCTGATCAAGCAGTTCTTCTTCTGTCAGCTGAGAATGTGTTGTTGTTGCCGGATGGATAACAAGGCTCTTAACATCCGCAACATTTGCAAGCAGCGAAAAGATCTTCAGGTTGTCGATGAACTTGTGAGCTTCTTCCTGTCCGCCTTTGATCTCGAATGTGAAGATAGATGCTCCACCATTCGGGAAATATTTTTCATAAAGTGCATGATCCGGATGATTCGGCAGTGACGGATGGTTCACATGCTCTACCATTGGATGATTAGAGAGGTATTCTACTACTTTCTTTGTATTTTCTACATGACGGTCAATTCTAAGTGACAGTGTCTCTGTTCCCTGCAGCAGAAGGAATGCGTTAAATGGAGAAATTGTTGCTCCCATATCACGAAGAAGGATTGCACGGATGTAAGTTACAAATGCTGCCGGACCTGCTGCATCTACGAAAGATACTCCGTGGTAGCTTGGGTTTGCATCTGCGATTACCGGGTATTTTCCACTTGCTTTCCAGTCAAATTTGCCGGAATCTACGATGATTCCACCAAGAGTTGTTCCGTGTCCACCGATGAATTTGGTAGCAGAATGTACAACGATGTCTGCTCCGTGTTCGATCGGACGGATCAGATACGGTGTTCCGAATGTGTTGTCGATTACAAGTGGAAGTCCATGCTTGTGTGCAATTTCAGCGATCGCATCGATATCCGGGATATCACTGTTCGGATTACCAAGAGTTTCAAGATAGATGGCTCTTGTGTTATCCTGAATTGCATCTTCTACTTCTTTCAGGTTATGTGCATCTACAAATGTAGTTGTGATTCCGTAATGTGTCAGTGTGTGTTCAAGAAGGTTGAAGCTTCCACCGTAGATTGTCTTCTGCGCTACGATATGTCCGCCATCTGCTGCAAGTGCTTCGATGGTATATGTAATTGCAGCTGCTCCGGATGCTGTTGCAAGAGCTGCCACACCACCTTCAAGTGCTGCAATTCTCTTTTCAAATACGTCCTGTGTAGAGTTTGTCAGACGTCCGTAAATGTTACCTGCATCTGCAAGTCCGAATCTTGCTGCTGCATGTGCAGAGTTCTTAAATACATAAGATGTTGTCTGGTAAATCGGTACTGCTCTGGCATCAGATGCCGGATCTGGTTCTTCCTGTCCTACGTGAAGCTGAAGTGTTTCAAATTTATAATCGCTCATATTTTTCTACCTCTCTTTTCTACTGTCTGATGTATCGTGATCTCTATAGTGATCTTTCAAATTTGATAGTTGCATTATATCTACTTTTACCTACTTTGTCAATAGGTTAATAGGGAATTATTTTAAAAACATTTAATTTCAATATGTTTTATCTGTTTTTCTTCTATCAATATAAAAAAGACGCTTTTGGCGTCTTTTCTGTATAATAACATCCACTACTGCTCATCGGTGATCAGCCCGGCGATCAGTTCTGCTCCTGTCACAAGATCTTTGATTGTCGTATATTCATTTACCGAATGTGCCTGGTACATTCCATTTGACAACACCAGTCCAGGAATCCCGTTCTTCGCAAAGCTGTTGTTATCACTTCCGCCAAATGTCTCTACAAGATTTCCTGCAAGTCCCAGCTCTTTGCTTACTCTTTCAAACCGTTTTACCGGCACACTGTCTTTTGCTGTCTCATAAGCGATCAGATGAACTTCGCAGGTAAGTTCTGATTCAGCTCTGTGTTTTTCAGCCACCTTTTTGAAGGTATTTCCCACTTCTTCTACACAACGAGTCGCTTTTTCATGAGAATAGCTCCGGATTTCTCCCTTTACAATACATTTTTCCGGAACAATGTTCGTTCCGCTCCCACCTTCGATCAATCCGATATTGCAGGTTGTCTCTTCATCCACATGTCCCTGACTGATCTGCATGATCGCTTCGGATGCAATAGCGATCGCATGAATGCCGTGCTCCGGATCAAATCCGGCGTGGGATGCCTTCCCGGTTACTACCACCTGATAAGAAATCAGAGACGGTGCTTTATATGCCGCGCTTCCAACCGATCCGCTGATATCCAGTACATAGGCTTCTTTTGCACGAACCTTTGAAAAATCAAATACGCTGCTACCCTTGATATAAAGCTCTTCTGCAATTGTAAAAAGAATCTCGATATCCCGGTGTGGTACTCCCGCTTCTTTTACACTGCGGATTCCTTCCAGGATCTCCACAAGTCCTGCCACATCATCAGCTCCAAGAACTGCTTTTCCTGCGGAACGGATCACACCGTCTTCTCCGATGATCCCTTTCTTGCCTTTGGACGGCTCAACCGTATCCATATGGCCGGACAAAAGGACCGGATCTCCCGGAAGATCTCCCGGAAGATATGCATATAAGTTTCCGGCGTTTCCTCCGAAATGTTTTCCAGCATTGTCTTCCTCTACTTCAAAACCAAGTTCTTTTAATTTCACGATCAGCCGGTCTGCCATCTGACGCTCCCCAAAGCTTGGTGCATCGATCGCAGTCAGTTCCTGAAATTCATCGACTGCCCGCTGTTCATTTACCTTTATTTTACTCATTTCTGCCACTTCCTTATCTGCACGGTCATATTCCATCTGCCGGCTATCTGTCCGCTAATACACCTTCGGTCACAGATATCTTCCGCTTTATACACAATTCTATTTGATTTATTTTAATACAGCTTCCAGATCTGCGATCAGATCCTCTGCTCCCTCAATTCCAACAGACAATCTCAGAATCCTGTCTGTAATTCCGTTCCGGTCAAGCTCTTCTTTGGAAAGATCCGCATGCGTCTGGGTGATCGGATAAGTGATCAGAGTCTCAGTTCCTCCTAGGCTTTCCGCAAACTGGATCAGTTTTACATTTTCCAGAATGTGATATGCTCTCTCTTTGGAATCTACTTCAAAGGTCAGGATCGAACCAAATCCTCTTGCCTGCTTTTTCATCAGTTCGTAACCCGGATGTGATTCAAGCCCCGGATAAAGCACCCTTGTCACATACTCCTGCTTCTCCAGAAAATGTGCGATCTTCAGTGCATTTTCCTGTGCCCTCTCCATACGGACTCCAAGCGTCTTGATCCCTCTGAGGATCAGCCAGCTGTCCATCGGTGCAAGGGTTGCTCCTGTCGTCTTGATGATAAAACGAAGCTGTTCCTGAATGTCCTCGCGGTTTGTTATCAGAAAACCTGCAAGTGTGTCATTATGTCCACCCAGATATTTTGTCCCGCTATGCACAACAATGTCAGCACCAAGCTTCAGCGGATTCTGGAAATATGGTGATAAAAAGGTATTGTCCACGATCAGAAGAAGATCATGTTTTTTTGCTTTCTTTGCAAGCTCTTCCAGATCGGATACACGCATCATCGGATTGGTCGGTGTCTCTGCATAAATTGCTTTTGTGTTATCCTGGATATAATCCTCTACATCCACACTGCTTAAATCCACGCTGGTAAATGTCAGTCCATTTTTCACATTGATGCTGTGGAACAGACGGACGCTTCCTCCATAAAGATCCTCATCAATGATGATGTGATCGCCCGGTTTGAAAATCTCCATCAGAGCTGTGATTGCTGCCATTCCTGTCGAAAATGCCAGCGCATCGATCCCTTCTTCCAGCGATGCTACAATCTTCTCAAGATGTTCTCTCGTCGGATTCTGTAATCTGGAATAGTCATAACCACTTCCTCCGCCTACTCTGTCTCTTGCAAATGTTGCAGACTGATAGATTGGATAACTGATCGCCCCATATATTTCATCCTTATTATCGTCAGCCAAATGCTGACATCGTGTATCAATTCCGTACTTCATTCTTGTCTATCTCTCCTGTTTCTATAATCAATGTCGCTATTTACTGTACAATATCTTTCTGCCAAAATCCAGTTTTCTTTTCATAAATTTACGCAAGTTCTTTCTCCGTCATCACACATTCAAACTCTCCGGAGCCGCTTACCTGTGAAAAATCTGCGGTATAGCCGAGCTTTTCATAGAATCCAAGTGCCGCTTTTCTGGAATTGATATAGATTTTTGTCACACCTTTTTCGCGCATCCAGTTTTCCGCCTCAATGATCCCTGCCTGTCCGTAATGTTTTCCCCTATAGGATTCCAGTGTTGCCACGCGCTCAATTTTTCCGGTATGTTCATCCAGATAATGCAGCCTGCAGGTAGATACCGGATAAATTCCGTCCATCACCAGAATATATTCATCTTCCGGTGTGTCATCTGAAAATTCTCCCTCAAGCGGGATCTTAAATCCCAGGCACATTGCCTGTGTCCGCACATAGTGTACGCCGGCTCTCTGCCATTCTTCTGTCACTCTGATTGCTTTCATCATTCATTCCCCGCTTTCTTTATTTTCCAGATAATTTTTCTCTTCCGTGTGGTGTCAGCCACAGAGATTCATCCGGTCCGTTCGGCACGATCGCAAATTCATTGGATGGGCAGCAATCAATATGATAATGCTTCTTGATCGCCGCAAAATTCGTTGTGTCGCCAAATCCCGGTGTCTGATACAAATCTCTTGCATATGCCCACAGATTCGGATAATCGCGGAGAAGCTTTTTATTCAGACGAAATACCGGATAATATGCACAGTCAAATCGTACCAGTGTCACATAAAGACGCACATCAGATTCAGTCAGTCTGTCACCAAATAAGTATCTCTGGTTTGCAAGCCTTCTCTCATAATCGTTTTCACCAAAACGATAGCCTTCTTCCAGAAGTGCCACATTGTAGATTGCAGCCTGACACACGCCATCGGAAATTGCCCTCGCACAGCCAACTACCTGGTCTCCATCATAAATAAATGCCGTTGCATAGCTGTTCTTAAATATTTTTTCTTCTGTAGCGGCATCAAAATGACTCAGTCCAAAATGGTCTAAAATATCTGCCACTGCCTGATAATCTACATTTTCCTTGTCTGTCACCAGTCTGATACTCATTGCTTTCGCTCCCTTCTTTTATCCTGTTGGAAAAAATCGACTGATCCATCAGCCGATTTTGTTTTTCTCTTAAATTGAATAATCCGGTTCTTCCATCCGGTTGATCTTTGTAAAGAACTCTTTGACACGTTCGTTCTTTGGATTTCCAAACACTTCTCTCGGCGTTCCGTCTTCCAGGATCTTTCCTCCGTCCAGGAAGATCACTCTGGTTGCAACGTTTCGTACAAAGCTCATCTCATGGGACACCAGAAGCATTGTATATCCTTCATTTGCCGCTTTTTTGATCGTATCCAGAACTTCTCCGACAAGCTCCGGATCCAGTGCAGATGTCGGCTCATCCAGAAGCAAAAGCTTTGGCTCCATCGCAAGTGCTCTTGCGATTGCAACCCTCTGCTGCTGACCACCTGACATATGTCTCGGATAATGGTTTGCGTGATCCAGAAGACCTACATTTTTAAGCTGCTCTCTCGCAATCCTTTCTGCTTCCTCTTTTTTCATCTTCTTTACCACGATCAGCCCCTCCATTACATTCTGAAGTGCTGTCTTCTTTGAAAAAAGATTGAAATTCTGAAAAACCATGCCGGTCTTTTTCCGAAGCTCTGTCAGATCTTTGCCATGAATATGTGCAAGATCCTGTGTCTCACCGTCAATCGTTATGGTTCCGGTTTCCGGTTTTTCCAGTCTGTCCACACATCTTAAAAATGTGGATTTTCCTGTTCCAGAAGGTCCGATGATCGCTACGACATCTCCCTGATTGATGGTAAGGTCGATCCCATCAAGAACCTTATTATTTTTAAATGTTTTTGATATATTTTTGATTTCGATCATACCTTATTCCACCTCTGTATCTCTGATATCTAAAAGTGCCGGTGCATCTTCCGGTATCCGGAGCTTCTTCTCAAGATAGCTGATCACTCTCTCAAGTACGAAAGTAATTACCCAGTAAATAATTGCCAGTGAGATATACACTTCAAAGTAACGGTAATTTCTTCCCGCAAGAATCTTTCCTTCTGCGGTCATCTCCACTACGGAACAGACAAATGCAAGAGAAGTTCCTTTGATCAGTCCGATAAATGCATTTCCAAGGGATGGGAGTGCTACCACGATTGCCTCCGGAAGGATGATCCTTATCAATGCCTGGAAATAATTCATTCCTAAAGCGCTTGCTGCCTCAACCTGTCCTTTATCTACTGATTCAAGGGAGGCACGGATGATCTCTGCATTAAATGCAGATTCATTGAGTGCCAGAGCAACGAATGCATATACGATTGGTGCGACTCCATTGACATTGTAGTTGGTTTCACATTTAAAATTGATATATTTCAGGAGCATCGGAATACCGAAATAAGTCACATATAACTGAACCAGGATCGGCGTTCCGCGGATAACCGAGATATAGATACTTACCAGCTGTTTCAGTACCGGTACCTTTTTAATCTTCACAAGTGCAAGGAGCAGTCCCAGGATGAGACTGGCGATCATTGCCGTGACAGCCAGTTCCATTGTGACCGGAAGATATTTTAAAAGTAGCGGTATCTGTGTAAATACCAGTTTTCCATCAAATAATTTACCCATTAGTTAATCGTCTCCTCGAACTTATCATCCTCCGGTGCGGCATCCTGACCATACCATTTTTTACTGATCTCAGTCAGGGTTCCGTCTTCCTTCAGCTCCTTCAGCACTTTGTCTACCTGTTCTCTTAAATCTTTCTGATCCTGTGGGAAAATATAATATGCATAAGAGTTTTCTGCAATCATTTTTGCTTCATCTTCCGGAATATCATTTTTCTGCACATCATAGTTAAATTCTTCCATGTAAGAATTGTACATTGCCAGATCGATGATCGTAAAATCCTGCGATCCGTCTGCTACATGCTGTAAAAATACAGATGTATCTGCATCCGAGTAAGTAATATTGATCGCTTTATCCGGATTCTTTTCATTCCATGCTTCTATTGCATTGGATACGCTGATTCCTGTACCACCTTCAAAAGAAAGTCCTGCTGCATCTTCAAATGATTTGATCTCTTTTCCACCTTTCTTTGTTACGAATACATAGCTGATCTTGTCATATGGATAAGAGTAAAGATAACTTGCTCCACGGTCTTCGTTGTAGGAGAAGTTGTTGACTCCGATCTGATAATTTCCACTGTTCAGTCCGGAAAGTACAGATCCAAAATCAGTCACTTCGTATTCCAGTTCATAATCCGGAAGTTTATTAAAAACTGCATTCAGTATATCCACATCGTATCCTGCCGGCTTGTCATCATCGCCTACATAGACATATGGTTTTGCGTTTGCTCCGGTTGCTGCTTTGATTACTGTCTTTCCACTGTCTGAAGAGCTGTCCTTTGAAGCGCTTCCTGAAGAAGATCCGCATCCTGTAGCCAGGACTCCTGCTGCCAGTGTAACTGCTAAAATGCTTGCCAACTTTTTCATAATATTTTTCCTCGTCTTTCGTCTGTTATTTTTCTGCTTTAAATTTGTGTGCCGGATCTTTACTGAGAGATTCTCTTCCTGTCGGTGTCTTCCAGATAATATCCCAGTCTGTTTCCTGCACCACGATATCATAGTATGTATTTTCCCAATACTCTTCATCTGCTTCATTCAGATCGACAGATGCCGCAAAATCCTTAAAATATGTGTTATGTCTGAATGCCGGGATCTGATACAGATCTCTTGCATATCCCCACAGATTCGGGTAATCTACCAGACGGTGTTTGCAAGGTCCGATATTTCTTGAATAAGACACATCCAGTCTTGCGATGGTTGTATAAAGACGGATATCACTGTCTGTCACATAATCTCCGAATAAGAATCTCTTGTCTGCAAGTCTTTCCTCCATTGCATCAAGCCCTGCGAAAAATGTCTCATATCCATCGGCAAATGCCTGTAAGGATTCAGCGAACTGCGCTCGATAAACAGCGTTGTTTACATTTTCAAAGAGCCATTTGTTCAGCTTATCGATCTCCGGTCTTAATTCTTCCGGGTAAAGATCCGGCGCTCCCTTTTTGTGGAACGGCCTGAACGCTGTTTCCAGATGATTTGTAAGCCAGTGGTAATCATTATTTACCACTTTCTTTGTCTTATAATCTACAAATGCCGGAACGGTTGTACGTCCTGTGTATTCTTCATCCGCATTGTAGTAAAGCTCACTTAAGAACTGTGCGCCCGTTTCCGGATTGATATGATCCGTGGAATTTACAAATTCCCATCCAAGATTCTCTTCCCGGTCTGTCCAGTCTACGATCTCAACTTTCACTGCATCCTCAAGTCCGAGAAGCTCTCTTGCGATCGCTGCCCGATTGGACCAGTTGCATCCTTTTGCCCAGAAAAGAATATATCTGTCTTTTTCTACCGGATTTTTCCCTTCTCCAAAACCTTCCGTGAAGCGGTTTGGCTGACGATGGAAATTTCCATATTCATCAATTTCCTGTGCGGTTTCTCTCGGTCTTACTCTGATCTGTCTTCCATTTACATCTACATATTCAAAATCTGCCATAATTCGTTCCTCCTACTGTTCTTCTGCCTTAAATTTATTGCCCGGATCGCTGCTTAAATGTGCACGGTCATGCGGTGCACCCCAGTATGCATCAAAATTGATCTCATCCAGAAATCTTGCATTGAAAGATTCAAAAAATAATGCGCCGACCTTCTTGTTATTTGGATTTGCGAAATCCTTAAAGTAGGTGTTGTTTCTGAATGCCGGAATCTGATACAGGTCTCTTGCATATCCCCACAGATTCGGATAATCGATCAGGCGGTGTTTGGTATGTCCAAGCTGCCAGGTGTAACGAATATCCAGTCTCGCCAGCGTCACATACAGTCTCACATCACTGTCTGTCACATAATCTCCAAAGAGAAATCTCTGATTTTCCAGACGTTTTTCCAGAATATCCATTGCTGCATAAAAAGAATTATAGGCATCCCAGTAAGCTTCCTTTGATCTTGCAAAGGTTGCTTTATAAACTCCATTATTAATGTTATCAAAGAGCCAGTCATTCATCTCATCAATATCTTTTCTGAGTTCTTCCGGATAAAGATCCGGTGCTCCTTTTTTGTGGAACGGTTTAAAATCTACTTCAAAATAATTGGTAAGCCAGGTGTAATCGTTATTTACAACTTTTCCTGTCTTTGTATCGATCAGAGCCGGTACCGTTGTTCTTCCTGTGTAATCATCATCTGCTTTGTAATAAGCTTCACTTAAGAACTGGATTCCAAGGACCGGATCGATATGATCTTTGTCGTATACGAATTCCCATCCAAGATTCTTCTCATGCTTTGCATGATCAACCATGTTGACACTGATTGCATCTTCCAGTCCAAGAAGTTCTCTTACGATCGAAGCTCTGTTAGACCAGTGGCAAAGCTTTGCCCATACCAGATGGTATCTGCCTTTTTCTACCGGATTTTTTCCTTCTCCAAATCCTTCTGTAAAATGATTTGGCTGGCGGACAAAATATCCATTCTCATCTATCTCCGATACAACTTCCTGCGGACGTACACGGATCTTTCTTCCATTTACTACTTCATAATCAAATTCTGCCATTATTTCTTCCTCCGTTCATATTTATCAGTACTGGTTATTTTGTATAACCTTTATTTCCTATCAATTTAGTTGGTATAATATCATCTATTACCTACTAAGTCAATAGGTTATTTTATTTTTTTGTTTTTTTCTTGAAACACATATAACCCTACGGTATAATAGGTAAAAAAGCACCAGGGTTCATAAACTCTCTGGTGCTGCTATTGTACATATAAAAAAATGGGGGAAAACTAATTATGATTTCTACAAAAGGACGTTACGCACTCCGCGTGATGATTGATCTCGCCCAGCATAAGGACGAAGAATATGTTCCGCTTAACGAGATCGCAATCCGCCAGGAAATTTCCGAAAAATACCTGGAAATTGTCCTGAAAATTCTTGTAAAGAAGAAACTCTTAAAAGGACGCCGTGGCAAAGGGGGCGGATACCAGCTTACCAGGGAACCTTCTGAATACACTATCGGCGAGATTCTTGAACTTGCGGAAGGCAATCTTGCTACAGTCGCCTGCCTGGTTCCAGGTGCCGAGGTCTGCAGCCGTGAAGAGCAGTGCATTACGCTTCCTTTGTGGAAGAAATTTGATGGAATGGTACATGATTTCTTCTACGAGATTACATTGGAAGATGTGTTAAACGGAAATATTTAAGGAGATTTTTTATGAATACTTCGAATTTTGAATGGCCAGTTGATAAAAAGCCACTGTATTCCCTGCTTTCAATCCGCCTCCGCGGTCTGATTGACGGAATCCCTCACCAGATCTCAAATCTGGCAAATGCATCGGCCCTTCTCGGTGATGCGCTTCTGAACATCAACTGGGTTGGTTTTTATCTGATGAGAGAAGGCAGGCTCGTCCTTGGTCCTTTCCAGGGCAAACCTGCCTGTATTGAAATTGAAATCGGTAAAGGTGTCTGCGGAACCGCTGTGGCAAACGATCAGGTTATGCTGGTAAAGGATGTCCACCAGTTCCCGGGACATATCGCCTGCGACAGCACCTCTAATTCCGAGATCGTGATTCCGCTTCATAAAGGAAATGAAATCGTTGGCGTTCTGGATATCGACAGCCCTGTTCTCGCCCGTTTTGATGAAGAAGATCAGGAAGGGCTGGAACACTTTGTCAGAATCCTGGAATCTATTTTTGACAGATAAGCTGTTCTTCCAGATAGCTTACGATCACCTCAGCTGCATATCCATGTGACTTTTCCCCCGGATGCCGGAGAGAACCCACTTTTTCCTCCGGCGTATCCGGGAGTTCTAAAAATCCATAAATCTTTTCATAGCGTGATGGCACATTATGATCCGGATTATTATCACATCCTGACAAAACTCCCCATCCTCTTTGCGAAACAGCCCGGAATTCTACTATTTTCCACACTTGACATTTTCCTTTTCTGCTTATACATTATTACATTAGCAAAACTATTTTTATTTGGAGAGATTAAGATGAATGAATTATTAAAAAAGATCCGCCTAAAAGATGCTTCCGCATTTACACATAGTGGAAAATTCCACGCAGATGATGTATTTTCCTCTGCATTGTTATTATATTTAAATCCGGAAATTACAATCCTTCGTGGTAATAAAGTACCCGAAGACTTTGACGGCATCATATTCGACATGGGGCGCGGCAGATATGACCATCACCAGAAAGACAGCCGCATCCGTGAAAATGGCATCCCTTACGCGGCATTCGGCCTTCTCTGGGAAGAACTTGGTACCGAAATCCTGGGGGAAGAGCTTGCTGCTAAGTTTGACGAAGCTTTTGTCCAGCCACTGGATAATAATGATAATACCGGTGAAAAAAATGAACTGGCTTCACTGATTGGAAGCTTCAATCCTTCCTGGGACGAAGATGGCGGAACCGATGAAGCCTTTTTCCGTGCAGTCAGTGTTGCCGGAATGATCCTTGACAATAAATTTGCCCGTTACCTTGGAAATGAACGTGCTGACAAGCGGATCGAAGAAATTCTCGAAGTACAAAATCCTGAAGCTGATTCCCGTATTCTGGTCCTTCCTGAATTCATTCCATGCCAGAAACGTCTTTCCGAAACAGATATCGCTTTCGTTATTTTTCCATCCAACCGCGGTGGTTACTGTATCCAGCCTCAGAAAAAAGAATATTCCCTGAATTATAAATGCAGTTTTCCATCTGAATGGCTCGGTCTGGAAAATGAAGAACTCCAGAAAGAAACCGGTCTTTCGAGTGCTTCTTTCTGTCACAAGGGCGGCTTTTTGATGACTACAGCTACTTTAGAAGATGCACGAAAAGCATGTCAGATCAGTCTGGATACCTTTACTGACGAGATTACCCTTGTAAATCTCAGTTCCGACACTTCTACAGACACACTTTTAATGAAACTGCCAGAACTCGCGCATGTAAAAATTATCCACAAACCTCTGCCTGATCTCCCTGCTTTAGATATCAATGGAATTTATGCTGAAATAGAAATGAAAAAAACAGAGTGGAAAAAATATATCAAAGATCTGGTAAAAGATCTGCTGAAAACGAAACCGGAAGCTGTCTATGTCGATGGAGATATGTTTTCTATTTACCCGGTCGTGCATCAGCTTCGCAAAAAGCATATCCCGGTTCTTACTTCTGTTACAAAAAACGGTGAAAAACTTATTATCCGTATCCCATCCGGTTCCTGATTTTTTATTATCAGGAATTTGATGATCTGAAAGTGTCAAAAAGAATGTGCCATAACACATTCTTTTTGACAAATGAGAGCTTAATTATCCCAGTATAATTTTCGCTTTTTATCATCCAGCCCATCCACAAACCTTCTTTTGAATACAAGGAATTCTTCCAGATCCATCAGGATATGGTACAGCATCGCACGGCTCTCAAATTCCTCTCTGGTCTTTGGAAGTGGATTTTTTCTGATAATCGCAAAAAGTTCATGTAGTTCATCCAACTGAGCTGTCGGAACTGTATATTCCTTCACGCATACCAGCATATCAAACACATAACTCGAAATAATCATTGCCTCATCTGGCATATGTCTGATTTTCTTCATCTCATAATGTAAGTTATGGATCACGTTGCACTGCTTCATACGCATTTCAAAATAATCGATATAGTATCCCGGATGTGACTGAAACGTATTATCCTGATATTCATAGGCATCCTGGATAAAGCCCTGAACCTCTTTTTCCAACGCACAGATATCATCCCATACATTTCTCTGCATTTCCTTATTCGCCAGATATGCCGAAATCTCTCCAAGTATCATCTGCAGACGCTCTTCCGTATATCGCATATTTTCGACCAACGCCTTGCGCTGACTTCCATAATCATAAAACAAGTTCAGGACCAGTGCCATCGTAATTCCGATCAATACCAGCATAAATTCATTTGCAATAAAATCAAATTCAAAATCTCTGACTTCCAGAAAATGCATTCCGATCAGTGCATTTACGGAAATCGTTGCTCCCCATCCAAGCATCTCTGCGATAATAACCACAAAAAACACATAAATACCATATGCCATCCATTCTGATTTTACTGCTGAGAATATAATAAGTGCCATAAGTACTGAAATTATAAATGTTACAACCCTCGCTACCGATAATTTGACAGTTTTCCACTTTGTAGTCACCATTGTAAGAAGTGCAACACTTCCTGCAGCCAGTGAATACTTCAGTCCACACAGATTGGCTATGTAAATCGCCAGACTGCTTCCTATCGCAATTTTTAGTGCCTGCATCCCAATCTTTTTACTTTTCATTGTTCCTCCTGAAATTTCATGCGTATCTCCCCACAAATTCTGTACACTTGATTTTGTATCCATATTTATGATGCCGAGAGCAGGATAACTATGTCAAATATTTTCTTACTTCTATCATACCTGCTCCACTCCAAAAATAATTTTGAATTGCATTTTCGATTTTTTCAATAAGCTCTGGATTATCTTCACCATCAACCATACCGTCAAAAATCATGAGTACTTTTTCGTTTTTCACATCATAATAGTATTGTGTATCATTAGCTGTGTTCCTTTTTTCGTCTGCCACTTTGATGCATACACAGTCATATATAATGCATTCGGAACCGACTGATCATAGCTGAACCATACACATCCATGTCACGCTCATATTACAAATATCCAAAATAATCCCTGTAATCATTATTATACCGATTATCAGACTAATAAACCACCTTTTTTTATCTTTACTCTCCTATAATGGTCTCATAAATTTAGACACTTTTTCGGACGGATTATAATGAATCTGATATACTAAAATCAGTATGGAAGAAAGAATTTTTGAATAATGCAGCCGTTGTATTCGACGATAAGCGTGAAGAAAATCTCAAAGAAAAACTCGCCGAAGAACGAAAAGAAAAAGCTGCATATACTCTGTATTGGGAGAGACAAAATCGGACATGATTTTAGAAATTTTTTGAAATTATTTTTTGAAGTGCAAAAAGACATAAAAAAAGATGCCAGGATTTCTCCTGACACCATAGTGACTGAACCAATATTCATGAGCTTTCATTTTATCATCTCCCCTTGTTTATTTAAATATGCAACTTTTGATGAAATATACAAACTTAAAGTTAGCGATTTCTTTTTCCGGTATTCTCTGTCCCACGGATTTCCTCATGATAGAAATAATCTACGATCACCGGATGCCCCTGCGGGACTCTGCCATAAGGCATTTCATTATCCACAAAGGCACAATCATACTTCTTAGCCATTTTCTCAGCTTTTACTTCAAGTGCTTCAAAGTAGCTGCGGTTATGCTTGTTATAGATCTCGTCGTAAAGTGGTACAAGATCAGGATATTTTCCGGCGATATAATCCATAATTGTCCTTTTGAAACCGCCTCGAAGATTGAGATTTTCGAGCCAGAACAGATCGCACTGATCCTTTACTCGCTCAAAGATTGCTTCAAAATCCGTGATACCGGGGAATACCGGGGATACGAAACAGACTGTACGGATACCTGCTTTATATACCTGCTTCATAGCAGCGATACGGCGCTCAATGCTCGAAGCAGAGTCCATATCGTTCTTGAAATTTTCATCTAGTGTGTTGATCGACCATGAAACGGTTACACGTCCAAGCTTCTTCAGCAGATCAATATCCCGTACCACAAGATCCGACTTTGTGCAGATCAGAATATCTGCGTCACTGCCGATCAGCTGCTCCAGAAGTTTTCTGGTATTCCCGAATTGCTCCTCCTGTGGATTGTAGCCATCTGTCACAGAACCGATGACCACCCGCTGTCCGGCATATTTCTTCGGATTTTTAATTTCCGTCCAATGCTTCACATCAAGGAAAGTGCCCCATTCCTCCTTGTGCCCGGTAAAGCGCTTCATAAAAGAAGCATAGCAATACTTGCAGGCATGTGTACAGCCCACATAGGGATTGACCGAGTAACCGCCTACCGGCAGACTGGACTTAGTCATGATGTTCTTTGTTTCCACCTCACGAATGAGGATTCCATTTATTACTTCTTCCATGATTTCTGTACCTCTAACACTTTATTAAATTCTTCCGGCATTTCCTGAATCATATTTTCATCCCCTATGATAGGGACAAGGTCTTCCTTCATAAACACCGGAATGCCGAGCTTATGTGCCTGGTCCGTCAGAGACCATGCCCATTCCAGCTTCCATCCGGAGAGATCGCTCATGCCGGTAAGAAGAAAGTTCTGCGGACGTTTCTTTTCCATCATCTTGAGCTTACCCGGAAAGAATTCAGGGCCAGCGAAGTCATCAATCATATGCCAGCGTTTCACGTTGTTGCGGGCATAGCAATATGCCCACCCCACTGTACAGCCAATGACAATATTCATGTTCTGAATCTGATCTTTGATACAAATACTCATGACTTCTGCCACTCCTCAAGATTCTTTCTGATGCGGTCAAGGCATTCCTCAAACCGGGTAATTTCTTCCTCTGAAAAACCTTTGTAGTAAATACTGCCCATCTCATCAGATACAGAATCGTACTCGCCCTTTAAGGCATGTGCTTTCTCAGTCAGAAACAGGAGTGTTTTCCTTTTGTCCGTTTCAGACTGAACACGGCTTATCAGCCCTTGATTTTCCATTCTTTCCAGCATCGTAGTAAGAGATGTTATCGCTAATCCGCATTTAGTCGAGAGTGACCTGATTGAGATACCATCCTCCTGCCACAGCACATAAAGAATACGTCCCTGGGCTCCATTAAACGCATCAATATTCTTTTCACTGAGAATCTTCTCGAAAATCCGGTCTCCAAGCTGTTTTATTTTGGTGACAAGAAATCCTCCATTCATTTCCATACAAAAGCTCCTATATAGTAGTTTATTAAAAACATACTATATAGGAGCTTTATTGTCAACAGTTTATATGTCTTAATAGGTAAATTCCATTTTTTTTAATTCTCCAAACTTGAATTGTTCAAGCTTTTCAAATACTAACGTCCTTAATTCTGTTCAATAATTGATTTATAGTAGTTACCAAAGTCAGCAAGTGAATTAACAATTGGAAGCATTTTTGTTCCGAGTTCCGTTAAGCCGTATTCAACTCTCGGTGGCTGCTCATGGTAATCGTGGCGATATGCCAGCCCATCACTCATCATTTGTCTTAAACTATCTGTCAAAACCTTTTGTGAAATACCATCTATACTTCGTTGTAGCTCATTGAATCTCCATGGACGCTCTTTCAAGTTACGCAAAATCAGCAGTTTCCATTTTCCTCCGATAAGAGATACTGCTGTTGCAACTGGGCATTCCGGTAATTCTTCTTTTGCTCGCATAATTCTCACCTCCGAGTCTATTGTAACACATTCATTTTTGAGTGTACAGTTACAAAAAGGTGCGTACTTGTTTTTGTATGTGTCTCACACTATACTAATACCAAGCAACCAGAAACTACAAATTAACTATGGAGGTACTATTATGGCAAATTACACAAAAACAACTATTGGAAAGGAAAACCGAATTGAGCTGCATGAAAAGTTGTCTTTAACAGGTGCAGAAATCAGTTTAAACGAACTACCTGCAGGAGCAAATGTCCCATTTGTTCATTCTCATAAAGAAAATGAAGAAATCTATGGAATTCTTTCAGGTAACGGCAAAGCCATAATTGACGGAGAAGAAATTAGCCTTTCAACTGGAGACTGGCTAAAAATCGCACCTACTGCAAAGCGTCAGTTTTTTGCATCCGATATTTCTGGAATTACTTATATCTGCATTCAGGTAAAAGAAAATTCTCTGGAACATTTTACAGCAGAGGATGCCGTAATCGGCTAATTAAAAGTATTTATTTACAAAAATGCACAGTTCACGATAAGCTAAGAACTGTGCATTTCTTTTTGTTCAATATTACGTTTTCTCAATTTTTCAAACAAGAAGTTATCAGTGATTATCTTTTAGAAAACAGCCAACTACAGCGACGCCAAATCCAAGAACACCTAGGACATATCCCCAAAAATTATTTGTTGTCACAGCAATTCCTAAAGGTATTATTGCAATCCCCAATAACTCAATCTTAATTCCTTTCATCGCAAATACCTTCGTTACAAACTTGAAATTGTCAATTTCTTTATTATCTAATCTGTTAGTAATCTATCCAACAGCATCTGCCTGTTGTTTATAAACATTTCTGTTACCTGGTAGCTCTCTGTATCCTCATATTCGCACAGATGTATGCGTCCATTATCAAAACAATAGATATCTGCATCTGGTATTCCTAACAAAATCGGCGAATGCGTAACTATAATAAACTGTGCTCCCTCTTTTGCACAATTATATATTTGCATCAACAATGTAAGCTGTCTCTGTGGGGATAATGCAGCTTCCGGCTCATCAAAAAGATACAAGCCATTTGGATGCAGATTGTTCTGTGCCAATGCGAGAAAACTCTCTCCATGTGATTTTTCATGATATTTGGCAGAAGGATGTGCGAGATCTGCATATTCTTCTTCCTTCGTTGCAACATTATAAAAACTTTCAGCCCTAAGAAAATACCCCCACTTTTCCTTCCGATAACCTTTGGAAATTCTTATCGCATCACACAGCTCTGAATGTGTATCATGCGTAGAAAAAACATAATTCTTTGTTCCACCTTCAGGATTAAAACCATGTGCTACGGCAAGTGCCTCCAATAAAGTTGATTTACCACTGCCATTTTCTCCGACAAAAAAGGTGATTGCTTTGTTGAAATCAAGTTTTTGAATCCCCTTAAAAGCCTTAATTTTCTTTAAATAACTATCGTTATCAATTCTATTCCAATCGAATATTACCCCTTGTAAGAATTGATCATTCATCTAATCACCTTCCTGTAAAAGACACTTTCTAATCCACCAATCCTTCGTTCTAAAGAACTCGGTCAACTGGAATTTCAGGATGCGTATAATATGCGAAAAAAACTTAACTCCATCTTAAATATAGTGCTGAGTTTCACTGACATTCTTCAACACCATTTTTACCACACCAAGCAATGCTGCAAACAAAACACCAGCAACCGGCCATACAATCCATGTAATATCCCAGCTCATCGTCCAGAAGCTCCATGCAAGGTAAATCGCTGTAGTCAAGCACCAATATACACCAGAAAACGTGTCAGTCTTTTTCTTAAACAGTTTTTCTTCTTTTGTATATTCGCCTTCCTGAAGAAGGGTATCGTAAAATCAAGACACTAAGCACTATTACAAGCAGCAATGCTATACCAATTGCTTTGTGCTTTCGCTTAAAAGCGATAAAACTTCCCACACTCATTACTATGTATGCGAGAAGCAATAACATCGTAAAACTCATATGACCTCCTTAAATTCAGATTTCTCAGTTTCAAAAACTTGAATTTTGTATTATGTGTAAATTTGAATTGTCTGGTCATCTTATTCAACTGACAACCAGACACTTCTATTAAAAGTCTGTTAAAAACATTTTTGCAATACTGC
Source organism: Coprococcus sp. AF102-57 (assembly GCF_027686195.1). Taxonomy (NCBI): domain Bacteria; kingdom Bacillati; phylum Bacillota; class Clostridia; order Lachnospirales; family Lachnospiraceae; genus Coprococcus; species Coprococcus sp. AF102-57. Next base: position 6,829 of record NZ_JAQCSY010000031.1, on the reverse strand, counting down.
TTAGCCCAAAGCTATCAGCAACATTTTCTAAACCTAATTTGATTTCATCTCTGCTGAAGTTATTTACTTCTAAAAAATCGTCTGTTTTGTCATTCAAATAGGAATAAAATAATAGTGCAATTTCTAAACTATTCACATCTGTATTACTGGTCAAATCATATAATCTATTTTCAGCTTCATTGATTTCTCCAGCGTCAACCATGTCTAACAGATTTTCCAATGTTTCCTGTTCTTCTTTATTTTCCAACAATTCTACTGTTGGGGACTCCGTATCAATGTTGAATAATAGTTTTAAAATAGCTCGCACCATTTCTTTAATGAGTCTCATTACATAATCTTGCTCAAACACAATTATTCTCCTTTCTACTTTCTATTTGCAGAAAGGATTTAATCGTCCATGCGAACCTTTAATGTAACTATGGTATCTCCTCGTGGTAGTTGGATTAAATTAGCACAAAAGCTGATGCATACAACCGTTATCAGAATTTCAAACCAAATATTGAGAATGTTTATGCCTTTTACAGTTTGGACTTTTTTATGGTCTACGTCTTCGATACTGACAATTTCTTGTTCTTTATCTTCGACCACTACATATGTGGTTACCTCACCAAATAAGCCATGAACATTTATTATTCCACAAGGAAGTATTGCAACAGATACGGATATTGTAAAAAGCACAAAGAATAATCGGATTATCCAATACTTTTTCTTGTCCATAATTCCTCCGTAAAATTCAAATCTTCTGTTGCTTTCAGTCTCTGCTGAAGACTGAAAGTTACCTTCGCTTTACTATTTCTAATAGTTTTCTCACATAATCATCTGCGTGGTTTATTGAAAACTCTCCATGATACATATTAGGAAGAACTTGTATAAAACTATCCTGCAATTTTTCATGAATGATTTTAGCAGATTTTTTCATTGATTGCTTTTCTTTTTCTCCAACATAAATTTGAACGGTTGCTTCACACTCTCCAATGCCATCTTTTAGTGAATATACTGAGTTTTCCTGTAAAAAAGCAATCATATCACTCTTTCTAATAGCACAAGTATCTTTGTAATATTCATCAAACAAATTCGACTTTATTCGTAGTGATTTGAATTGCAATTTTGAAAACCACTTATACTTTATTAAGCCATAGCAACTTCCAAACGCCGGTTTAATCATAGAATATGTAAATTTTGAAGGTATCACAAGTACACTTTCCACTATTGCATACTTACATATATCTTTGCGTTGAGATAAAATTTCAAGTAAAATCTGCCCTCCAAGCGATAGTCCTCCCATCATTAAAACAGAACCGCCCAATTTGCTATTTACAAATTCTATAATATCCAAAGCATTATTCTCTATCGTTGTAAACTGCTTATCACATCCTGCATGACCATCTAATATAGGCAAAACCACATGATAATCTGTTTGAAGTCTTTCAGCAACCTCTTTGTAATTCCACCATGATAAACCGCCTCCGTGTAAGAGGATAATTACATCGCTGTTTTCTTTTCCATATTCTACATAATTCAACCTCTTTCACCTCGCTGTAAACTTCCGATTTTTCGTTCTCTGCGACTTCCCAATAAACGGGAATTTGACTTGCCTATTTTCTTAAAATCTCATGTGGAGCTTCTATTTCATTTGCCAAGGTATGCTCTGTTAATTCTGACATCAATTTCAATTTTTTATTAATCAATGGTCGCATACAATTAGGAACATGTTCCTGATGTGCTCTGTGGATTGCTACACATTCCTTACAGTTTCCGTGATAACGACAGGCTTTCAGGCAAGGACAGTGATCTTTGTCTTTATACTCCTTACGAAATTCCGCTGCAAATTCTTCTTGCAGTCTCAGCCCCTCGACACGGTTTCCCTTATGAAATTCTACCATTGCATCCAGTTCTTTCTGGTTCCCTTCAATCTTCATGTTATTATAGCGCCTCCATTTCAACTATTCCTCATTTTCTGATAAATTCCGATTTCATGATATCATTTCTAATACAGATTTTACCGTATTTTTCAGATTCAGTCCATCTTTTAATCCCAACCGATAGAAAAACTCTTCTGTATCTGCTCCACTGCTGAAAATTGCATTACAGTATTCCGTAATCACTTCTTCCTGTTCTGGAGATAACGTTTCCAGTAATTTCTGGTATTTCTTATCAATCTCACTTACCGCCTCTTTATCCTGATTTAACTTCCATTCCGAATACGCTTTTCCCGTATGCTCTGTAATTGTCAGATTTACAAATTCTTGCACTTTCTCTGACATGGTACTCTCAGCTTCCTGTTCGTCTTTCTTTTCCTCATTTGATTTCTCAAGTGTTGTATCATCAATATAACGAATGATTTCTCGAATATTTGACTTCATCGACTGCAAATATCCCTTGATCAACACTGCAAGTTTTCTTGCTTCAGACGCTTTTGTTTCAGGATTCGACAAATAAAACTCTTCCAATTCTTTCAGGAGATCTATCCCTGATTTCATCTGAAATTCTACATCCAGTAAATCGTCCATCACTTTATATAATTCTTCCATCATCTATTTTTGCCTTTCTATGTATAGCATACTCAAAAGTTTTCCACCATCATCCCAGGATAAAATCCTGTAATCCACATTTCACGACCTCAAGCACTGCAACTATCCCCATACCGATATGCGGAAGGAGTACAAACACTACTGTCGTAATTGAAAAAGCAAAACAGTCCAGATATATTGAAACATTCTATAATACAGTCCGTATTCATAGTCATTGTGGATATTTGTCTCCAAATGAATATGAGGAACAATATCTGAAAAACTTGGAAACGGACGTAACAAACTTAGCGAGTTAACAATTACAAAAAATGGGAAATTGGTTACATTTAATTTGTACTTTTTCTTGACATAGGACCAATTATGGCATGGACCAAAAAAGCACTCGATAAAAAGGAGGGGATCCTGATGTTAATCCTCTATGCCATTTATGTTGTATATATCTGTATACGATAAATATGAAAATTGATTCACTGATGTGATAAAATTCTACCTTTATATTGGAAACAGGAAACAGAAAAATCGCTTGCCGGCAGATAAATTTCTGCCGGCAAGCGATTTTTATTTTTTCAATTAAAATCCTGTCAATCTGAAAAACATCAATTCATTTGCTGATCCGTCGTCTCGTTCCTGTGTCAGCATAATTAACAGAGAGCCGTCATCTAAAAGCTGCATATCTTCCAGCCATGGATAACTGACACCAAATATGTCCTCTGTAGAAATTGCACCTACGTGCGTTCCATCTTTTGCCCAAAATTGTATTTCACGCATATTTCCATCTGCAGCCACAAAACCATTTTCTGTTTCCGCCATGCCTGTAATGGAACCGAGCTTGTCCGGAGAACTGATATCTTCTCCACCTAATTTCAAAAGCTGATTGCCATCATAATCATAGACAACAATTTTTGTGCCTTCATCTTCCACAGCCATGGAGCCGGCAACCATAATATGACTATTCGTGATCTGTACGTCATCTATCATAGAAAACAGTCCCTTGCGTTCTTCATCTTTATTTAATCCGGTCAGTATCCACGGTTCTGCCGTCAGGTTACCGCCTTGATTCGCAATCTTCTGAGTATCACTGTTCACCCAGAAACTGATTCCCCATTCTCCGGATGGATGCATATTCAGATCTCCGTCTACTGTTGTCTGAAGTGCCTTTTTCCCATCTTTTACGCCAATTACATCTCCAATTCCAGGCGAAAGATATAACATTCCACTGCTGTCCCCAGACAAATATTCAAAATCATCGTCTAATTCCATCGAAGATACGAATTCAAGTCCACTTTCTGAATATTCATAAGTATCCAGTTTGTTCTCCAGCAAATGGAACACTTGATTGCCCTGTTTTACAAACTGATGATCCATAATCTGCATAACTCCCTGTGCTTCTTTAAATGGGATATATTCCGGAACGATTGTATAAGAACCTACCATCTGCTCTGCCAATACAGGTTCAACAGGCTCTCCCTCCCATGGCCATGGTGCGTCTTTATTTCCTTCATCCTCTAATTTCAGCACAATTCCTTCTAACAATTCTTTGTCAGAATCATCTATTTCCTGTCCTCTTACTCTGATATCATAGGATGTGCCAGACTGTTCATAACGATACATATACGTTTTTTCTATGGAATTACTTTCCGGCATTGCTGTATATTCTGCATTTCCTATTGTTACAGTGTCCATTTTTCCTTCAGCATATGCCTCTAAATCCACTCCAAAGGCAATTAAACTCTTTCGATATGTATATGAATCCTCCTTGGTCGCTTCTATAGAAATGACATTCTCGGATCCATCTACTGTATCTCCATCAAAAAATCTAACGTAAGAATATTCTTCATCTTTCTTCATATTCTCTTTATCGTAGTTCCATGCCTTCGGATAATACACTGTAAATAAACTTAATTTAAGACTTTCTCTGTCTTTAAATTCTGTTTCTTCCTGCTCTGCTTTTTCCGATTTTTTCTTCTCCGGATTCTTTTTTTGTCCACATGCCGCTGTCATCATCATGCATATCATGATACACAGCACACACCACAGTTTCTTTTTCATGGCGTCTTCCCTCCCATCATGATTTCCACATCCTTTTCAGTTATTCACTGTCGCTTTTTACACAGTGGAATGTATAGTAGTCATCATCATCACTGTAGTCTACTTTCAAAGTACCATCGTCATTTATCATCACTGTAAGAGATGGATTTTCTGATTCAATCGAACAATATCCCAGTGCAACTGACCATGGGAAAGTCCCAATCTCCTCCCCTTTATAAATAACTGTTACATTACGGTCACTTTTGAAATCAAGACGCAGTGCATCATTGATGTTGTCTACTCCTTCCATAGAAGTCTGAGGTCCGTCTCCTAAAAGTTCTTCCACGCTTTCTGCAGCCCACTCACCTATGACTGCACTTTCCTCCTCTGTCAGATAGAGCGAAGGATCCATTGCATCTGTTCCATCCTTTGCAAAAATCACCTTTACTCCCATCTCGAGCATATTATCAAAAGAAATAATATCTTTTCCGATGATTCCCACCATCTCTTCTCCTTCGATGCTCAAGATAAACTGATCATCTTCGACAGACCATTTTCCATTCCCGGTAGTGTCTCCAACTGAAAAGGAAACTTTTCCGTTGTTTTTTACTTCAAATTCAAAAGCACCTCCGAAAGTTTCATCTATACTGACAGACATTCCCATCATCTGAGCGGACACCGCTACCCATTTTCCTTCATACGGGTTCTTCTCTCCTGTTTTTCCGGAGCCTCCACAACCAATCAGCGCTATCATACTGATAATAAGCACCAGTCCAAATAACAAATTCAATTTTTTTCTCATAAGCCTCTTCCCTTTCAACTATTTCTTATCTGCAAAAAACGGAGTCAGCAATTCTGCTACCTTACTGATTGGCATTGTCTGCAAGATCACCTTTCCCGGTCCTTTCACAACGGTATTAAAAATGCCTTCTCCTCCAATCAGCATATTTTTTACTCCTTTTACAGCTACAACATCCATAGTGCAGGTTTCTTCCATTGCCGCTAAGTACCCCGTACTGATCAAAATTTCCTGTCCTGCACTCAAATCATACTCCACTGCATGTCCATCAATTTCTACAAACGCGGTTCCATTTCCGCTCAATCTCTGCATAATGAAACCTTCTCCTCCAAATATGCCTTTCCCTAATTTTTTCTGAAAATGCATGGACAGTTCTACGCCTTCTTCTGAAGCAAGGAATGCACTCTTCTGCACGATCATGGAGTGACCGTTGCTAATCTCCAATGCTTTGATCGCTCCCGGAAAACTTGATGCAAATGCAATCATTCCGTCTGCACCTTCTGCGGTATATCTGTTTTGAAACGCAGAATCACCAGACATCAGTCTGCCGAACATTTTCTTCATTCCGCCTCCGGAAATCGTCTCCATTTTCATGTTCGGGCTCATCCAGCTCATACTTCCGCTTTCTGTGATCATAGATTCTCCTGCTGATAATTCACATACAACAACTGGTAAATTTCCTCCTAAAATCTCATATTTTTTCATAACAAAGTTCTCCTTTCTTTTTCATTTTTCTTTTTTGTTTTCATCCTACAACAGTACCTTTTTCATTAAGCTTTGTAGCACATTGCACACACATATCCAGATCATCACAGATTAAAAAGCAATGGTCACATACAAGACGCTTACATATCGGACAAATATTAAAGATCTCTTTCGCCTGATTCAATGCTTTTTGAAATGCTAAATTCTTTTCCCGTTCATAAAGTGTATCATAAATAATCTTCCGATTTTCATTTTCCGGTTTTTTCCCCGCTCTGGAAAAACGAATTGGTGTACTTTTCCATACTGTTTTACATTCCATGCAGCATAGTGAAAAGCAAAACTCATCCGGCGTAGAACAATCTATTAAATCCTTTTTCGTAATATATTCCACATTTTTAACCTCCTTGTTAACCTCTTTGCTCTATCACCATCCTATTCTCTGTTCTCCCTCCTTACCCATTGCCTTTATTTTTTTCTCTGATCGGGCGGCCACCATTTCGTAATAAAAGCGTAGCAGATTCAGAAAGCAAATACTATGGTCGCCATTCGTATATTATGCTTATTCACCAAAATACGAACGATTAGTATACTATATATAGCGTTTTATCCTTATCTCTCCGCTATATATACGCAATATCTTTTTGTGAAAATATAAAAGAGATCTATCGGCAAACAAAAAAAAGACCCTAGCATCATTTCTGATGCTAAGATCTTGATTGGTCATCTTAACTTAATGACATGATGCCAGGGTCAAAAGCCCCAAAAT